>DASPRI010000033.1:0-57998 GCA_035624535.1 Burkholderiales bacterium
CGCTAGCGCTGAACCCTTTTTCGCCATGAAGACGACTGCTCCATCGGTTCATCGGGTCGAACTTCACCTGCATGACCTGGCCCAGCTGTTCAATTCAATGGACCCGACGCCCTTTGTACATAAAGACCTCGATCCCGAGGCAGAGGAATTCATCGAGAGCTGGGCGCTGGAGTTCCCGCCCCAAAGCCGGATCCATATCGCTATACACTTGGAGCAACTTCCGACTGAAGGCGATCCCAACGCTCTAGTCAACGAGGCCATTCATAATTATTACGATTACAAGGTCGGACTTGCGCGTAGGGGCCTTCATAGGCTGTTGCGCGAGGGAAGAAAAAGTCTGGTAATCGGGCTCAGCTTTCTCGCGCTGTGCCTTCTGGCTGCCAATGCCATTGAGGAATTAACGACCGGCACCTTTCTCAGCATTGTGCGCGAAAGCCTGACGATCGGCGGTTGGGTGGCGATGTGGCGTCCGCTGGAAATTTTTCTCTATGACTGGTGGCCGGTCACGCGGCGGATTCAACTTTACCGAAGCTTAGGCCGGGCACAAGTTCACATAACCCACGGCAAATGACGGCTCGGTGAAACCCTTGCCTCTCCCGTGCAGAATATTCACTCGCCATGTAGTTGATACGCTGCCCATTTCATTTCTTTCGCTTTGTAACGCCGGTGCTTGAAGGAAAGTTGAAGCGCAGCGCTGAGCAAGGCAGAAGAGCAACTTTGGCCTGCAATACAACATTAAATTTCCGAGAGTGGACGCGGGTCAGGTTCGCAGATCGAGTAATTGCGCACGTAGTGTGCAAACCCAAAATAGCCCAGCTGCTCCAGCTCTCGCGCAAATTCGCTGGCGGGGTATTTTTGCTGGACCGGCAAGCCGAAAACCTTCCTGGCACGGCATAAAAACTGCTTGAGCCAAGCGTCGCGATGTAATTGGCTGAGTCGATATTCGTTCGCCATTTGCGCCTGTCTGAAACCTTCCGCGGCAACGGAAGTATCGAAGTCGTATGCAGGCTGTTGCATGACACACACCTTCCTATAGAGATTTTCTTTTCGATTCGCCAAACAGTCTGATCGTAAAATAAGAAACTTTAATGAACATTTTTTGATTTTTTTGTCACAGTTTGCAATGAAGAGTTGGCATCAGCCGTCTGCACTGCGACCAAATTTAATTTGGCGTAGACTGAATTCTGTCAGCGCAACAAGACCAAATCGGCTGCTGTGGCCGGAATTTCTGAAGAAAAGCGCGGTGCTTGCGCCTATGCTAGAAAAACCGGTTAATGCAGACGGTTAGGACAAGCAACGTACTGCTGGAAAGCGAATAGCAAAGCTGCTTCCTTTGCCGGGTGTGCTGTTGATGGAAAGTTCCGCCTGGTGCCGCAGCACCACGTGCTTGACGATGGCGAGGCCGAGCCCGGTGCCGCCAGAGTCGCGCGATCGGCCGCGGTCAACGCGGTAAAAACGTTCAGTGATGCGCGGAATATGTTCGGGCGCAATGCCGATGCCTGTGTCGCTTACTTCGAATACGGCTTGGTCCCCGGTGTTGTGCCAGCTTAGTGTAATATTGCCCCCGCGTGGCGTATACCGGACTGCGTTGCTTGCCAAATTACCAAATGCGCTGGCAAGCTCGGTTTCGCTGCCTAGGATTTTGGTTGCGGAATCGATTTGCAAATTGATCTGCTGCGATCCGGCGCTCAATCCCAGTGCGTTTTCATACGTGCTCCGCGCAAGCGCAGCAATGTCGATCGCCGCTTCCTTTAGCGGATTCTGTGGGCTTTCAAGCTGCGATAGCGTCAACAGGTCATTGACCAGACGCTGCATGCTGTCTGCCTGAGTTTTCATGAGCTTGAGATAGCGTGGTGCTTCGGGATCATCGGGCGGCAAGCTTTCCAGAGTTTCCAGGAAACCGCACAGCACGGTAAGCGGGGTGCGCAATTCATGTGAGACATTCGCGATAAAGTCCCGGCGCATGGTTTCCACTTCCTCGAGCTCGGAAATGTCGCGCGCAACGAGAAGCTTCTGCTTGGCGCCATAAGGTATGATTTGCAGTGCTAGAGTGTGCCGCGGGTCGCGCGCTGGTTTGACAACCAGCGGTTCACCGAAATTGCCATGAGCGACGAACTCGCTGATTTCGGGTTGGCGAACCAGGTTGGCGAGAGGTTTGCCGATATCATGCACCGGGTTTAGCCCCAGATAGCTCGTCGCGTGCCAGTTAAACCATTCGATACGGTCGTCCCCGGTAAGAATTACCATCCCGTCGGGCATTGCCTCAGCGGCTTCTCGCATCCGCGTCAGGGTGGTAGTAAGATTCTCTTCCGCCTCTTTGTGCGCGCGCACGCGCCGGTGTAGGTTCGCAAATACCTGCTCCCACACCCAGCTACCCAGCGGCACCGGTTTCTCAGTCTCGCTGACCGACCAGCGCTGCAAATGGTCGAGTTGGCGGGTGTGATAGAGCACCAAAAACAAAGTGACGATGACGAGTGTGATAAGCGCCGCCATCAGTCCAAGCAGCAGACCGCTGAGAATAGAAATCGTCAGGATGATCCCCAGCGCTGCGAGGCTGCGATTCCAAACAGACCTCATCAAATGAATTTACAGACGAGAAGATAACTGCTAGCGCGCACAGTTTTGATCAGTTTATATAGCCGCACGGCCGTAAGGGTATACGCAAACTGGGGATTTGCATACCCGTGGTATGTGCTTCAAAAAACACAAGATTACCCCAGACTTGAAAAGCGCTTCTAAAGATAATTATACACGATTCATTTGGGGACCATCGGGAAGTGCACCGAGCGGGAATGCCGCAGGAGGTGTGAATACTTGCTTCCGGCAAAAGCCGGTAAGGGCTTGAGCCTAGCCAGAGCCTCGCCGTTATGCGTCCAAGAAGCCTGAGCGCTTGATGCCTGCCGTTTCTTGCCATTTTTCCACTAAGCATTTTCTTTTGGCAGTCTAATTTAGTGAAACGAAATCGGCTTGACGGTAGTCCCAATGTTTTAATCGTCATCCAGCAACCGTACGCTACGGAAATGTTCAAAAAGCCAAAATGGAACTTTGCTCGGCTGTGTGTTAAAATAAAAAAAATTCGAAAAATAGCAAATTATCTGCTGTTACTCGTTAACCAGAGCATCAATGAAGCGAATTTTTTGCATGTCTCGATAAGGTGGCCTAGACATCCGGACGGCGAAAAAAGGTTTAGTCTCGCCGACACCCCGGTACACAAACAAAGTGGATTAAGTTAGAGACGCATATTTTTTTGGCGCAGGGACAAATGCCCTGACGCCCGGACGGAGTTTCCGACCCAGTGGTCAACAAGTGTTTCGCAGCAGCGGATTTTTTGAATCCGCAGCTTTTCCAGGCTTCAAGCACGGCGCCCCGCCACTGTTTTTGAACTGCTCTGAAATTTCGCTGCCGCTCGGTACAATGTTAACGGCAGCGGCGCGGTGCAGGATGTTATGACAGGTTTGCTCATGAATCGTCTTTCCACAGAAAGTTACGTTGTCGGCGGACACGCTGAGCCGGAGATTAAGACAACCTCGCCCGCCAATGGCCTTTCTGCGGAGAGTCATTTAAATCGCGAGCTTGGCCAGCTTGAATTCAACCGCCGCGTATTGGCGCAGGCGGAGGATCCGACAGTTCCCCTTCTCGAGCGGCTTAAATTCATATGCATCGTAAGCAGTAATCTCGACGAATTTTTCGAAATCCGGGTCGCCGGGCTGAAGGAGCAGATTGAAAACGAAAGCGGAGGTGCCGGTACAAATGGTTTATCGGCGCGGCAGGTCTTAAAGCGCGTTGCGGAAGAGGTGCGTGAACTGGTCGGACGGCAATATGATCTTTTCTACGAGGAAATCGTGCCACAGCTTTCGGCTCACGGCATCCGGTTCCTCAGGCGTACCCAGTGGAATGACGCGCAACGCGAGTGGGTGAAAACCTTTTTTTTCCGGGAAATGATGCCGGTGCTGACCCCTATCGGCTTGGATCCTTCGCATCCCTTCCCCCGCATGCTCAACAAGAGCCTAAACTTTGCGGTGGAACTACAAGGTCGGGACGCCTTCGGGCGCAATTCTGGGGTCGCCATGGTACAGGCCCCGCGCATTCTGCCACGCTTCATACAAATGCCGAGAGACGTGGCCGGTTGCGATTACGGCTTTGTCTTTCTATCGTCCATCTTGCATGCTCACGTGGGCGAACTGTTTGCCGGTATGAATGTGCTGGGCTGCTACCAATTCCGCGTCACCCGCAACAGTGAGTTATTCGTGGAAGAGGAAGAAGTCAAAAACCTGCGCACCGCGCTCCAAGGCGAACTTCCGCATCGTCATTACGGTGACGCGGTGCGGCTCGAGGTGGCGGACAGCTGCCCCAAGGAGATGACCGATTTCCTGTTGCAACAGTTCAGCCTGGGTGAAGACGACCTGTACCGGGTCAACGGGCCGGTAAACCTGGTGCGGCTCATTCAGGTTCCGGATCGCGTCGATCGCCCGGATCTCAAATTTCCCTCCTTTACACCCGGGTTGCCGACGGCGCTGATCAAACAGAGGGACACCTTTGAGGCCGTGCGCAAGGGCGACATTTTGCTGCACCACCCGTTCCAGTCGTTCCAGCCGGTGATCAAATTCTTCCAGCAGGCGGCGGTGGATCCCGATGTGGTTGCCATAAAGCTGACTGTGTATCGCACCGGCGCCGATTCAGCATTGATGGAAGCCCTCGTTACCGCAGCCGAACGCGGCAAGGAGGTGACGGTGGTCGTCGAGTTATTGGCGCGTTTTGACGAGGAGGCCAACATTAACTGGGCAGCGCGCCTCGAAGAGGTGGGTGCCCATGTCGTGTACGGCGTGGTGGGACACAAGACCCATGCCAAGATGGCGCTGGTGGTGAGGCGCGAAGAAGGCCGGCTGCGTCGCTATGTTCACCTTGGTACGGGAAATTATCATCCTAATACCGCCAAGCTCTACACCGATTTCGGGTTGTTTACCTGCAATGAACAGATCTGTTCCGATGTCAACGAACTATTCATACAGCTTACCGGCTTAGGCAAGGCCGGAAGGCTCGCCTATATTTGGCAATCGCCTTTTACCTTGCACGATCAGACGCTGAAGGCTATACGAAATGAGATCAAGATCGCCGAGGCTGGCAAACCTGCGGCGATTATCGCCAAGATGAATGCGCTTCTCGAGCCGGAAATCATCGAGGCGCTTTATAATGCTTCTCGGGCGGGTGTAAAAATCGATCTCATCGTGCGCGGGGTATGCGCCCTGCGCCCGGGCATCCCCGGCCTTTCGGAGAACATCCGCGTGCGTTCCGTAATCGGGCGCTTTCTCGAGCACTCGCGCATTTTTTATTTTCTTAACGGCGGAGTTCATGATATCTACCTGGGCAGTGCCGACTGGATGGAACGTAATTTCTTTAGGCGCATCGAGATCTGTTTTCCCGTGCTTGATTCCAAACTAAAAAAGCGGGTGATTGCCGAAGGGCTCAAGCCTTACCTCAAGGATAACTGTCAGGCGTGGGAAATGGATGCCTCCGGCCGCTACCGTCGCAAGACACCAAGGCGCGCGAAACTCTACAGCGCCCAGCAGGTTTTGCTGTCGCAGGTGGCGGCGAAATCCGCAAAATAGATCGTGCGAAAATGGGGGTGCAGTGAACCGGGCTGCGAGAGAAATCGAGCTGAAGCTGTCTTTTTTGCCCGAGCATTACTCGCGTCTGCAGCGCCACCCCT
The DNA here is from genome assembly GCA_035624535.1 of Burkholderiales bacterium. GTDB lineage: Bacteria > Pseudomonadota > Gammaproteobacteria > Burkholderiales > JAHFRG01 > JAHFRG01. Next base: position 5,708 of record DASPRI010000033.1, read on the forward strand.
TGCTGCAAGCGTTGGCCAGCGCGCCTCCGGTCAAACAAAAACTGCTGAGCCATTATTACGATACGCCGGAGTTGAACCTGTGGCGCAAGGGCCTCACCTTGCGGCTGCGAAACAGCGGTTCCAAATGGATTCAGACTGTTAAAGGCAATGGCGTGGCAGTGGGAGGGTTGCATCAGCGCACTGAGTGGGAGTCGCCAATCACCCGGCCTGAGATCGACTGGGTCCGCTTGCGTGAGCAGGGGCTCGACGAAATAGCTGGTTTCCAGAAGCTGCGCCAAAGGCTGAAGCCGGTGTTCACCACTGCATTCAGCAGAATTGTTTTTCCGCTTCAGTTGACAGCGGGCGAGAAATTGGATTTGTGCCTGGACCGGGGAAAAATCAGCACTGGGGACGCCATGCAAGCTTTCACCGAAGTCGAGCTTGAGCTGAAATTGGGTTCAGCGGCCGCCCTTTATGACTTTGCCGTCGAGCTGCAGAAGACCATTCCACTTCGATTGGAAAGCGCGAGCAAGGCCGAGCGGGGCTATTTTCTCTATTTGCATAAACCCCTACCGGTAGTCAAGGCCAGCGCGCTGGACATCAGTCCTGAGATCAGTGTAAACGAGACCTTCAAACGCACGCTTTGGAACTGCATTCATCATCTGCAGGGCAACGAGAGTGGAATGCTGCTTGGCGCCGACCCGGAATATCTGCACCAAATGCGTGTCGCGTTGCGCCGCCTGCACTCCGCTTTGGGCGTGTTCGAGAAAGCGCTTGCCGATAACGCCCTGGCGCCAATCGAGACTGAACTGAAGACGCTCAGAAGCGCGCTCGGCCCGGCCCGGGACTGGGACGTATTTGTAACTGAATTTTTTCCGTCCCTGGAGCGGGCATTGCCGGACCGCAGTCAGTGGATTGAAATGCGGCGCATAGCTGCCCTCAGGCGGGGCGCCAAAAATCGCGTGGCGCGTAACGCCGTTGCCGCCGAGCACTATGGGGCGTTCATGCTCGCACTGTGCGCGTGGGTGAGCGGCGAACGCTGGCATGAACGGCCGGATCAGGTGCGCCTGCAACAGTTGGTGCAGCCATTAGCGGATTTCGCGCCCGCGGTTTTTGATCGATACCACCGCAGGCTTAAAAAGCGCGGCAAGAATCTGGAAACGCTCTCCAGCGAGGAGCGTCACGCGCTCCGCATCGCGGTGAAAAAGCAACGCTACGCCTGCGAGTTTTTTTCCGGACTTTACCCGCGCAAGCGAACCAAGCGTTATTTGCGGGCGCTTTCGGCACTGCAGCAGTGTCTGGGCATACTAAATGACTTGGATATTCAGGAACGCTTGCTGGGCGAGATGGCGGACGGACGCAGCGGTTTGCGTGACGCGGTAAATCGCGCCCAAGGCTGGTTAGCTGCAATGCGAGCACAGCAACTTAGCGAGCTAAATAAGAATTGGGGTGACTTCAAGGAGCAACAAGTTTTTTGGAAATAGACTGCCGCTGGAAGGAGACGCAATGGATCTGATTTTGTGGCGTCATGCGGACGCGGAGGACGGAGTGCCTGATGATGCCCGGGCTCTCACGGGCAAAGGCGCAAAACAGGCTAAGAAAATGGCTAAATGGCTCAAGTCGCAGCTGCCGGATGATTTTCGCTTGATAGTAAGCCCGGCGCAGCGTGCGCAACAGACAGCACAAGCGCTTGATGCAAATTTTGTTACCTTGAAGGAGATCGGCACTGGAGCCTCGCCAAAATCTCTGCTAGCCGCAGCCGGGTGGCCCGATGCGCGACGCACGGTGGTCGTGGTGGGCCATCAGCCAACGCTGGGACGCACGGTTGCGCTCCTGATGTCCGGCGCCGAAAGCGAATGGAGCATAAAGAAAGGGGGAATCTGGTGGCTCGCAAGCCGGCCAGATGACGAACAGCAAGTTCTGGTTCGAGCCGTAATCTCGCCCGACACACTCTGAAGCTGTCTCAATAGGGAGATGAAGCAGCTGAAAGCTCTATTGCGCCATGACGAAATCCGGCTGGTCCTGCAACTCCTTGAGGAAACTAACCTCGAGTTGCAGCCCCACCGACTTCCATTCCCTGGTTTCATCCAGCAGCGCCATTACCGTCAATGGATTTCGCTTCAGCCAATCCTTATCGATGGAAAGATAAAATCCTGAAGAACTCGACTTGACTTGAATGCGCTTGAGCGACGGCGTTCTGCGGCTGCGGCAAAAAAGTGCCGCCAAGCGCAAGGCTAGAATCTGCGGCCATTGTGCGTCATCGGTCAACAACCCGCGCACCTTTGAAAGCTTGCCCCGATGCGCCAGCACCAGCAGGCCCATTCGGCCCTGCTCCATCTTTGAAAAGCCCGGCATGTCGGCGTTCTGAATGATATATGCGGAATGCTTGTGGTAACCGCTGTGCGCGACCGATATCCCGATCTCGTGTAACTTGCTCGACCAGCGGATGAATCGGGATGCGTCCTCCAGAAGCTCGGCGTCCTTGATGAGCTGGCGTAAAAATTCCTGGGCGAGCGCCTCGACCGCCTTGGCCTGCGCGGCATCGACTTTGTAACGCTCCATGAACTGTTGGACTGCCACCTCACGCATGTCCTGGTGATGAATTCGTCCGAGAAGGTCGCAAAGTATCCCCTGTCGCAACGCGCCTGACGCGACCTTCATGTGTTCCACCCCAAGTTCCGAAAATACTGCAGACAGGATGGCAAATCCGCCGGCAATGACCGGGGCACGATCTGTTCTCAGACCTTCGATTGCGAGGCGGTCAACGTTCCCGGCTTTGAGCAAATAAGAGCGGAATTTTTCGAGGCCGCCGGCAGTGATGCCCGACTCGCTGTAACCATTCAATTCCAGAATGTCGCCTAAGGCCTTGATCGTTCCCGAGGACCCGACCGCTTCTTGCCAGTGATCCGCGGAAAACTCTGACGCGATGGTCTGAATTTCATTGCGCGCCGCCAATTCGGCCTCCTTCAGATTGCCCTTGCTGATTTTCCCGTCAGGAAAATAACGCAAACTGTAGCTTACGCAGCCCATGTACAGGCTTTCAAGCTTCTGCGGAACAATTCCGCTACCGATAATGAATTCTGTCGAGCCCCCGCCTATGTCCACTACCAGCCGTTTCTCACTGCTGGACGGCAGACTTTGTGCGACCCCAAGATAAATGAGGCGCGCTTCTTCGCGCCCGGCCACCACCTCGATCGGAAAGCCCAGCGCAGCTTCGGCCTGCTTAAGGAATGCTGCCCCGTTTTTCGCGACGCGCAGGGTATTGGTGCCTACGGCACGCACGGCATGGGCAGGTAATCCGCGAAGGCATTCCCCGAACCGTTTAAGGCAGGCCAAGGCCAGCGCTTGCGAGGGTTCATCAAGCTTTTTGTCAGCCGTGAGTCCTGAGCCGAGGCGCACTGGCTCGCGAAGTGAATCGAGCAGGTAGATCTGATTGTCGACCACCCTGGCAAGCTGCAGCTTGAAGCTGTTTGACCCCAGGTCGACTGCCGCGAAGATTGAGTGTTGTGGCTCCAAGGGCTGGGGTCAAGCTCCTTTGATTGACGATTCGTCGGAAGCAGCATTCAATGACAGCGCTGCGTTGTTACAAAAATCGCGCGATTTTTTCATGTCCCACTTTGCGTCTTGCGGCGCATAAAAGACATTACTTGCGTGCGTGTTAATCCTCGAATGCATAGGGTCCGTCGAATTCGCCCACCGGTATGGTATGGGTGACCACGCGCGCGCCGTCCCAAACGTGCAGCATGAAACCGGGGGGTTCGAAATCGAATTCTGCGGGGCCATCCGGTTGCAGGTTTAGCACGATCTGGTGTGCGGTACTCGGGCAAACCACTATGGGTTTACCATGGAATTCGGTCACGATCGTTCGGTGCACGTGGCCGCAGGCAATCAGCTTGATTTGAGCATGACGTGCGACAATTGCACCAAAGGCGTCGGCGCCTTCGATTAATCGCAGCGCATCCATGTGCGCGATTCCGGTAGCAAACGGTGGGTGGTGCATGAAAATCAGGGTAGGTTGCGCACGCGCTTCAGAAAGCCGGGATTCAATCCAATCCAGCCTCTCGGCGCACAGCGCGCCGTATCCTTGGTTTGGCACTACGGTGTCCAGAGCGATGAGGCGCAGCGGAAAATCGTTCACTGCGTAATGTAGAAAAGAACCCTGCCGCGGCAAATAACCGTGGTTGTCGAAAGCGGTGCGTAGTATGCTTCGATCGTCATGATTGCCGGGGATGACGAATATTGGCATGGCGAGCGGTGCGAGTAGCCGCTGCAAGCGTTGGTATTCTTCGGCGCGCCCCAAGTTAGCGAGATCGCCCGTGAGCATCAGCGCTCCGGGTCGCGGATCGAGACGATTGATTTGAGCTACGCAGTGGCTTAGACCGGCAGCGGTGTCAATTCGACCTTCGGCCAAGCTGCCCTCGGCAGTGAGATGCAGATCAGTAATTTGTGCAACGACCATTCACGCGCTCCGACATCGCCTATGCTAGCACAGCCAGCAGCGTGAAGTTATCGAACAATACAAGGCCAAAGGGCTATGGCTTACGATGCAAGTGCGAAATTGCTGGCCTGTCGGTCCAGAAATCGTACGGCGTGGCGGTGCGCCAAGCGTTCGAGCGGCAACAACATGAAAAAGTCGGCGGTATTGAAGCCCGGATCCCAGGCGGGATCGCCGCATACCAACGCACCGGCGTGCAAATAGCCCTTGATGAGCGGGGGAATTTCGCGACGAGTCAGTTCAGCATTGATTTTGTTGCTGAGTGCGCGCGTTTCGAGTGGCAAGGGCAGGCGCGGAAATACCCGCCACTCGCTGGGCCCCGCGTGCAAGCTGCGCACCAGTTCCGAGACACGAGTGGCGAGGGTGCCGCCATCGGCTAGGGAAACACTCGCACAACCCATGAGGTAGCGGTAGCCATGGTTTTGCATGTAGCGGGCGATACCCCTCCACAACATCGCGAGGATGGCCCCGCTGCGATAATCCGGATGGACGCAGGAGCGACCGAGTTCGACGAGCTCGCCGCGCAGGTTGTTGAGGCGGGTCAGCTCAAATTCCTCATCGGCGTAAAAACCTCCGATCTGTTGCGCCTTCGAAGGCGCGAGTATGCGATAGGTGCCGACCACCTTAGCGTTTTTATTGTCGCGCACCAGCAAATGCTCGCAGTATGCATCGTAAGTGTCTCGGTCGATTCCCTCCGCCATGTCCGCGACCCGAGCCCCCATTTCTTCCACGAATACGCGGTAGCGCAAGGATTGTGCTTCTGCGATTTCAGCGCGCGTGCGCGCGAAGAGCACGCTGAAACCCGTTTGAACATTCCGCTTTAACGCAAGCGAGGGTTGGGGCAGCATTGAGTCTCTCCACTTAACATGACCGGGGACAGGCTAATTTAGCATTGTGAAAAAAGTATTAAGGAAGTGTTAAAGATTCGTGACAGCGCGAATTGCCGCGGCTGCACCCGCACCTTTGCAGGGCTTGGACTTTTGTTACCGGATTGGACTTAGGTTTCTTGGATGGGGGTCCGACACGGATGAATTGGAATTTTTGGACCGCTGGAAATTAAAAACTTGATCCAAGCTGCGAGAAAATACCAAACCAACAATTACTGGCGATTCAGTATTGTGCAATCTAGACGGTAATTTTATCGCTAAGGAGATAACCACTGCCGCGCACCGTCTTGATCAATTTGTCATGACCGTGCGACTGCAAGGCTAAACGCAAGCGGCGGATATGGACATCGACCGTACGTTCTTCTAAAAATACATGATCGCCCCACACCTGATCCAGCAACTGTGCACGTGAGTATACGCGGTCCGAGTGAGTCATCAAAAAATGCAACAGGCGGAATTCTGTCGGGCCGACGTGTAATGACTCATCTCCCGTATAAACGCGGTGCGAAATTGGGTCAAGGACAAGAGACCCGATATTGACAGCGTCATCGGTGGAGTGCGGCGCGCGGCGACGCAGTACCGCCTTAACTCGCGCCAGCAATTCCCGCGGCGAGAATGGCTTGGTTATATAGTCGTCCACGCCATTTTCGAGTCCCGAGACTTTGCTTTCTTCCTCGGCACGCGCAGTGACCATGATGATCGGCACGGTCTTGGTGCGCGGATTGTTCCTGAGCTCGCGTGCAAATGCCAATCCTGAGCGGCCGGGCAGCATCCAGTCCAGTAAAATCATATCCGGAAGAGCGTGATGCAGATTATCCATCGCGCTATTGGCATCGGGCGCGCGCTGAACCTCGTAACCGGCGCGAATGAGCGTGGTGGCCAGCAGCTCTTGAACGGCTGGCTCGTCTTCGACGACTAATACCGTGGTGCTCATTGAATGAACCTCTGGCCGGGTTCTTGGGGGAAAAGCTTCGTTATCCGCGGAAGTTTGGCCAGAACGATTTTAGCTCCCCTCGATTTCCTGCTGTATTTCCGCCAGGCTCGCGTGGCGTACATCCTTGCCTTTCACGGCATGCACTACATACTCACAAATATTCTTGGCATGATCACCGATGCGCTCAATGGCCTTCGCGATCAATACGATTTCTATGCAGATCGAAATGGTACGCGGATCTTCCATCATATAACTTGCCATCTGCCGAACGATGCTCACAAACTCAGCGTCAACTTTTTCGTCCTCCGCCAGCACTTCTGCGGCTGCCTTGACATCAAGCCGCGCAAGCGCGTCCAGCGCTTTCTGCACCATCTGCCGTGCCATCTGGGAAACCCAGGTCAGTTCGTGCAAATGCGCCACGGTAACCCGCGAGCTGTCATGAACCTCCTGGCCTTTGGCGGTCACTTTTTTTGCTTCGTCTCCGATTCGTTCAAGGTCATTGGCGGTTTTGAGGAATGTCATAATCAGGCGCAAATCGATCGCCGCGGGCTGGCGCCTGCTGATTATCTGACTGCACAATTGATCGATTTCCATTTCCATGTTGTTGATTCGATCTTCATCGACAAGCGCCTCTTTGGTTACTTCATCGTCGCCCGACTTTATCGAGTTGATGGCCCGCAGCAATTGCTGCTCGACCAAACCGCCCATGTTTAACACCATGGTGCGGATGGCCTCCAGGTCAGCGTCGAATTGCTTTAAAGTATGCTCGTTCACGGTTTTACCTCTGTTTAGCCGAAGCGGCCGGTTATGTAATCCTCTGTTTCCTTTCGCTTGGGCTTAACGAAGACTTCATCAGTCCGGCCGAATTCAATCAGCTCGCCCAGATACATATACGCAGTATAGTCGGAAACCCGCGCCGCCTGTTGCATATTATGGGTGACGATGGCGATGGTATAGTCTTCTTTAAGTTCGTGTATCAGTTCTTCGATGCGCGCCGTCGAAATGGGGTCCAGAGCCGAAGCAGGTTCGTCAAGCAATAGTACTTCTGGCTTCACCGCGATGGCGCGCGCGATGCATAGGCGCTGCTGCTGTCCTCCCGAGAGACTGGTGCCGCTTTGATTCAGCTTATCCTTCACTTCTTCCCACAGCGCGGCTTTGCGCAGTGCCCATTCAACCCGTTCCTCCAATTCGCGGCGTGAAAGGCTTTCATAGAGTTTGATGCCAAAAGCGACATTGTCAAAAACAGACATCGGAAACGGAGTAGGTTTCTGAAACACCATTCCCACCTTGGCCCGCAACATGTTGAGATCTTGGCGTGGGTCAAGGATATTTTCCCCGTCCAGCATGATCTCACCCGTCGCACGCTGGTTGGGATAAAGCTCGTACATCCGATTAAATGTGCGTAACAGCGTTGACTTGCCGCAACCCGACGGCCCTATAAATGCGGTTACGCAGTTTTCCAGAATTTCAAAAGCCATTGGTTTCAGCGCCCGATAGCTGCCGTAATAAAAGCTCAGGTTATTAATCTTGATCTTCGGGGCATGTTGGGTTGAAACATCCATGATGGCTTCCAGATTTAAATTACTGCAAAGGTGTTTTTTGACCGAACAGAGTTCGACCAACGATGTTAAAAATGAGCACAGCTATGGTAATCAATAGCGCTCCGCCCCACGCCAAGCGCTGCCAGTCGCTATACGGGCTCATTGCGAACTGGAATATCACAACCGGAAGGTTGGCGATGGGATGATTGAGATTCGAGGACGAGAACTGGTTATTCAGTGCAGTGAAAAGAAGCGGAGCGGTTTCGCCGCTGATGCGGGCCACCGCCAGCAAGATCCCGGTTATGATGCCGGCGCGCGAGGCGCGCAAGGTAACCATGGTGATAATCTTCCAGCGCGGCGCGCCAAGAGCGGCTGCGGCTTCGCGCAGGCTGTTGGGTATGAGGCGCAGCATGTTTTCAGTGGTTTTTAGAACTACCGGAATCACGATTAGTGAAAGCGCGCAAGCGCCAGCCCATCCGGAGAAGTGTTTTACGTTTGCTACGTAAACCGCGTACACAAAAAGCCCAATGACAATCGACGGCGCGCTGAGGAGAATGTCATTGATAAATCGCGTCGCAGGTGCGAGCCAGCCGCCGCCCCCATACTCCGCGAGGTAGGTGCCCGCCAGTATGCCCACCGGCGTGCCGATCAGCACCGCGATAAAGGTCATCAAAAGGCTGCCGACAATTGCGTTGGCCAGGCCACCGTTGCTGCCCGGGGGTGGCGTACTCTGTATAAAAATCGTCAGATCGATGGCTTGCAGCCCGTTGCTGAACAGGGTCCAGAGTATCCAGGCAAGCCAAAATAGACCGAAAGCCACGGCCAGCATGGAAACAAAAAGATTAAATGCGTTTATCAGCTGGCGGCGGCGGTAAATTGGGATCATATTGCCTCAGGTCTGGGCACCTTCTTTTTTGGCAAGCTGCAGCAAAAGCAGTTTGGCAAGTGCCAGCACGATTACAGTAATGAGAAACAGCAGCAGCCCAAGTTCGATTAGCGCCGAAGTATACAAGTCGCCGACTGCTTCAGTGAATTCATTGGCGAGCGTGGACGCAATGCTGTTACCCGGCGCAAGCAGCGATGTGTAGACCTGGTGTGCATTGCCGATAACGAAAGTAACCGCCATGGTTTCGCCCAGGGCGCGTCCCAAACCCAGCAGAATCCCGCCCACCACACCGACCCTGGTATATGGAAGCACCACATTCCAGACCACTTCCCAGGTAGTCGCGCCGAGTCCGTAGGCCGACTCCTTAAGCATCGGCGGCACCAGTTCAAATACATCGCGCATCACCGAAGCGATGAAGGGGATGACCATGATGGCAAGAATGATACCCGCCGTTAACATGCCGATTCCCTGCGGGACGCCGCTGAAAAGCGGTCCGATTATCGCGAGCGATCCCAAGTACTTGATCAACCAAGGCTGCACGTAATCTGCAAAAATCGGCGCAAATACGAATAATCCCCACATGCCGTAAATGATGCTCGGAATTCCAGCCAGTAATTCAATGGCGATTCCAATTGGACGCTTGAGCCAGATCGGAGACAGCTCGGTCAAAAACAACGCGATGCCGAAGCTAACGGGTATCCCTATTAGGAGCGCAATAAACGAGGTTACCAGGGTGCCGAAAATCGGCACCAACGCGCCGAACCTCTCCTGCACCGGATCCCAGGCGGTACTGGTCAGGAACCCGAAGCCGAAGGCGCGCATTGACGGCAGGCTGCTGATAAACAGCGAAATCAGTATCCCAAGAAGCAACGCCAACACCAGAAAAGCAAACAGCCGCGTCGTGTTAAGGAAAACCAGGTCAACAAAATACTGCCGCCCGAGACGGGCGGCCATTAAGGTGGTAGAGATTATTCTAGAAGTCGGCGGGCTTTTTACCCGCTCGATGGCAGTCACGACGGAGGACATTTTACCTGCCTTCCGGACGTCCTGTCACTTAGGGCCAGACCGGATTTCCTGAAGAATCCTTGATTTGGTTTTTCCAGGACGATTGGATCAGAGCCACCACGCTGTTCGGCAAAGGAACGTAATCCAGCTCCTCGGCTAACTTATCTCCATTGGCATAAGCCCATTCGAAAAATTTCAATACTTCTTTAGCTTGCGTCGGTTTGTCCTGGGATTTATAAACCAGAATAAAGGTAGCGCCGCTAATCGGCCACGCGTTAGCCCCGGGCTGATCGGTAAGAATCAAATACATGCCCGGCGCCCTATTCCAGTCAGCGCCGGCTGCAGCGGCCTTAAATGTATCGATATTCGGCGCGACAAATCGGCCGTCGTGGTTCTGAACCAAACAGTAGGCCATCTTGTTTTGCAGCGCGTAGGCATATTCAACGTAGCCGATCGATCCATTGAGGCGCAGCACGTAGGAAGCAACACCTTCGTTGCCTTTGCCACCCACGCCGGTCGGCCAACCGATAGAGGTGCCTTCTCCCACTTTATCTTTCCATTCAGGGCTGACCTTGGATAGATAGTTCGACCATATAAATGTCGTTCCAGACCCGTCAGACCGGTGGACTACGGTAATGTCTTGATCAGGCAAACTAACGTTACTGTTAAGTGCGGCGATGGCAGGATCGTTCCATTTTTTGATTTTGCCTAGGTAAATATTCGCCAATACCGCGCCACTCAAACGTATTTCTCCCGGTTTGATGCCCTTGAGATTGACCACCGGGACTGCGCCACCGATTACAGTGGGAAATTGCATGAGACCATTTTTATCGAGGTCATCGGGTTTGAGCGGCATGTCGCTCGCGCCGAAATCTACCGTTTTATTCTGGATCTGCTTGATTCCGCCGCCTGAGCCGATGGACTGATAATTCAGTTCGTTTCCGGTCTTGCCTTTGTAGGCTTCCGCCCATTTGGCGTAAATTGGATAGGGGAATGTTGCGCCCGCTCCGGTAATTTCGACAGCTACTGCCGATACGCTGATAATCGCCGCGCCAGCCAAAGCCATAGCGGCACAGATATGTTTTGCACGCATGGTGAATCCTCCGAATAGTTGACCAAAACAACTTTTAAAGCTTAATTGGCCACTATTACAGAAATATGACGCGCAAGGTCGAGCAAGCTGCGCAAAGTGTATCCAATTAGATTTAATAACGTTTAAAGATGCTTAGCTGTCAGGGCGCGCGACACTTTTGAAATCGGCGGCCTGCCAAGATAACCCGAGATAAACTGTCCTGCCTCAATCAGCAGCTCAAGATCGACTCCGGAATTGATTCCTAACCCGTCTAACAAGTAAAGCACATCTTCACTCGCGACATTGCCCGATGCACCCGGCGCATATGGGCAGCCACCGAGGCCCGCGACCGAGCTGTCAATTACCGACACCCCGCACTCGAGTGCCGCATAAACGTTTGCCAGTGCCTGCCCATATGTGTCGTGGAAATGTCCGGCAAGTTTATCGATCGGTACCCGGTCGGAAACAGTCTCAATCAGTGCCTTGGTTTTGCCAGGAGTGCCAATACCGATGGTATCGCCCAGAGAGATCTCATAGCAGCCCATCGCGTAAAGCGATGCCGCCACCTCAGCAACTTTCGCCGGGGCAACCTCACCCTCGTAAGGACAGCCAAGCACGCAGGATACGTAGCCGCGCACCGGGATATTTCCTAAACGCGCAGCGTCACAGACCGACTGAAATCGGCCCAGCCCATCGGCGACCGAGCAGTTGGTATTTTTTTTGGAGAAGGTTTCGCTGGCTGCCGAGAACACCGCAATTTCTTCCACCCCGGCGGCAAGCGCTGCTTCAAAACCTTTCATATTCGGTACTAATACCGGATACCTTACACCGGGCTTTTTTTTGATTCCGGCCATGACCCCGGCGCTGTCTGCCATCTGTGGAACCCACTTCGGCGATACAAAACTGCCGGCTTCGATCACTTTGAGGCCTGTTTCTGCAAGTCTTTGAATCAGATCGATCTTGATCTGCGTGGGAACATGGGCTGGCTCATTTTGCAGCCCGTCTCTCGGACCGACTTCGACCATTTTTACGCGTTCAGGTAGATTCATGCATCGCTCGCCTTCAATTAATGAATCAAGCTATTCAATTTTAAGAAAAATATATCTGTCTGAAGTATGCACGTGCACGTTTACGTAAACGTGATGCCAGTCATAGGGCTTCGGAGTCAAAAGTTCCCTTGGGTCGCCTAAGTTGCGCTTCCAGCAAATGGATATCTGAAAGCATCGACTCGATATCTTTTTTCATTTCTACGAGCCGTGCTTGCTTTGCTGCAAGTATTTTAAGGAACTGCACCTGTGGTACTTTTCCCTCCTGTGTGGAATCATAAAGGTCAAAGAGCTGTTTAATTTCGCTCAGGGAAAATCCCAGCCGTTTGCTGCGTAAAATGACTTTGAGCCGCGCCCGATCACGCTGCGCATAAAGTCTGCGCTGTCCGTCCCGCGCGGGCGCCAGGAGACGCTGATCTTCATAGAAGCGTATGGCGCGCGTAGTAAGTTTGAATTCTTGGGCGAGTTCGCCAATGGTAAATGTGACCATGTGTATCGCCTTGATAAGCAACAGATAGGCATAGTACACTGCAACTTACGTAAACGTAAAGACGCATCTTAAATTCAGGCCTGAATTATCTTTTGCTTTGCGGTATGATGCGCGGCTTCGATGATCGAATTATTAATCCATGAGCGATGATCAACCTGCATCGACGTACGATCCGATCCAGCTTTCCCAGACGTACACCGAGGTCGCAAAACAGAGCCAACAGTTAATGGCGGAATTCCTCCAGCGCCACGCTGAAGCGCTCGGCATGACGCGCGATCTTTATATCAGCAAGGCTTTTTTTGAACTGACCGCAAGAATGCTGGCCGATCCATTCAAGTTGGCGGAAACCCAGTGGAAACTCTGGCAGGACTACTTGGCCCTTTGGCATGGTTCGGTGATGAAAATGATGGGCGAAGAAAGTCGGCCGCCGATTGCAGAGCCGCATACCAGTGATAAACGCTTCAAGGACGAGGCGTGGCAAAAGAATTTTCTGTTTGATTATATCAAGCAATCTTACCTGATCGCGGCACGGCATCTGCATGGCGCGGTGCGCAGCGTGGAAGGACTTGACGAACAGACTGCAAAGAAGGTGGAGTTCTACACGCGGCAATTTATCGATGCATTGTCTCCCAGTAACTTTGTGATCACCAATCCCGAAGTTTTGCGCGAGACGGTGCAATCCGGCGGCCAGAATCTGATCAAGGGGCTCAAAAACCTGCTTCGCGACCTCGACCGGGGCGATCACCGACAATTGCAGATCCGCATGACCGATTTGGACGCATTCAAGCTGGGTACTAACGTTGCCACCACCAAGGGCAAGGTGATATACCAAAATGAGCTGATGCAGCTCATCCAGTACCAGCCATCCACCAAAGAAATATTCCGGCGGCCATTGCTGATCATTCCGCCGTGGATCAATAAGTTCTACATCCTCGATTTGCGTGAAGACAATTCCTTCATCAAATGGGTGGTAGATCACGAACACACCGTTTTCCTGATTTCCTGGGTCAATCCCGACGAGAAACTCGCACACAAGGATTTTGAGGATTATTTGCTCGAAGGAGCCCTCGCCGCGCTAGATGCGATTGAAAAGGCCACCGGAGAAAAAGAAGTGAACGCGATAGGTTATTGTCTCGGCGGTACTCTGCTCGCTGCGACGCTGGGTTACCTGGCCGCGAAGGATGACGAGCGGGTCGTCAGCGCCACTTTTTTGGCGACTCTCATCGATTTCAGCGAACCCGGAGAACTTGGTGTATTTGTCGACGAGCAGCAAGTGAGCGCTCTCGAAAAACGCATGGAGGAGCGCGGCTATCTAGAGGGCTCTGAAATGGCAACCACCTTTAACATGCTACGCTCGAATGACCTTATCTGGTCGTTCGTGGTAAACAATTATCTGCTGGGCAAGGACCCATTCCCGTTCGATTTGCTGTTCTGGAATTCCGACGCCACGCGCATGCCGGCCAAAATGCACAGTTATTATCTGCGCAACATGTATATTAAAAATCTCCTGAAACAGCCGGGTGGACTGTCGCTCGCGAAAGTAGCGATTGATTTGAGCCGAGTCAAAACGCCCGCCTATTTTCTTTCCACAGCGGAGGACCATATCGCGCCGTGGAAATCCACTTATGCGGGCGCAAATTTGCTGAACGGACCGGTAAAGTTTGTGCTGGCCGGCTCAGGCCACATCGCTGGGGTGATCAATCCGCCGTCCGCCAACAAATACGGGTACCGCACCAATATGAAACTTCCAGCTGACCCAAATTCCTGGCTCAATGGGGCGCGGCATAACGAGGGCTCTTGGTGGCCAGATTGGAGCAAATGGGTCGCGCCTTACGGAGGCGAAAAGGTGAGTACTCGCATTCCCGGAAAGGGCCGATTGAAAGCATTGGAAGACGCGCCGGGTTCTTATGTGAAGTTCCATCTGCAGACCAAATCTCGTTAGGGGAAAAATACGTCCTTTGCAGCTAGAGCGTGACGTTCACAGTTATGCTGACGGCTCATGATTCCGGCGGTGCCTAGGCAATCGACCAGAGTCACCCGCTATCACAAATGGTTGGGTAAATACTTGAATTCGTAACTTCGCTGGTCATTGCGTGCCGATACCTGATGATGCTGCTGGTAAGCAAATCGACGGTCCCGCGTTTCCTGCCATATGGCGTGTTGGTGATATAATTGAACCGGTTTTCGTTTCTTCCCCACACTCTTAGAGTGCGCCTATAAACCTTAAGCAAAGGTGGCGACCATGGATCGATTTCCCGATCGCGATCCCCAGGAAACGCAGGAATGGCTCGATGCATTGCAAGCCGTCTTGGAACGAGAGGGCCCCGAGCGTGCCCATTACCTGTTGGAAAGGCTCATTGAAATGGCACGGCGCTCGGGCGCTTATCTGCCCTTCAGCGCCAACACGGCTTATATCAATACCATTCCGCCGGGTAAAGAGGAACGCTCACCGGGAGACCATGAGATCGAGCACCGCATTCGCTCCTATGCACGCTGGAACGCTATGGCAATGGTGTTGCGCGCCAACAAGAATACCAACGTTGGTGGACACATCGCGAGCTTCGCGTCTGCAGCCACGCTTTACGATGTTGGCTACAATCACTTTTGGCATGCCCCTTCTGAGAAGCACGGCGGTGATCTGGTATTCGTGCAAGGCCACTCGGCGCCTGGAATTTATGCGCGCGCCTTCATGCTGGGCAGGCTGACCGAGAAGCAGCTCGACAATTTTCGCCAGGAAGTAGGCGGCAAAGGCTTGGCCTCCTATCCGCATCCTTGGTTGATGCCCGAGTTCTGGCAGTTTCCCACCGTTTCCATGGGACTTGGCCCTTTGATGGCGATCTATCAGGCGCGCTTCATGAAATACCTGAACGATCGAGGATTGGTGAACACCGAAGGGCGCAAGGTCTGGTGTTTTGTCGGCGACGGCGAAGTCGACGAACCCGAAACCATGGGGGCCATCGGAATCGCCGCGCGCGAACGGCTTGATAACCTAATTTTTGTAGTGAACTGCAACCTGCAGCGGCTCGATGGTCCGGTACGCGGCAATGGCAAAATCATCCAGGAACTGGAGGCAGATTTCCGCGGCGCCGGCTGGAACGTAATTAAACTCATCTGGGGCGGCTATTGGGACCCGTTGCTTGCTAAGGACACCAAGGGACTTTTGCAAAAGCTTATGGATGAGTGCGTCGACGGGGAGTACCAGACCTATAAGTCCAGGGACGGGGCTTACGTCCGCAAATATTTCTTTGGCAAATATCCAGAGCTCCTGGAGATGGTCGCCAATATGACCGACGATGACATTTGGCGTCTGAACCGCGGTGGGCACGACCCGCACAAGATTTATGCGGCCTACAGCGCCGCAGTCAAAAACAAGGGCCAGCCCACAGTGATTCTTGCGAAGACGGTCAAGGGATATGGCATGGGCGAAGCGGGCGAATCGCAAAACATCACGCACCAGCAGAAAAAGATGGGAACGACTTCGCTTAAGGCGTTCCGCGACCGATTCAAGCTGCCGATCCCCGACGACAAAATCGAGGAAGTGCCTTATCTCAAATTCGAAGAAGGCTCAGCTGAACTCAATTACATGCGCGGGCACCGCATGGCGCTGGGTGGTTATCTCCCGGCGCGGCGCAGAAAAGCCAAGCCGCTGGAGATCCCTCCGCTCTCTGCCTTCGATTCCTTGCTGAAAGCAAGCGGCGAAGGACGCGAAGCTTCAACTACCATGATGTTTGTGCGTCTTTTAAACATCCTGGTAAAAGACAAAGATATTGGCAAACACATTGTGCCTATCGTTCCCGACGAATCTCGGACTTTCGGCATGGAAGGCATGTTCCGGGCGCTCGGCATATGGTCCTCGGTAGGGCAACTTTACACTCCTCAGGACGCCGATCAGTTGATGTTCTACAAGGAAGACAAACACGGGCAGATTTTGCAGGAGGGCATTTGCGAAGCCGGAGCAATGTCCTCGTGGATCGCAGCCGCGACCAGCTACAGCACGCATGGCATTTCCATGATCCCGTTCTATATCTGCTATTCGATGTTTGGCTTCCAACGTACTGGCGATCTAGCATGGGCCGCGGGCGATTCGCGGGCGCGCGGTTTCCTCTTGGGGGGCACTTCGGGCCGCACCACGCTCAACGGAGAAGGCTTGCAGCACGAGGACGGGCAAAGCCAGATGCTGGCTTCAACCATTCCTAACTGCGTTTCCTATGACCCTACTTTTGCCTACGAGCTCGCCGTGATTGTGCAGGACGGGCTGCGCCGCATGTACCAAGACCAGGAAGATATTTTCTATTACATTACTTTAATGAACGAGAACTACCCGCATCCGACCATGCCCAAGGGGGCTGAAGAAGGCATCCTCAAAGGCCTGTACTTATTCAGCGAGGAGCGGGCAGACAAGAAAGTTCCAAAAGTCCAATTAATGGGCAGCGGCACCATCCTGCGCGAGGTCATAGCAGCTGCTGAACTTCTCAAGAAGGATTTCGGAGTCGCTTCGGACGTCTGGAGTGCCACCAGTTTCAATCTATTACGGCGCGATGGCTTGGATGTGCAGCGTTGGAATATGCTGCATCCTGAGCAGAAGCCGCGCATGAGCCATGTGGAAACCTGTCTCAGGGATCGCAAAGGGCCGGTGGTTGCTGCAACGGATTATATGAAAATTTACTCCGACCAGATTCGTGCATTCTTGCCGAAACCCTACCTTACGCTCGGCACCGATGGCTTCGGACGCTCTGACACGCGTCAGCAATTGCGCAAATTCTTCGAGGTCGACCGCTATTACATTGCGCTCGCGGCCCTAAAAGCACTCGCCGACCAAGGAGAAGTGCCCGCAGCTGTAGTCGCGCAAGCGATCAAGAAATACAACATCGACCCAGACAAACCCAATCCGGTGACTTTGTAATTGGCGGGCTGAGCACAAAAATGGGAACATTAAAAGACGTCTTGGTGCCGGACATCGGCGATTTCAAGAACGTTCCCATCATTGAGGTTATGGTCAAGCCCGGCGACGCGGTGAAGCAGGAAGATCCACTGCTTACCCTCGAATCCGACAAGGCCACCATGGACATTCCTTCCCCGTACAGCGGAGTGGTGAAAGCACTCAAAATCAAGGTGGGCGACAAGGTTTCAGAAGGCTCGCCGCTGCTGACCGTCGAAGTGGGCGCGGAGGCTGCGGTTGTCCAAGCCCCCGGGTCTAAAGCTGTCGATGTTGCCGCCGCCTCACGGTCCTCTACTGTTGTCGGTGCGCCACCAGAGACGATTTCCCCGGCCGCCAAGAAGGCAGAAAGCCGAGAGGTCGAACTGAAAGCGCCGCCGACCGCGATTGCGGCGGTGCCGGAGACGCAACTCGCGCACGCAAGTCCTTCGGTGCGCCGCTTCGCCCGGGAACTAGGCGTTGATCTGGCGCACGTTTCCGGATCAGGGCCAAAAAATCGCATTCTCCGGGACGACGTGCAAGGCTATGTAAAAGGCGAGCTCGCGCGGCCGCGCGCGGGTACGGGGTTCACCCTCCCCGAGATGCCGCAGGTGGATTTCGCGAAGTTCGGCGCGGTTGAAACAGTTCCGCTTTCGCGTATCAAGAAGCTCTCGGGTGCAAACTTGCTGCGCAACTGGCTTGGCATTCCACACGTCACTCAGCACGACGAAGCCGACATCACCGACCTCGAAGCGTTCCGCAAGTCCAGCGGCGCCGAAACCGAGAAACAGGGGTTCAAGCTTACCATGCTTTCGTTTCTCATCAAGGCATGCGTAACGGCGCTGAAAGCTCATCCAACGTTTAACGCCTCGCTCGACAAGAGCGGCGAAAACTTGATTTTGAAAAAGTATTACCACATCGGCGTAGCGGTAGACACGCCGGAGGGCCTGGTGGTGCCGGTAATTCGCGACTGCGACCGCAAAGGCGTTTTCGACCTGGCGCGCGAACTGGCCGAAGTAAGCAAACGCGCGCGCGACAAGAAACTTTCTGCCAGCGAAATGCAGGGCGGCTGCTTTTCCATTTCCAGCCTGGGTGGCATCGGCGGCACCGGATTCACGCCCATCATCAACGCGCCCGAAGTGGCGATCCTTGGAGTGTCCAAGGCGCAGGTCAGACCGGTATATAAAGACGGCCAGTTCGCACCCAGATTGATATTACCTCTGGCGCTCTCCTACGATCACCGCGTTATCGATGGAGCTGGCGCGGCGCGTTTCACCACTTATCTTTGCTCAGTGCTATCTGACATCCGCCGCCTGCTCCTTTGATTCCCTTGTGGCCCGCGAGTTAAAACCAGTTGGCATTTTGGGCGGCGTGTTTGATCCAGTCCATTACGGCCATCTGGCGCTTGCCACGGAAGCCGCAACCCGGCTTGATCTCGCTGAAGTTCGTTTTGTTCCGGCAAACGTGCCGCCACACCGAGGCCAGCCGCATGCTTCGGCCGAGCAGCGGGTGCAAATGCTGAAGCTCGCGATTTCCGGCGATCGGTGTTTCGTCTTGGACCAAAGTGAGGTACTGCGTCAAGGCCCTAGCTACACCGTGGACACGCTGAATGCCATGCGTGGCAAGCTGGGCGGTGCCAGACCACTTTGCTTGCTCATGGGAGTGGACGCCTTTGCTGGCCTCGCCTCGTGGCACCGCTGGAATGATTTATTTGAATTGGCGCATATCGTGGTTGTTCAGCGCCCCGGATATGATCTCAAAAATCTGCAGTCGCCGCTCAAGGAGGAATTGGCGAAACGCAAAGTAAAATCCTGGCGCGCAGCATTCCGCAAACCGAGTGGCGCCATAATTCTGCTGAAAGTCAAGCCGGTTGACATTTGCGCTTCGATGATCAGGGAAAAGCTGGCTGCCGGCAAGAGTACAGGCGATTTGCTTCCGCCCGCAGTTCTCGATTATATTCAGAAACAGGGTTTATATCATGGGGGCGGATGAGACTCGCTAAGATAGTCAAGGCTGCGGTTGCAGCGCTGGAAGATATTAAGGCGCGCGACATCGTGGTGCTCGACGTGCGTCCCATGACGAGTTTATTTAATTGGATGATTGTCGCCAGCGCGGACTCAACGCGCCAGGCTAAAGCGCTTTCCAGCAACGTGCGCGAAAAGCTGAAAGCCTTCGGTGCAAAGGTCAGGGGCGTGGAGGGTCAGGAAAGCGGCGAATGGGTGCTGGTGGATCTGGGTGAAGTGGTAGTGCATATCATGCAGCCCGCGGTGCGCAAGTACTATAACCTGGAGCAATTGTGGGGTGGCTCCCGGCCGATGCGCCGCGCCCGTAAGGCCGCCCGCGTTTAGCGGGTTACCATGAAGGTGTGGATTATCGCAGTAGGCACAAAAATGCCGGGCTGGGTTGATATGGGTTTCCTGGATTACGCGAAACGCATGCCGCCCGTGGCCAAGGTGCACTTGATCGAAGTTAAATCGGAAAAACGCAGCGCAGCGAAATCGTTGAAGCAAATATTGGATGCCGAACGCGCGCGCATCCTTGCTGCTCTTCCGCATAACTGCCGACAAGTGGCACTGGATGAACGCGGGCAGGTCTTGAGCACCGAACAGCTTGCGCACAGCCTTGCGAATTGGATGCAGGCGGGGCGTGACGTCGCATTCATCATTGGCGGCGCCGACGGCTTGCACGAACAAATCAAGAACCATGCCGATAACCGTTTGTCGCTTTCGGCCATGACCTTTCCGCACGCGCTAGCGCGTGTGATAGTCGCAGAGCAGCTTTACCGCGCCATGTCCTTGATGAACAACCACCCATATCACCGAAGTCGCCGAATCTCATGACGCTCGAAGTCAAGCGCATTTACCTCGCGTCGCGCAGCCCGCGTCGGCGCGAACTGCTGAAACAGGTCGGGGTAAATTTTGAAGTGGTGCAGTTCCGCGAGTATCTGCCGCGTGGTGCCGACGTGGACGAGGCACCGCTCGCAGGCGAGCTCCCGGAAGATTACGTAAAGCGCATCGCTTGCGCAAAAGCCGAAGCAGGTTGGTCTTGTCTGGTACACCGCAGGCTACGTCGTTATCCAGTGCTGGCGGCTGACACCACGGTAGCGCTGGAAGGAAAAATCATCGGCAAGCCAAGCAAGCGCGACCAAGTCGCGGCTATGCTCACCGAACTTTCAGGAAGGGAACATCGCGTGCTGACTGCGGTGGCCATAAAGTTTGAGGACAAAATGGATGTCACCCTGTCCACAACTTTGGTGCGATTTAAGCAGCTCGCTGAAGAAGAAGTCCTTCGCTACGCCGCAGCCGGAGAGGCGCTGGACAAAGCCGGCGGTTACGCAATACAGGGATTGGCTGCCGCGTTCGTCGCGGGGATCGACGGCAGTTATTCAGGGGTAATGGGATTGCCGTTGTTCGAATCCGCGCAATTGCTGCGTAATTTTGGGTACCGGGTGCTGTGAGCGAAGACATTCTGATTAATGTCACGCCGCAGGAAACGCGCGTGGCGGTAATGCAGCAGGGCGTAGTACAGGAGCTGCACATTGAACGAGCCAGCAGCCGGGGATTGGTTGGCAACATTTATACCGGGGAAGTCTGCCGGGTGCTGCCCGGAATGCAGTCGGCGTTCGTGGAAATCGGCTTGGAGCGCGCGGCATTCCTGCATGTCGCCGATATTTGGAAGCAGCGACACGATAACGATCAAAACAAGCCGATCGAAAAACTGCTGCGCGAGGGGCAGAATCTCCTAGTCCAGGTCGTCAAAGATCCGATCAGCACCAAGGGAGCGCGCCTTTCCACCCAGATCAGCATCGCCGGCCGTATGCTGGTCTATCTTCCGCAGGAATCCTACATCGGAATTTCGCAAAAAATTGAAGACGAAGAAGAGCGCGAGTTGTTGCGGCAGAAGTTGCAGCAGTTGCTTCCACAGGAGAGCAGCGGCGGGTTTATCATCCGCACCATGGCGGAAACCGCGAGTGAGCGCGAACTGCATTCCGACATCGATTATTTGCGCAAGCTGTGGAGCGATATCCGGAAACAATCAGAAACTGCACTACCACGCACGCTGCTCTACCAGGATTTGAGCTTGAGCCTGCGCGTACTGCGCGATTTTGTCGGCGAGGATACCGGGCACATCGTGGTGGATTCACGCGAGACTTTCCAAAAAATGCGTGCATTCGCCGACGACTACGCGTGCAATGCGAAACAGCGGTTGGAACATTACACCGGCGAACGCCCACTGTTCGATTTGCATGGAGTGGAAGACGAGATCGAAAAAGCTCTGGCGAGGCGCGTGGATTTGAAATCCGGCGGATACCTCATAATAGACCAGACCGAAGCACTGACCACGGTGGATGTGAACACCGGCGGCTTCG
This sequence comes from Burkholderiales bacterium, assembly GCA_035624535.1. Lineage (GTDB taxonomy): Bacteria > Pseudomonadota > Gammaproteobacteria > Burkholderiales > JAHFRG01 > JAHFRG01. The sequence continues at coordinate 27,327 of DASPRI010000033.1, forward strand.
TCAGCGGCCGCAATTTCGACGACACCATTTTCAAGACCAATCTAGAAGCGGCGCACGTCATCGCAAGGCAATTAAGGCTGCGCAACCTCGGCGGCATCATTATCGTTGACTTTATCGACATGGACAGCGAGGAGCACCGGAATGCAGTGCTTGCTGAATTCAGGAAAGCACTCGCGCGAGACCGAACGCGCAAGACGGTAAACGGATTTACCACGCTGGGACTGGTCGAAATGACCCGAAAGCGCACACGCGAGAGCCTCGCGCACCTGCTGTGCGAACCCTGCCCTACGTGCGGAGGGCGCGGGGAAGTGAAGACGGCGCGGACGGTTTGTTACGAAATACTGCGCGAACTGCTGCGCGAGGCGCGGCAATTCAGTGCCGGCGAGTATCGTATTCTTGCCTCACAGGAAGTGATCGACTTATTTTTAGACGAAGAATCGCAAAGTCTCGCAATGCTGGGCGCATTCATAGGCAAGCCGATCAGCTTGCAAGTCGAAACACTGTACCCGCAGGAAAAGTACGATATCGTGTTGGTGTGAGTTTCAAAAGTATGCCGGTGGGAGACCGGCAGATTAAAAGGGGAAAATCAAAACAGGCCAGCGACCGCGTGGTAGCCATGAGCTATGACAATGAGAACCAACTGGGCTAGGACCAAAATAAAAAGCGGCGAAAGATCCACATTGCCGATTGGAGGAACTAGGCGCTGGAAAGGACGCAGAAACGGCTTCGTGAGACTGTTGAACAGGGGTGCGAGCGGAGCGTAGGGATTCGTCCAGCTTATTAGCACCTGAACGATGACGCAAACGATCAGCAAGTAGACGCTGTACCTGAGAATTTCCAGAAGGCCGAGAATCAAAAGTACGCCGGTAGCCATTCCAGGCGCGCCTTCGAAAACGAAGCCTTTGATCCAGTAAATCAGCAGTAACAGCAAGGTTTGCATGCCCCACGCGGAAACCAGGCTCGCAAAGTCTAGGCCAAACAAGCCGGGAATCACGCGCCGTGCCGGTCGAACCAGCCAGTCGGTGAGCGCGACCACAAATTCACCTACCGGATTGCGAAATGGGGATTGAAGCAGCTGCATGTAAAAGCGCAGAAGCAGCGCAAAGGTAAGCAGCCCGATTGCGGTTTCCAGGAGAAATTGGATCGCTTGGCTGAACATGTTTACTCCGCTTTGCCGAATTCATCTCCGAGTTCCCGCGAGCGTTCTTGCGCGGCACGAACTGCGTTGATGATGTGCCGCTGCAACTGTGCCTGCTCCATGGCGGAAATCGCGCGCTCTGTGGTCCCGCCCTTGGATGTGACACGTTGGCGCAAGATCTGCGCGTCTTCAGTCCCCTGTTTGGCGAGTTTCACTGCGCCGGCAAAAGTATCCAGGCTTAGCTGCTTGGCCCGCTGCGCATCAAGTCCCAGTTCCTGCGCCGCGCGCTGCAGCGCTTCGATAAAATAAAACACATACGCCGGGCCACTGCCAGAGACTGCCGTTATCGCGTCTAATTGATCCTCGTGTTCGAGCCACAAGGTTGAGCCTACCGCCGAAAGAATCGCCTCGGCCTGTTGTCTTTCCGCCAGTGCCACCTTGGGCATTGCGTAAAGTCCCGAGATTCCAGCGCCGACTAGCGCCGGTGTGTTAGGCATGACCCGCACGATACGGCTGTAGCCACCCAGCCAGCGCGATAAATCCCGGGTGCGGATACCCGCCGCGATCGAGATTACGATTTGGCTTTGCAGCAGTGCTTTAAGTTCCAGCGCGACGTCGCGCAGCTGCTGCGGTTTGACTGCGAGAATGATAATGTCGCTTCCGGCGCAGCCCTGCCGCAAATCTGCGAAAACGGCAACCCCAAAACGGCGCTGTACCGCATTTCTCGCATCTGAAGAGACATCAATCACACGCAATGACGAAGCTGCCGCCCCTTGTTGTAGCAGCCCGCCGATTAGGGCGTTTGCCATGTTGCCGCCGCCGACAAAGGAGACGTTCATGGCTTCATAGGTTTACACGAGTGCCCGCGCCGCTAATTCGGCGGTCAATCGCCTTCGACTAGTTTTTTCAGATTATCCAGCCCGGCTTTGTAAACCGAATTGATGGTTTTGGTCGCGGTGGCGTCGTCTTCGCCTGCGGGGGGGCTCGCGAGCGGGGATTTGCGATGGAACTTGCCGTACCACTCGACTAACGAACCGCCTTTGGGACCGGGTTTCACCCTGATCGTGGAAACGTAATTGCTTACCGGAAGCACGCCCTCAATTATGCTGTACTTCATGCTCATGCCTTTATTGTTATAGCGCAGGAGCTTTTCCTTGATGGTTCCGCCGTCTTGCAGGGTAAGCAGGCGCACCGCGTTTTTCTGGTTGTTCGTCCCGCTCAGGATCTCGCATTTCGCCACCGCCGGATGCCAGGTATTGAGCCCGTTGAAATCTTTGATTTTGCCCCATACGGTTTCGGGCGCGGCGCTAATTTCGATGGTTTGGGTGACGGTCAGCCAGGGCAGCTTAACGGGTTTGGGAGTCTTTGCCTCCAGGCTGATGAATGGCAACAACAGGAAAAGGGCTAAAAGTGGCGTGATGATTTTTTTCATTTCCGCGGCTCCATTTTAAGCTTGGTTAGGACCCAAGGCGTCACGAGTATAGGGTTTGAAGCACCAGTAACGCAAGCATTATTGCGCTAGGTTTTTTCCTGATTTGCGACTTCCGAAAATCGCTGTGCCCACGCGTACCATGGTTGCGCCTTCCAAGATCGCTGCTTCCAGGTCCTGCGACATGCCCATCGACAGCGTATCCAAGAAGATGCCTTCGCTCGCCAATGCATCCTTCAGTTCACGTAACCGCCTAAATTGGCTGCGCTGCAACTTGAGATCAGCCGTAGCTTGGGGAATCGTCATCAAGCCACGCAGCTGCAAGCGCGGCAATGTCCGCAGGTATCTCGCAAGTGGCGGTAACTGGTCGGGCGTAACCCCGCTCTTGCTGGCCTCGCCGCTGATGTTGACTTGAATACACACCTGCAGCGGCGTGTTTTCATTCCGACGGGCGAGCGACAGTCGCTCGGCAATTTTGCCTCGGTCTATGCTGTGAACCCATGAAAAATGCTCAGCAATCGCGCGCGTCTTATTGCTCTGAATCGGGCCGACGAAATGCCACTCCAGCGGCAGGTTTCTAAGCGCGCGAATTTTTTCAAGGCCTTCTTGCGCGTGGTTTTCACCGAAGGAAATCTGTCCCGCCAAGTATGCTTCCTCGATTTTGCTCGGGGGAACGCCCTTACTTACCGCGACAATCCGAATGTCTTGTGGCGCGCGGCGGGCAGCTACGGCGCATGCCGCGATGCGCTCCTTCACAGCTTGCAAAGCCAATGCGATTGTGGCCATAATGATTCATAAATATAAGGAGAATGAACGGCGCCTGCGACCCGTGATTTTCTCCTGCGTTCACATCTCGAGGGATTATAATGGATATATCCGAATTGCTGGCTTTTGTCGTCAAGAACAAGGCTTCGGACCTGCACTTGTCGGCGGGTTTGCCACCGATGATTCGCGTACTCGGTGACATTCGACGCATCAATTTGCCGCCGATGGATCACAAGGAAGTGCACGACATGGTGTACGACATCATGAATGACAGCCAGCGCAAGTTCTATGAAGAAAATCTCGAGTGCGACTTCTCCTTTGCAATTCCCAACCTAGCGCGCTTCAGGGTAAACGCTTTCGTGCAAAACCGTGGCGCGGGTGCGGCGATGCGGACCATTCCAACCCGGGTGATGACGCTCGAAGAGCTGCACATGCCCAAAATTTTTTCGGAAATCGTCGACCAACCCCGCGGCCTCATCTTGGTGACCGGGCCTACTGGATGCGGCAAATCCACAACACTTGCGGCCATGGTCAATTACCTCAACGAATCGCACTATGGGCACATTTTGACGATTGAAGACCCGATCGAATTCGTGCACGAGAGCAAAAGATGTCTGATCAATCAGCGCGAGGTCGGGCCGCACACCTTGAGTTTTGCCAATGCGCTGCGTTCGGCCCTGCGCGAGGATCCGGACATCATTCTGGTCGGCGAGATGCGCGACTTGGAAACCATTCGCCTAACGCTGACCGCGGCTGAAACCGGGCACTTGGCGCTGGGCACGCTGCACACCAGCGGCGCGGCGAAAACGATAGACCGCATAATTGACGTGTTCCCTGCGGAAGAAAAAGAAATGGTGCGTTCCATGCTGTCGGAATCGTTGCGCGCAGTGATTTCGCAAACCCTGCTCAAGACTCAGGACGGCAGCGGGCGGGTCGCGGCGCACGAAATCATGATCGCGACGCCGGCGATTCGCAATCTGATACGCGAAAACAAGGTAGCGCAGATGTATTCCGCGATTCAAACGGGGCAGAACGTAGGCATGCAGACCCTCGATCAAAGCTTGGTAGAACTGGTCAAGCGCGGTGTCGTGACCCCCGGCGAAGCGCGCAGCAAGGCGGTAAACAAGGATCTGTTTTATAGCTAACGGCCGGCGTATTTTTGCAAGGAGTTGAAAGATGGAGCGAGAGCAAGCAATAAAATTCATGCATGATCTGCTGCGCCTCATGCTTGGCAAAAAGGCGTCCGATTTGTTCATCACCGTGGGCTTCCCGCCGGCCATTAAGGTGGACGGCAGAGTAAAACCGGTTTCCAATCAAACGCTGACGCCACAGCATACTCAGGAATTTGCGCGCGCGCTGATGAATGACAGACAGGCGCAGGAATTCGAAGCGACAAAGGAATGCAATTTCGCGATCAATCCGCCGGGAATCGCGCGTTTTCGCGTCAATGCTTTTGTCCAGCAAGCCCGCGTCGGCCTGGTGCTGCGTACCATTACCACGGTGATACCCAAGTTTGAGGAACTCAACCTGCCTTCGGTACTAAAAGATGTCTCGATGAGCAAGCGCGGAATTGTGATTTTCGTGGGCGGCACGGGCTGCGGCAAGTCTACATCGCTCGCAGCAATGGTCGGCTACCGTAACGAGAACAGTTACGGACATATTATTACCATTGAGGACCCGGTGGAGTTCGTGCACGAGCATAGGAACTGCATTATCACCCAACGCGAAGTCGGGGTGGATACCGACAGCTGGTTTGCCGCGCTGAAAAACACCCTGCGCCAAGCGCCGGATGTAATACTTATTGGAGAAATCCGCGATCGCGAGACCATGGAATACGCTATCGCATTCGCCGAGACCGGCCACTTGTGCATGTCCACGCTCCATGCCAATAGCACCAACCAGGCGTTGGATCGGATTATCAATTTTTTCCCTGAAGAGCGCAGGCAACAAGTGCTCATGGATTTGTCGTTGAATCTCCGCGCCTTTGTTTCTCAGCGCTTGATTCTGAAAAAAGAAGGCAAAGGCCGCATTGCGGCGGTGGAAATCATGTTGAACTCGCCATTGATTACTGACCTTGTTTTCAAAGGCGAAGTGCAGGAGATTAAGGAAATCATGTCGCGATCGCGTGAGCTGGGTATGCAGACGTTCGACCAGTCCCTGTATGAATTGTATGAGTCGGGGCAAATTACCTATGAGGATGCGCTGAGAAACGCCGATTCGGTGAATGACTTGCGACTGAGGATTAAGCTGCACGGGGCCGAGGCGAAAGATAAGGATGTGATGTCGGGCCTCGACCACCTAAACATCGTGTAATCGCTAACGCGTGAGGGGTAAAAAGTTCCAGACGCTGCGGGTGTGATAGCGCTCTTCAGCGCTCGCTTTTTTTCCTGCGCATGCTGCCGGCAACGATTTTGTACTCGAACAGGCGGCACTCGAGCGCGCCGTTATAAAGCGGTGTCCGTCTGGAAGCGCTGAGCCCGATTAATTTCGGCAATCGCATGTCGCTGCTCAAAATATAGCAATTCCAGCCAGCGAAATTCCTTTTGAGCACGTCCCCGAGTCGGGGATAAAAATTCTCCAGCATTTTGCTTTCACCCGTGCGTTCGCCATAAGGCGGGTTGATGACCATGATGCCTCGCGGTGCAGGAGCGGAAATTTCGAGTGCATTGGCCTGCTTCAGGTGCACCGTTCCCTCGAGCCCGGAATACGCGAGGTTGGCGCGCGCAGTATCGATCGCTCTGCCGTGCAGGTCGCTTCCATAAATTGGCAGTGAAATTTTTGGTTTGCGGCGCTTGATGCTTTGGTCGCGAATTTCTTTCCAGCTGTCGGCATCGAAATTTTTCAGCTTCTCAAAAGCGAAATGCCGTTGAGCTCCCGGCGCGATATCGAGCGCCGTCAACGCGGCTTCCACCAAAAAGGTGCCGCTGCCGCACATCGGGTCGAGCAATGGTATCTCAGGGGACCAGCCGCTCAAGCGCAATATTCCTGCGGCTAGATTTTCACGCAATGGCGCACTTCCTGTTTGCCTGCGCAAACCGCGCTTGAAAAGGGGCTCGCCGGTGGTGTCGAGATATAAAATAACGTCATGCGGGTCAAGGAACGCATGAATGCGAATGTCGGGCGCAGTGGTATTCACGCTAGGTCGTTTGCCGGCATGGCTGCGAAATCGGTCGCATACCGCGTCCTTGATTCTGAGTGTCACGAAATCTAAACTCTTGAGCGCGCAACGAATTGCATCGACTTTGACGCGAATGGTGAGCGCGGGATCAAACCAACGTTCCCACGGCACAGAGGAAGCAACCCGATAAATATCCTCTTCGGACTGGTAGGAGTGGCGTGCGACTTGGCACATTACCCGGCTGGCGAGGCGGCTATGCAAGTTGGCCCGGTAACTGAGCCTGAAATCACCGCCGAAGTGCACCCCACCATTGGTCGCTCGCACGTCTTTGGCGCCTAGGCCACCCAGTTCTTCCACGAGCAGTGTTTCCAGGCCCCGCGGACAAGGAGCAAAAAATTTTTCCACGAGTGTAAACTAGGTCAAATAGCAAAATTCTATATGCAAACCGTCCCCTATGAACAACCTTGCTAGTTTGCTGAAGCAGAGGCTCGATTCGTCGCAAACACCTCTCTACCGCGAGTTTGTCGGCAATGGCTGGCGCTCGTTCTCCGGGCAAGACATCGCGGGCATGGCGGCGCGCTGGCAGCAGGCGTTCCGCAGGGAAGGATTCCAAAAAGGCGACCGCGTGGCACTGTGCCTGAAAAACAGCACCAATTGGGTGGCGGCAGACATGGCCGGCCTGGGAATGGGGCTGGTGATAGTGCCGCTGTATGTCAACGACAACGCAGCCAATATTGCCTGGTGCGTAACCGACTCCGAGGCCAAGTTGTTGGTCTTGCAAAATACACGCATGCTGGATGCATTGCGCCGCGTCAACAATCAATTGCCCACTATCATTTGCATCGAGGCCGATTCCCAAGTCAATACGCTGGAGAAGTGGCTGCCGGCGGCCGGCGATGAATTCAGGATCGATGAAGTCGAGCCTGAAAGCTTGGCGACCATCGTTTATACGTCGGGCACAACTGGCCCCCCCAAAGGCGTGAAGTTGTCGCACGGTAACATCCTTTCCAATGTCCACGCCGTAAACAAGGCAGTTGCACTACATGCAAGCGATCGCGTACTTTCGGTTCTGCCGCTTTCTCACATGTTCGAGCGTACTTGCGGTTATTACCTGACTTTGTATGCCGGTGTACAAGTTATCTTTGCTCGTGGCATTCAGCAGCTGGCCGAAGATTTGGCGACGCAGCAGCCTTCTATCCTGATCACCGTGCCGCGTGTGCTGGAGCGCTTCAAGGCGCGCATCGAGGACAAGCTGGCCGCCTCTTTTTTCAAGCGGCTCCTGTATGCGCTGACTGTCCGATTCGGCTGGCGGGTATACCAGCAGCGTGCGAGCGGATTGGAGCGCTTAGTCTACGGCTTGCTTAAGAAATGGGTCGCTGGCGCGCTGCTGGCCAGGCTTGATCCTAAATTGCGCATGGTAGTTGTGGGCGGTGCGGCACTGGATCGGCGCGTGGGGCGCACGTTCATCGGCCTGGGCCTGCGCATTACGCAGGGCTATGGACTCACTGAAACCTCGCCAGTGATTGCCGGAAACCGCGAAGGGGATACAGACGTGGCTTCCGTGGGCGCACCGCTGGAAAATGTGGAGGTTCGCGTCAATCAGGCAGGCGAGCTGTTGGTGCGCGGACCCTCGGTGATGTTGGGTTACTGGCGCAAACCTCAGGCCACCCGGGAAGTCCTGGATGAGGAGGGCTGGTTCAACACCGGCGACCAGGTGGATATACGCAACGGGAAAATCTACATCAAAGGCCGCACTAAGGATATTCTTGTGCTCTCCAACGGAGAAAAAGTGCCACCGCAGGAAGTTGAAGCCGCCATTTTAAGCGATGATGTTTTCGAGCAAGTCATGCTGGTGGGCGAAGGGCGTCCCTTCTTAACCCTTCTGGCTGTGACACAGGAAGCGGACGCCAACAAACTCGTTAGACGCGCGAACGAGAAGCTTAAGATCTTCCCGCGCTATATTAGAGTGCACCGCGTGATTCCGCTCAAAGAACCGTGGACCATCGAAAACGCGCTGTTGACCACGACCCTGAAAGTAAAGCGCAAGCAAGTTAGCGAAAAATTCAATTCCGAGATTGAAAAAACCTATGGCGCTGCGCGCTAGAACGGTTTTACGACCGCGAGTATCACTACGGCAATCAGAATCACCGTAGGGAATTCGTTTATCCAGCGGTAAAACTTAGAGCCGTGACTTTTAGGATTGTTCCGGATGTCGATCAGCAGTTTCCCGCAATACATATGAAAGAGAATCAGCAGAATTACCAACCCCAGCTTGACGTTCAGCCATATCCCGGATTTAACCGAACCCAGCAACCAGAAACCAAACAACAAGGTCAGCACCGCCCCCGGCGTCATGATGTATAAATAAAGCTTCCGCTCCATGACCTGGAAGCGCTCTTGGCTTACCTTGTCGTCCGCTTCCGAGTGATAGACAAATAGGCGCGGCAAATAAAATAGCCCCGAAAACCAGGTAACCATCGAAATCACGTGAAACGCCTTAATCCAGAGCATGATGAAGATTCCCAGAACAGCAAGCCATCATTATTCCAGGACTCGCCGACGCGTCAATGTTTGGCTGCTTCTGCGCCACTGTGATCACGCAGAGTCTGCGCAAACTTTGCCAGGCTAAAGCCCAATCTCGTCAAGCACAATTTGTTTGAGCTCCGGCAGCCGCCCGTGAAAAAAATGGCTGGCGCCGGGCAAAATTATTACCCGCAAATTCTGCGGCTGTGCCCAGGCCAGCACCTCGGCGAGCGGGACCACTTCGTCCTGGTCGCCATGAATGACTAGCGTATTGTCCGGGACGTTACCGATCTCGAAGCGCGCGACCGGCGGCGCGACCACCACCAGCTTATCAGCCGGCAGCCATTTTATGGCGCGCGCCTGCACAAAGGCGCCGAAGGAAAATCCTGCGAGCACCAGCGGTATATTGCCAAACTGCTCCTTTGCATGCTGGCCAACAGCCAGCATGTCCTGCGTTTCTCCATCGCCGTCATCAAAGCTGCCCTGGCTTTTCCCCACGCCCCGCAGATTTGGCCGCAATGCGACATAACCCAGTTCGACTAAGGCCTTGGCGAGCGTATGCACCACTTTATTGTCGAGCGTGCCGCCAAACAGCGGGTGCGGGTGCGCGATCAATGCAATACCGCGGTATTTATCCCCAACAGCGTCAACAACAACTTCCAGCTGGCCCGCCGGACCGGGAATAAATATTTTGTGTGAAGTGAAATGACGCAAGCAGCCGAACGCAATTCAAATCTTCAAACGCATTACCACGCGCCCGTGCAGCAGATGCTCTTCGATAATCTCATCGACATCGTGTTCGTCCACGTAGGTGTACCAAATGCCGTCCGGGTACACCACCAGCACCGGGCCCTCGTCGCAACGGTCCATACATCCCGCCGAGTTGATGCGGATCTTGCCTTTGCCGCTGAGATTAAGCGCCTTTATCTTGTCCTTCGCATAGCCGCGTATCTCGCGGGAATGATGGTTATTGCAGCACGTCTCACCCGGCTCACGCTGATTGCAGCAGAAAAACACATGCTTACGATAATGGCTCACGGGCACCGACCAGCGAACACAGTTCGATTCATTATACTCGATGCCGGATATGCCTACCGAGCATGCTAACAAAAGCACCGAGATATGCGAGTGCGGCAAACGGCCAAAGCTCAGCGACGATGCGCGCCAAGCCGGTGAAATTGAGCAAATGCCCGTAGTGCCAACTAAACAGCGTCAACGCCGATTGTGCGTCGTTCGAGCCCAGGTACGGGATGACAATGCCGACGGCAAGCGCCAGAGCGCATAGCCGGATTACGCTTCGCAGCGCGAGCAGCGGCGACGCCGCAACCACGACCAGGCCATAGCTGATGCCGATGATCGATTCGGCGGCAAGCCATTGCAGGAGTGCTTGTGGCTTGAGGAGCACCGCGGCGGCCAACAGCTTAATTATGGAAGCAGTCAGCAACACCACCAATAGTGCGATAACGGCCGCTTTGGCTGTGCGCATCAGCAGCATGCACAGCAGACCGATTGCAATGGTATTGCACATTGCCGACAGCATGCCAAGCAGACTGAATTCGCGCAGGTTTGGGACGCCATTATCGGCGAAAAAAAATATTCCCAAGAGCGGCAGCGAGGGATCTGCTTGGCTGACGAACCACAGGCCCAGCAACACCAATCCGATATCGCCGAGGCTCCCGGGATAAAACCACCGGTCGCGAGAATTTGCGAGATGGTTGGCGATCAAGCCGCGTACCTCCGGTCGCGACGCAATAAACGCACCCGTTAAGCCACCCAGCCCGTTGCAGAGGACATCCAGACCCGAGCTGGTGCGGGTGGGCAAATACATCTGTACTGTCTCCATAACCAGGCTCAAGGCAAATCCGCACAGCACGGAAATGACCAGTGCGTTCTTCGTGCTCATTCGCGAGTGAAGTGTTAACACCAGCAGGAAGCCGAGCGGCACATAGGCCAGGAAATTGATGAACAGGTCAAAGCGGCGGATATGCCGCGACCAGGGAACGAACAGGAATGACCCTATTTCCAGGCCTGGACTGCGCCATCCGCTAAACGGGATCAAGCTCGCATAGACGATTAGAACTACATAAGCCAGTGCCAAATAACCGGCAAGCCTCGCGCCGCGCGGATATGAAGATTTATCAGTCGCAGGTAGAGAGCTCATGACTATTTCATTTGGATCGCACCCTATCTACTCCGAAACATCATTCTATGACATATTTATCAACGATGTGACTGCTAATGTATCGCAAATTTTGCTGCATCAACGCAGCCCGCGAGAGAAAAGCTGGCGTATAATTCAAACCAAGTAATTTGTTAGGAGCTGACCATGCTTATAGATCGAATTTCCCTTTGTCTGGTTGCAGCCGCTGCAGGGCTTCTGTTCACTGTTACCGCGAGTGCGGCGGTGGAGCAAAAAAACAACGACCAAGGCAGCAACGAGACCTACGATGAGGGCACCGTCATCGGTGAGGTCACGGGTTATTTTGGCAAGGGCGCAGAGGGCATTGCCAAAGTGGTCGAGAAAGCCTTCAAGGACCACGGCCGGCCCAACGGTTACATCAAGGGCGAGGAAGCCAGTGGGGCGTTTTTTGTGGGCCTGCGTTATGGAGACGGCACGCTCACGTTGAAGAATAAAGGCAGCTATAAAGTCAACTGGCAAGGACCGTCAGTGGGCTTTGATGTGGGCGGGGACGCTTCCAAGGTCTTTGTGCTGGTTTACAACCTGCAAAAACCGGATGATCTCTACCAAAGGTTCCCGGCAGTTGATGGCAGTCTTTATTTCGTGGCGGGAACGAGCCTCAATTATCATCAAAGCGACGATATCATCTTAGCTCCGATACGACTGGGAGTGGGCTTGCGCTTCGGGATAAACGTCGGGTACATGCATTACACCAGAAGCATGAGCTGGAATCCGCTGTAAACTAGGCGCGGCTTGACGGGTTCCGCGTCGTTGCAAAGACGCGGCTTGATTTGCGATCCCGCGCGTCCGGCTAATGCACATTCACATCCTCGGTATCTGCGGCAGTTTCATGGGTGGCATCGCGGTGCTCGCCAAACAGGCGGGACACAAGGTCACGGGCTGCGACGCCAATATCTATCCGCCGATGAACATCCAGCTTGAAGAACAGGACATCGACCTCACTGGAGGCTATGCCGCGGATCAGGCGAATCTCAAGCCCGATATCTTTGTAATCGGCAATGTGATCACCCGGGGCAATCCGCTGGTCGAGGAAATCCTCAACCGCGGGCTACCTTATATCTCCGGGCCGCAATGGCTGGCTGAGCACGTGCTCCGGGACAAATGGGTGCTGGGAGTGGCCGGCACACACGGCAAGACCACCACCGCTTCGATGCTGGCGTGGATTCTGGAGCACGCCAGCCTGAACCCGGGTTTTCTCATCGGTGGTATACCTGAGAACTTCGGAATTTCCGCGCGCTTGTCCGAGGCGAAATTCTTTGTCATCGAAGCGGACGAATACGATACGGCGTTTTTTGACAAACGCTCCAAGTTTCTGCACTACCGTCCGCGCACCACGGTTCTCAACAATCTTGAATTCGACCATGCGGACATCTTTGCGGACTTGGCTGCAATAGAAACGCAATTTCACCATCTGGTGCGCACGCTGCCGTCCAACGGGCAGATTATCGCAAATGGCCGCGACCCAAGCATTAGCCGCGTGTTGCAGCGCGGCTGCTGGACACCGGTGGAATACTTTGGCGTAGAAGAGGGATGGCAGGCCAAAGGTGCCGGTCCGAGTTTTGTCATTAGTCACAAAGCCCAGATCATAGGCGCGTTCAAGTGGAATCTCCTGGGCGAGCACAACCGCATGAATGCGCTCGCTGCGCTCCTTGCCGCGCAGCACGCCGGTGTGCCGATCAATACTGGGATTTTGGCGCTGGAGCAATTCTCGAACGTCAAGCGGCGTATGGAGATCAGGGGCGTGGCCAACGGCGTAACGGTATACGACGATTTCGCCCATCATCCGACTGCGATCCGCACCACGCTCGAGGGATTGCGTAACAAGGTAGACGGGGCGCGAATCATCGCCGTGCTTGAACCGCGCTCCAACACCATGAAAATGGGCGTGATGAAAGACGTTCTTGCGGAAAGCCTCGCTGCCGCCGACCAAGTATTCTGCTACACCGCAAACCTCGCTTGGGATGCCAAAGCCGCACTGCAGCCGCTGGGCGGCCGTGTCCACACCTTTAATGACCTGCAGCAGCTGCTCGCCGCCGTGGTTGGCAGCACGCGCCCCGGGGATCATGTGCTGGTCATGAGTAACGGCGACTTTGGCGATATCCACAGAAAGTTGCTCGAGGCATTAAGCCAGTTTCGTGAAGCTCCTGTACATCCACGGGTTTAACAGCTCATCGGCGTCAGTCAAGGCGCGTGTGCTGCGCGAAGAACTGGCGCGCTTAAACCGTGGTAATGATTTTCTTGCCCCCGATCTGCCTCACATGCCGAGTCTCGCCATGCAAGAACTGGAGCGGGAAATCGCACAGCATAGCGGCCATGAGCTGGCATTGATCGGCAGCTCGCTCGGCGGACATTATGCAACCTGGCTTGCCGAAAAATATGATTTTCCTGCGGTGCTCGTGAATCCCGCGGTAAACCCGCATCTATTGCTGGTGCCGTGCTTGGGCGCGCAGATAAATGTCTATACCGGCGAGCAATACTGGTTTACGCAGCAGCACCTTGGGGAGCTTGAGCAATACAACCTCCGCGCGATCACTCGTCCCGGACGTTATCTTCTATTGGTGCAAACCGGGGACGAGCTGCTGGATTACCGTCAGGCAATCGCGAAATACCGCGGCGCTCGGCAGATTGTAATCGAAGGCGGAGACCACGGGTTCCAGAATTTTTCCGATTACGTTTCCACGATTCTTGGCTTTGTTGCCGAAAAATTGCCTCAGGCGGGAATGAAACATCCCGCCTAAGGTATAATTCGTCAATCCCCATATCGATTGTTCACGGCACTGACCAGTGCGATTCCATGAACGTTTTTTACGAAGAAGATGGCGCGTTAAAGGTCGGGACTATCCTCGCAGATAACGTCAATACCTTGCAGGTCGAGGCCGCACACGGCAAGCGCGGCAAGATCAAGGCCAGCTGGCTATTGTTCAGATTTGAAGATTCCGAAAAGTTGCACTTCATGGAGCAGGCGCAGCAGCTCGCGGCGAGCATTGATGCGGATTTCCTGTGGTCTTGCTGTGATGAAGACGAATTCTCCTACGAGGCGTTGGCGCGCGAATATTTCGGACGCCAGCCGAGCCCGGTCGAGGCGGCCGGTCTTCTTATCCGCCTGCAGGGGTCGCCGATGTATTTTTACAAGAAAGGCCGGGGCCGCTATAAGGCGGCGCCGCTACATGCCCTGAAAGCGGCGCTGGCAAGTGTCGAAAAAAAACGCGCGCAGGCTGCGCAACAAGCAAATTACGTTGAGCAGCTGATTCGTTTCAATCTGCCGCAGGAATTTGTTCCACTGCTTCCCAAGCTGCTCTACAAGCCTGAGCGCGCCAGCATCGAATTCAAGGCGCTCGAAGCTGCGGCGGCGGTGGCGCATTTAAGCAACACGCGGCTCCTGGAGAAATGTGGCGCGGTTCCGTCCGCGCACGATTACCACCTGCAACGTTTCTTGTTTGAGCATTTTCCCCAAGGTGCTGGGTTCGGCGATTTCGGCGAAATAAGCGAACCGCAGGGTCTGCCTCTTGCCAAAGTTGCCGCATTCAGCATAGACGATATCACTACCTCAGAAATCGATGATGCTTTTTCGGTTGCACCGCTGCCCGGCGGTAATTATCAAATCGGCATACATATTGCCGCGCCCGCGTTGGGCTTCGGGGCCGGTTCAATTCTCGATTCCATTGCAGCGCGCCGGCTGTCTACGGTCTATTTCCCCGGCCGCAAAATTACCATGCTTCCAGACCCGGTGATTGAAAAATTCACCCTGAAAGAGAACACTGATCGTCCGGTGCTTTCAATGTATTTGCAAGTCGCAGGACGCGACCTGAAAGTAGATTCGTCGGCAACCCGGGTTGAGCAAGCGCGCATCGGCGCAAATCTGTGGCGCAGCGCGCTTGAAGACAAATTCAACGAAAACACTCTTGCTACCGGTAAACTGGATTTTCCCTTCGGCAATGAACTGAAACTGCTGTGGCAATTTGCTGAAACACTGGAAATGTCGCGCGGAAAATCTGAAACCGCCGGCATGCCTCAGCTTGAATACAATTTTTATGTTGAGAACGGACGCGTCACGATCACCGAGCGCCGGCGTGGCACGCCGCTGGATAAAGTAGTTTCCGAGCTGATGATTTATGTAAACACGGCGTGGGGCAAGCTGCTCGCGGACAACGAGATAGCGGCTATTTATCGCGCCCAGGGAAACGGCAAGGTAAAAATGAGCACCGCTCCGGCAGAACATCAGGGTCTCGGCGTCGGCCAGTATATTTGGGCGAGCTCGCCGTTGCGGCGCTACGTGGACCTGGTGAATCAACGCCAATTACTCGCGTGGCTTGCTGGCGAAGGTCCACCATATGAAAAAAAAGACGAGCGCCTGCTGGTTGCGATGCGCGATTTTGAGTTGGCATATGAAGCTTATAATCTATTCCAGCGCACAATGGAACGCTACTGGTGTCTGTGCTGGCTGCAACAGGAGTCGCTGCGTCTCATGCCGGCCACGGTGGTCAGGGAGAACCTGGTTAAACTTGATAAGCTGCCGCTGTATGCCCGCATGACTACTTTGCCCGAATTGCCCGCCGCGAGCCGGGTAGAGGTTGAAATTTCCGACTTGGATTTTTTCGAACTCAGCTTTGTGTGCCGCTATAAACGCACGCTGGACATGCAGTGACAGGAAGCAGTTTGTTGCTTAAAATGCCACATCGGTTTTTACCTCGGGCCAAGGAGTGCATTTCGAATTTACAGCGCTGAAACACCCGTCCGCATCGCTGGGGAGCAAGATCACGATGATGGACGTCGCCACGCGCCTGCAGCTGGCGATGTTTCTGTCTTTCACCTTTCATTCAATTTTATTGCTGGGAGTCAACTTCAAGTTTCCCGAATCCGCCAGGCGTGCCCATGACGGCCTGCCGCTAGAGGTGGTGCTGGTCAACAGCAAAACGGTTTCCGAGCCGCTGCAGCCCGATGCGCTGGCGCAGACCAACCTGGATGGCGGCGGTAATACCGATTTGGAACGCCGTGCCAAAACTCCATTACCGGTACTCAAGAAAAATGAGCGATCTCCGGATCAACTCGCCCGAGCGCGACGCCGCGTGGCGAAGTTGGAGGCAATAGCGCGTCAACTGGCTACCGAGGCAGCAGAGAAAAAAATCGAGCAACCGGAAAGTGTGCCCGAAATCGAAAAGCCAAAAGCGGAAACGCCGGACGCCATGGACCTTATTCAGAGCGGTCTGGCAGCGGCGCGGCTGGAAGCACAAATCGCCAAGGAGTATGAAGAATACCAGCAGCGGCCGCGGCGCATGTTCATCGGGGCGCGCGCCAAGGAATACGCCTTTACCCGTTATGTGGATGACTGGCGCATTAAAGTGGAGCGCATCGGTAATCTGAATTATCCGGAGGAAGCGAGGCGCGAGAAAATCTATGGAAGCCTAGTGCTCACCGTGTCGATCAAGGCCGATGGCACTGTTGAATACGTGGAAATCAACCGCTCATCAGGGCAAAAAGTCCTCGATGCTGCCGCTATCCGCATCCTGCAGTTGGCCAGTCCGTTTGCGCCATTTTCAGAGGAAATGCGCAAAAAGGTCGATATTTTGAGCATTACGCGAACCTGGACCTTCACGCGCAGCGACCAACTTAGCGGAGAAGAATAAACACGGTTTCCAAACCTGCGTACTGCGATGCACTGATTCAGCAACGCACATGACCGACCGCTACGCCGTCATCGGCAATCCGATCGCGCACAGCAAGTCCCCCTTGATTCACGCCGAATTCGCGCTGCAAACCCGCCAGGATATTTCTTATACCGCTGTTCTTGCCACGCGCGAAAGTTTTGTAAGCACAGTGCTGGAGTTCGCCCGACAGGGCGGCAAGGGAATGAACGTCACCATACCATTCAAGGAGCAAGCCTGGAAGCATTTGGCGACTGATATCCTGCCACGTGCCGCTTCCGCCCGGGCAGTCAATACGCTGAAATTCGAAGACGCCAAAATCATTGGTGACAACACCGATGGTGTTGGTCTGCTGCGCGATATCGAGATCAACCTCGGGTTTCCGGTCGCGGACAGGCGGGTGTTGCTGATGGGTGCCGGTGGCGCGGCGCGCGGCGTACTGCCGGAACTACTGCGCAGGCATCCGGCAAGTCTCAATATTGTTAACCGCAACGTCGACAAGGCACGCGAGCTGCAGGAAGGGTCGACATTATCGGGAATTCTCAGCGCAAGCGATTACCGCGGTTTAAGCGGCAGGCAATTCGATCTGCTGATCAATTCCACCTCGAGCAGCATGAAAGATGAATTGCCGCCCTTGCCGAAAGGGATATTCGCAAAGGGGGCGCTGGCGTACGACCTGATGTACGGCAAGGGATTGACGCCATTTTTGCGGTTTGCGCAGGAACACGGCGCTGCCAAATTGGCTGACGGCTACGGGATGCTGGTCGAGCAGGCGGCGGAATCGTTTTTGGTCTGGCGCGGCGTGCGTCCCGAAACCCGCCCGGTCATTGCCATGCTTAGAGCTGATGAGTAAACAGTGAGGCGCGAAGAGTTCAAAGGCTTGATCCGGCTTGCGCGCCGCGGCCCTTTTTATCCCTTACTTCTCACCCGCCCCGGTTCGCGATGTTGAAGACATTGTTGCGCTGGCTATCGCGAGGCGGCGCCGTTTTGGTTGCAGCGGTATTTATCTATCAATTATGGTTTTTCTTACATGTCTGGTTCTGGGTGCGCCACAATCCGGAGAATACCGCGTTCATGGAAGTTCGGATGGAAGATCTACAAAGCAAAAATCCACACGTTGAACTGAAGCACGTATGGGTGCCGTACAGCCGGATTTCGCCGCAACTGAAGCGCGCGCTGATCGCTGCCGAGGACGCCAAGTTCCTGGAGCATGAGGGATTCGACTGGGAAGGTATCGAGCAGGCATATGAGAAAAACATTCGCAAAGGAAAAATCGTCGCTGGCGGCTCAACCATCAGCCAGCAGCTGGCGAAAAATCTGTTCTTGTCCAGCAACCGCACCCCGTGGCGCAAAGCTGAGGAAGCGCTGATTACCATGATGCTGGAATTCATGATGGACAAGAAGCGCATTCTGGAGATTTACCTCAACACCATCGAATGGGGCAACGGCATTTTCGGCGCGGAAGCTGCTGCGCGGCACTATTACGGAGTTTCCGCTGCGGAGCTTTCAAGGGAGCAGGCGGCCCGGCTTGCCGCCATGGTGCCCAAACCGCGTTTTTATGACCGCCACCGTAACACGTCTTGGCTTAACAGCAGAACCGAAATCATCCTCGAAAGAATGAATACGGTCGAAGTACCCTAGTCTGTGAGCAGCAAAAAGAGCCATTAATATTCTCGAAGCGCTGCCGTGCTGACGAACTTAAGACGCCGATATGGGTCAAAAATCTGAAATTGGAATGTACGCGCTGTAAGGAATCAAACCCCTGCGCGACGTATAGTTGTAACGTAGACTTAGGATTAGATATGGCAATCCAGAGACATGCTGATAGTAGACCTGCGCAGGTTACAGATCAGATAAAATTTGACGGCGTGCCATCAATAAGCCGGCGCGCTTTCTTGATGACAGTTGCCTCGCTAATCGGCGGATACGCCTGGTGGTCAATGCGCAGGACCGAGGCAGCTAGTTCGGTTACGCAAGGATCGGCGCAGCAAAGGGTTTTGGTCGTCCCGTTCCTGGATAACGGCACCCGTCAACCTCCGATCGAAGTCTCGAAGATTATCAAGAGCGATTCAGACTGGCAGAGCCAACTGTCGGGTCTGGCGTTTACCGTTACCCGCAAAGCGGGGACGGAAATACCTTACACCGGTGCTTACTGGAATTTGCACGAAAAGGGAATGTACCGATGCATTTGCTGCGAAACCGCATTATTTAGTTCTGACACCAAATTTGATTCTGGAACCGGCTGGCCAAGCTTCTGGCAGCCGATTGCAGAGGAAAATATCGAGAAATCCGGTGACCGGAGCTTTGGCATGATTCGAACGGCGGTTTCGTGCAAGCGTTGTGATGCTCACCTGGGACATGTATTTGATGATGGTCCCAAGCCAACCGGCCTGCGCTACTGCATCAACTCGGTCGCTCTGCGTTTTGTCAAGTTCGCGTGAGGTCGCGGCTTCTCCAAAAGTTTGGTGAATGGCGGTTTCGGCACTAGCTACGCGAACTTGACTTAAACCTGCTTTAAATTTCCTCGGCGAGTGCTTTTCTCAGCCATTTCTTCTGCGAAGCTCGTTTTGCCTTCTTAGTCTTAAGTGCGTGCGGGCCGCCTTTCTTCAGCAACGGGTTTAGTACAACCGGATTGCGGACCTTAATTTGGATTTTGCGGCGTTGTTTCATTCGCTATGGACTGCTTCGGGAAGCGGCGTGACCGTTGCGACAATTGATCCCGCCGGAAAAAATTCAGGCGGTCAAATTAACCGCCTGTTTAGGAAAAAGGCTGGTTTACAGGAAACCAGCCTTGTATTTCACTTGTCTATTTTTGTTAAATCTTTTTCTTTTTGGACTTCTTTGCCTTCTTTTTGGCTGCCATTTGTGACTCCTTTCAAGGATTTTTCTAGTTTCTCACGCGCGGAAAATTTCTTCCGCGCTACCAAAGCACCCTTACCATCCAATTTGCTGCTTCTCTCAAAAAACTTGGCGAGAGAACCATAAGTGATGCTCGGTGCATCAATTCTATTCCACTTTTTTAAAGAAACACAACATTTTTTTTAACTTTCCCAATTTTTTTACCGGTTGCGACGTTCAAAATGCACTGCGAATTCATTTCTCGCGTTCGCGATGACATGGTTTGGTGAATAAATCTTGGTCCGGAAAGAGCGCGCAATCAGGATAGCAACGTTTCGCCGGACGAAAGCTGATCTACCGTCTCTCGCCTGCGAATAAGGATGGCTTTATCATCGTCGACCATTACCTCTGCGGCGCGCGGGCGGGAGTTATAGTTCGAGCTCATGCTCATGCCATATGCGCCGGTCGACAGGATCGCGAGCAGATCGCCTTCAGCCAGTCCAAGCTTGCGGCCGCGTCCAATGAAATCGGCACTTTCGCATACCGGCCCGGCGATTTCGTACGTGCGCCGGGTTCGGGATAGCTGGTTGATCGGCAGAATGTCGTGATAGGCGCCATACAACGCTGGACGCTGCAAGTCATTCATCGCGGCATCCACAATCGCGAAGTTATTGCCGCGGTTGTGCTTCAGATACTCGACACGTGTAAGTAATACGCCTGCTTGACCGACCAGCGCACGACCCGGCTCGAGCAAGATTCTTTGTTGGCGTTTTCCCAGCTTGGCCAGCAGCGCACTTGCGTACTCGCTTACATTGGGTGGTGATTCGTCGTGATAACGGATTCCCAACCCTCCACCAATATCAATATGCGAGATGGCAATCCCGGCTTTTTCCAGTTTATCGAGCAGTACCAGTATTCTGTCGAGCGCGTCGATAAAAGGAGCGACTTCGGTAAGTTGCGAGCCGATATGGCAACCGATGGCGGTGGCTTGAAGATGCGGCAGCGACTTGGCCATGCGGTACATGGCTAGGGCATCCGCATAATCCACTCCGAATTTGTTTTCCCTGAGCCCGGTGGCGATATAAGGATGAGTCCGCGGATCCACATCCGGATTGATGCGCAGACCAAAAGGCGCTTTCTTGCCGATTTTGCCCGCTACCTCATTCAGCCGAAGCAGCTCGCTTTCTGATTCGACATTGAAACACAGGATGTTTGCCTCAAGCGCCGCGCGCATTTCGTCAGCCCTCTTGCCCACGCCTGAGAATACCACTTTGCGCGAATCGCCACGCGCAGCCATGACGCGCGCCAGCTCGCCCCCGGAAACGATGTCAAAACCGCTCCCGAGACCGGCGAACAGATTGAGAATCGCAAGATTGGAATTGGCTTTGACTGCGTAACAAATCAAGTGCTCGCGTTTTTTGAATGCGTCGCTGAAACTGTTGAATGAAAAAACGAGCGCCGCCTTCGAGTAAACGTAACACGGTGTACCGAATTTTTCCGCGATAACTGCCAAAGGCGTGGTTTCGGCATGGAGCTGCTTATTCTTATAAAAAAAATATGTCACTGGGTTTGCGACCCTTGCTGCTGGTCCGAATCCGGCTTTTGCGGGTTCTGGGGCTGCGGCGCGGTTTGCGTTTGGGCGGGCGGTTTCTCGGGAAGATAAAGCGCTCCCTTGTAACCGCAAGCCGCGAGCAGCGTAACGAACAAGATCAACGCGAGGAAACGCATGATGTACGGTACATTTGCAAAAAGCGCATCTTAGCACAGGACCACCGCGGATTAAGCGGCTTAGACACAATGCGCGTCGAATTTCTCAGGGACTTCGAAGGTGTGCCATTTCCTGTTCGATCCAGGATTCCACTCTTGAGTTGATTTCATCCGCCTTCATTCCAGCGGGATCGATCGGCTTGCCGATGCTGACTGTAATGGTCCCAGGATATTTGAGAAAAGCGTTCCGGGCCCACATTTCGCCCGAGTTGAGCGCGACCGGCAGGACCAAGGCACTGCTGCGCGCAGCAAGCCACGCGCCACCCGGCAGATATTTACCTCTTGCGCCCGGCTTCATGCGCGTTCCTTCCGGGAAGACAATGACCCAGAATCCCTTATTCAGGCTTTTAATGCCCTGCTCCTCAATTTGTCTCAACGCCCGAGACCCGGCGCCGCGGTCTATTGCAATAGGCGAGAGCAGCGCCAGGCCCCAGCCGAAAAATGGAATGCGCAGCAGTTCTTTCTTTATGACGTGCACCTGCGGCGGGAAAATTGCTTGAAAGGCGAGCGTTTCCCACGCCGACTGGTGCTTGGACATGACGATGCACGGTTTATTGGGAATGTTCTCGATCCCCTTGACGCGGTAGCGAATCCCGCAAATTACGCGGGACAGAGCGATAAACAGCCGCGACCACGATGAGACTACTCGATAGCGGATAAACTGATTGAACGGGAATGTGAAAAGCGCGATGCTACAAAATACCGGGGTGATGATTGCCTGTAGCAGCGCAAACAACAGCGAACGCAGGACAACCATGATCAGGCAGTAAGCGCCTGCGCCGCTTCCGCGAGATCAGGATATATCTGGGTATTCGCGGGCATGCCGCCGGCGTCCCTGGTTTTTTTCCCCTTGCCGGTTAGTACTAGGATGGGTTGTGCGCCGACTGCCTGTGCAGCCTGCAAATCGCGCAAGCCATCGCCGATACAGGGCACACCGGCAAGATTAGCGTTGAAACGCTGAGCGATCTCCTGAAACAGGCCGGTTTTGGGCTTGCGGCATGCGCAGCACAACTCCTGCGCATGAGGACAGAAAAAGATCGCGTCTATGCGGCCGCCGTACGGCATGAGCGCTCGATGCATCCGGTCATGGATTGCATTCAGCGCGGCCATGTCAAGAAGTCCGCGCCCGATTCCCGATTGGTTGGTGGCAATCACTACGTGATAGTCCGATTGGTTAAGGCGCGCAATTGCCTCAAGGCTCCCGGGAATCGGCTTCCATTCTTCAGGACTCTTGATGAAATTGACGCTGTCGTAGTTGATGACACCGTCGCGATCGAGAATGACGAGTTTCATTTTTCGATCACAAGTTTAGAAATGTCGGCGATACGGTTCATTTTTTCCCGAAGATTCGCGAGCAGCGCAAGGCGATTGTGCCGCAGTTCGGGTGAATCTACCATGACCATGACGCGGTCAAAAAAGGCATCCACCGGGGACTTGAGTACCGCGAAACTCTTCAGGTAGCCAGTATAATCGCGTTGTTTGAGAAGGGAATCAGCCTGCCGCGATGTTACGTTGAGCGCATCGAACAGTGCGCGCTCTGCCGGTTCTTGTAGCCAACTCTCGTCAGGATTTGCGAACGATTCGCCGCGAGCCTCGGCCTGTTTCAGGATATTCACGACGCGCTTGTTGGCGGCCGCGAGGCTTTGCGCTTCGGGCAGCGAATTAAAAGCGTGCACAGCCTCGATTACGCGGAGAGACTGATTGATCCCAACTTGGCGTCGATCGACGACGGATGCGACCTCCAGCGTTGAATAGCCACGGTCTTTCAAGTAGCCAGCTAGCCGCTCGAAGATGAATGATTCAAGATCGGTGTGGACATTTGCAACGCGTCCGCCATAGCCTGCAAATGCAGCATTGCTTAGGTCGTACAAAGAAAGCGACAGGTCGCGTTCAATTAGGATTCGTACAACCCCCAAAGCCGCGCGGCGCAAGCCAAATGGATCTTTCTCTCCTGTCGGCATCTGACCAATTCCGAACAGACCTGCTGTGGTATCGACTTTATCGGCAAGCGCGACCGCGCATGCCACGTAACCTTCCGGCAAGCGATCACCTGCGAAACGCGGCCTGTAGTGGGCCTCGATGGCATTCGCCACGATCTCACTTTCACCGTCGTTGATTGCATAATAGCGCCCCATGACACCCTGCAGTTCCGGAAACTCCCCCACCATGTTGGTAAGCAGGTCGGCTTTGGAGAGCCAAGCGGCCCGCTCGGCGAGCAGCGGATCCGCGCCAATCTCCCGCGCGATCTTGCCTGCCAGCAACTGGATGCGTTCGGTCCGTTCAAGTTGGCTGCCGAGCTTATTGTGATATACCACGTTGGCGAGCCGCGGTACGCGCGCTTCCAGTCGAGTCTTCCGGTCTTGGTCGTAAAAGAACTTCGCGTCGGCAAGCCGTGCGCGCAACACGCGTTCGTTCCCGTGAATGATATTTTCGGGACTGCCGGTTTGCAGATTGCTCACAATTAAGAACTGCGGCAAAAGCTTGCCGGATCTGTCTGCAAGCGGAAAATACCTCTGATGCTGCTTCATGGAAAATTCCAGGCACTCCTGCGGCAAATCGAGAAATGACTTATCAAAGCTGCCTGAGTAAACCACTGGCCATTCGACTAGCGCGGTAACTTCGCCCAGCAACGCGTCATCGAAAACCACCTTAGCCCCGGCGGCTTTCTTGTCCAACTCGGTGCGGATGCGCTGTTTGCGTTTTTTGAAGGATGCAATTACCGAACCCCGCTTTTCAAGCACCGCCTCGTATTGGTCGGCGGCGGGAATTTTGATTTTGCCAGTTCCCATAAAGCGGTGACCTCGTGTCTCACGTCCTGCTTGCAGACCAAGTACGTTTACTGCGACGATATCCGTTCCATGTAAAGCAACCAAACTGCGTGCGGGACGAACAAATTCGACCGTGTCAGACTGTATTTGATAGCTCATTACTTTCGGGATAGGCAATGTCTCCACAGTCCTCTCTAAAGTTAGCTCCAACACGCCTCGCAAAGGTTCCGCAGGCACGACATCCTCATAGAAGTAGAACTCGGTCTTGCCATCGAACCCGCGCGTGAGTTTCTCAAACGGGACATGTGAGAGTTTCCTACTTTCGAGTTTATTGATTAAAGCACGAGTTAGTTTCCCATCTTTGTCCAGTCCAACGGCTACGGGCACGATTTTCTCGCGTATAGGTCGGTCAGGAGCCTTGTTCATAACTTCAGTTATTGTCACCGCAAGCCTACGCGGTGAAGCGTAAGGCGTGGCCGTACTTGCGGGGCTCAGAAATCCGCCCCGATTTAGGCCACTGTAGATACCTTCCTTGAACACTCCGCTCAGATGCTCTAGAGCCTTTGGCGGAAGTTCCTCGGTGAACAATTCGATGAGCAGGGTGGCGGCTTTCTTTGTGGCCATGGATCAGGCCCGCGCTTTCTTTTTCATCCTTTGCGGCTGTTTCAGCATCGGGAAGCCAAGCTTTTCGCGTGATTCGTAATAGGCTTGCGCCACCAGCCGCGCGATTGCGCGCACGCGGTCGATGTAAGCAGCGCGCTCGGTGACGGAGATCGCGCCGCGCGCCTCCAGCAAATTGAACGTGTGCGAGCATTTGAGCATCATTTCATACGCCGGGAGCACGCAACGAGCCTCGATCAGCCGTTTCCCTTCAGATTCAAACTGGTCGAAGTGTTGGAATAGCATTCCGGTATTAGCCAGCTCGAAGTTGTATTTTGACTGCTCGACTTCGTTCTGATGGTAGATGTTGCCGTAAGTAATGCCATCTACCCAGATAAGATCGAACACGCTTTCCTTATCCTGCAGATGCATCGCGAGCCGTTCGAGTCCGTAAGTAATTTCACCCAGCACTGGATTGCAGTCGAGTCCGCCAACCTGCTGGAAGTAGGTGAACTGCGTGATTTCCATTCCATTGAGCCAGACTTCCCAGCCAAGCCCCGCCGCACCGAGTGTGGGCGACTCCCAATCGTCCTCGACGAAACGAATGTCATTCTTCTTGGGGTTAATGCCGAGGGCGACCAGCGACTTTAGGTAAATATCTTGGATTTCATCGGGCGAGGGTTTCAGCACGACTTGGTACTGGTAGTAATGCTGCAAACGGTTTGGGTTATCGCCGTAGCGGCCGTCCTTGGGGCGACGCGCTGGCTGCACGTAGGCAGCTTTCCATGGCTCCGGCCCTATCGCGCGCAGAAAAGTTGCCGTGTGAAACGTGCCGGCGCCCACTTCCATATCGTAAGGCTGTAACAATACGCAGCCCTGTTTGTCCCAGTATTGCTGCAGCTTCAAAACGATCTGCTGGAAAGTGATCATGCCAGGTAAAACCCGCGTGGATAGCGGATTTTACTGGTTTTAACGAGCTTGAGAAAGCAAACGGCGCGAATGCAAGAGGTATGCAAGAATTGCCAGCACGCAAATTAGCAGCACTGCATGATTGCCAAAAATAACATAAGGTGTGGCACCGCTATACCCCCATACTACATCCTGCAGCGTCGCCGTGGTGAACAGCGGCAAGCGGCTCTGGACTTCACCCCGAGGATTGACCACTGCGGTCACGCCGGTATTGGTGGCGCGGACCATATAGCGGCCGGATTCCAGAGCACGCGTCTGCGAAATTTGCAGATGCTGGATGGGCGCAATCGAATTTCCGAACCAGGCATCGTTACTGAAGTTGGCCAACAGGGTTGCTTGCGGCAGCTGGCGAATCACTTCCTCGCCAAAGGCGTCTTCGTAGCAAATATTTACTGCCACCTGCTGGCCAGCCACTTTCAGAGGCAACTGCTCCGGGCTGCCGCGGGAAAAATCCAGCAACGGAATCTGCAGTACATCCAGCAACCATCCGAAAATCGGCCGCAGGGGAATGAACTCGCCGAAGGGTACCAAATGCGATTTACGGTAAATTTGTGTTGGCGAGCTGCCGAAACTGAACACGCTGTTGTAATAATGGTCCTGGTCGGTGCGCTCCGGCAGACCAATCAGGAGATCGCCGCCGTATTTCGTCGCATGTGCGGCGAATTTTTCAAGATAGATTTTCGGAACGTCGTGGTAAAACAGCGGAAGCGCAGTCTCGGGCAATACGATGAGCCGCCCAGTGCTCTCGTCCACCAATCTGCGGTACGTTTCCAGCGTGTTGACCAGCTCGTCTTCGCGCCATTTTCTTTCCTGCGGAATATTGCCCTGTAACAGACTGACTTCAACTGCAGCGCCTTTAGGCTGGGTCCAGTCGATGTGCTTGAGACCAAAGCCGCCAATCCATACGGCAGCGAGCACCAATGCGTACCCGATTTTTAGCTTTCGTTTCGCGAACATCACGTTCAGCAATCCGGCGCTCAGCGCGCAAAAATAAGATACGCCGAAAACACCGAGCAGAGGTGCATATCCGGCAAGCGGGCTCGATGGAACCTGGGAATAACCCAGGGTCAGCCAGGGAAAACCAGTGAAGAGCCAGCTGCGAATCCACTCCAGCAAAACCCACACTGCAGGGAACAGCAGGAGTTGCTTCGAGGCCGGCGCGTTATTCATGGGAACGAGAGCCGTTCCAGCGAGCGCAGGATAGAGTGCCAAAATGGCGCAAAATAGCAAGGTGGCAATTCCCGCAAGCACAACGGGCATGGCGCCGAAATCGTGGAGGCTGACATAGACCCAACTGGCGCCAACACCGAACAACCCCATTCCGAAGCCAAACCCAAGCACGAAGCCGGCAAAACGCCGGTTCGGTTGCCTCCATAAATAGAGCAGCAATGCCAAGGCGGCTACCGGTAACGGATAGAAATAGAATGGCGCAAAACCCAAAACGCTGACCGCGCCCAGCACCATTCCTACAATTGCTTTCCCGGCCACAGACTGGGGAAGCTGGAGACTCAAAACTTATTCCTTGGCTGTGGAAGGGACGGGTGCGGAAGGGCTGAGCTTTTGCACCAGAAGGTAATGGATCCTGCGGCTGTCGGCGCGCAGCACCCGGAAATCGAGATTGTCTATATTGATATGGTCACCACGTTTCGGCAAGCGGCCAAAACGTCTGATTACTAGGCCACCGATGGTAGCGTGTTCTTCGTCGCTCAGTCTGGAGCCAAGCGCGGCATTGAAATCGGCGATCTCGGTCACTGCCTTCACCCGGAAGCGTCCGTTCCTTTCCTGGATGATATTGTCTTCGGTCTCATCAAAGTCGTACTCATCCTCAATTTCACCGACGATTTGCTCCAGCACATCTTCAATGGTCACCAGGCCGGCAACTCCGCCGTATTCATCCGCCACGATGGCGATGTGGTTGCGGTTGCTGCGGAAATCCTTGAGCAGCACATTCAGGCGCTTGGATTCGGGAACGAACACCGCTGGGCGCAGCATTTCGCGCACGTTGAATTCCTTCCCGGCATAGTAGCGCAGCAAGTCTTTAGCAAGCAGTATGCCGATAACGTCATCCTTGTTTTCGCCGATCACCGGAAACCGCGAGTGAGCCGTTTCAATCACGAACGGGATAAATTTCTCCGGAGGGTCATTGATGTCTATGATGTCCATCTGCGAGCGCGGAATCATGATATCGCGCACTTGCATTTCGGAGACCTGCATTACGCCTTCTATCATGGACAGCGCGTCGGCGTCCAACAGATTGCGTTCGTATGCGGAGCGCAGCAGCTCGACCAGCTGCTGCCGGTCTTCCGGCTCACGCATCAGAAGCGCGCCGAGGCGCTCGAGCAGTTTAGGTTTTCCGGCTTCGTTCATATCACTGGCGGAAACAGCTGAAGAGCGAACCATGAGAGACAGGCAGGAAACCAAGCCGATATTTTTGCCATTCCTCAGTTCTCAGTCGAGATGTTCATGGGGATCGGGAAAGCCGAGGCCGGTGATGATTCGCGCTTCCTTTTTTTCCATCTTTCTCGCCTCCGCTTTATGATGATGATCATAGCCTTGCAGATGCAACACGCCATGCACGACCAGGTGCGCGTAGCACGCGTTCAAGCTCATGCGATGATCGCGCGCTTCGCGCCTAACCACCGGTGCGCATAATGCGATGTCACCGGCGAGCGGCCTGCCTGGATACGCAAAAGTCAGGACATCGGTGGCGTAATCCCTGCCGAGGAAATTGCGGTTAAGCGCCCGGCCTTCTTTTTCGCCAACAATGCGCAAGGTAATTTGCGCCCGGCGCTTGAGCGCGGCGAGTGTCCATTTGCGCAGTTGCCGCCGGCTGGGCAGATTTTCGCGGGCCACCATGTATTGCACCGACAGTTTGAGTCGTTTATCGGATTTTGCCTTCATGCCTTCTTCTTTTCGTGCTCCTCATAGGCGTTGACGATTTTTTGCACCAGCGGATGCCGCACGACATCCTCGGACAGGAAAAAAGTAAATGCGATGCCGCGCACTTTTTCAAGGACTTGCCGGGCTTCCACCAGCCCGCTTTTTTGTCCGCGCGCCAAATCGATCTGGGTAACGTCCCCGGTAATCACCGCCTTGGTGCCGAAGCCGATGCGGGTCAGAAACATTTTCATTTGCTCCGGTGTAGTATTCTGGGCCTCATCGAGAATGATGAACGAGTGGTTGAGCGTGCGTCCGCGCATATATGCGAGCGGAGCAATTTCGATCGCGCCACGCTCAAACAGCTTGCCGACTTTTTCAAAACCCATCAGGTCATAAAGTGCGTCGTACAGGGGCCGCAGATACGGGTCCACTTTCTGAGCCATGTCGCCCGGCAAAAAACCCAGGCGTTCCCCGGCTTCGACCGCCGGGCGCACAAGCACAATGCGTTTTACGGTGTCACGCTCTAGCGCGTCCGCCGCGGAAGCGACCGCCAGATAGGTTTTGCCGGTGCCCGCGGGGCCGATGCTGAAGGTGATGTCGTACTCTTGCATTTGCCGCAGATACTGGACCTGCCTTGGGGTCCTGCCGTGCAGATCCACGCGCCGCGTGCGGAGTACTGGCACTTGCTCCTCGTTTGCCAGCACCATTTGGGGGTTGGTCACTTCTATCAGCCCGAGTTGTACTTCCTCAAGTGACAGGTTTTGCGTTGCCTTACCATAAAAACGCTGCAGCGCTTCCGCCGCAAGCCGGGTCTGTTTTGGGCTGCCGTGCAGCGAAAAATTTTCACCGTGCCTGGCAATGTTCACATCCAGGGCCGCTTCGATTTGTTTCAAGTTTTCGTCGAGCGCACCGCACAGGTTGGACAGACGCTGATTGTCCACCGGAGTAAACGAGATTGTAACAGACTGCGATTTCAAGGTTTAATTCGCGACCACGTCGCCGCGCAGCGAATGAGGCCGTGCTGCGGTGATGGTGACATCAACAAAACTTCCAATCAAGCACTCGTGCCCTGCAAAATTGACGACACGGTTATTTTCGGTGCGACCGGACAACTCCCGCTCATTCTTCCTCGACTGGCCATCGACCAGTATCCGTTGCGTGCTGCCGACCATGCTTTCGCTAGTTGTTTGCGCAAAGGCATCAATTTTTTCCTGCAGGCGCTTGAGCCGCGCGAGTTTTGTGGCTTCTGGCACCTGCGCCGGGAATTCCGCGGCGGGCGTGCCGGGACGCGGGCTGTAAACAAAGCTGAAGCTGGAATCGAATCCCACGTCATCCACCAGTTTCATGGTGGCGGCGAAGTCCTCTTCGCTCTCGCCGGGAAAGCCCACGATGAAATCCGATGAGACGGAAATCTGGGGCCGCACTTTGCGCAGCCTGCGAATGATGGATTTGTATTCAAGCACAGTGTAGCCGCGCTTCATTGCCGCCAGGATTCGATCGGAGCCGGTTTGCACTGGCAGATGCACGTGACTTGCCAACTTGCTTATGCTGCCATATGCATCAATGAGCCGCTGCGTGAATTCCAGCGGATGCGACGTGGTGTAACGCAGCCGTTCTATGCCCGGGACCTCGCCGAGGTATTCCAACAACAGCGCGAGATCGGCATATTCACCATCGCTCATCATGCCACGGTACGCATTGACATTTTGCCCGAGGAGCGTGACTTCTTTAACTCCGCGCAAGCTTAGTTCTGCTACTTCCGTCAGCACATCGTCAAACGGACGCGATACCTCTTCGCCGCGCGTGTAGGGGACGACGCAGAAACTGCAGTACTTGCTGCAACCTTCCATGATGGAAACAAAGGCGCTTGGGCCATCCACCCGGGCTGCCGGCAGATGGTCAAATTTTTCGATTTCCGGGAACGAAATGTCCACCTGCGGCTTGCCGCTTCTGCGCCGTTCATCCAGCAGCTGCGGAAGACGGTGCAGGGTCTGCGGTCCAAATACTACATCTACATAAGGCGCACGCTTGATGA
>DASPRI010000043.1:0-6759 GCA_035624535.1 Burkholderiales bacterium
CAGATAAAGCACGTCCTGTCCCACCTTGTCGGTCCCGAACACGTGGTAATGCTCGCTGAGAATCGCCACCGGAAAGGTGCACAGCATCAACACGCCGAGCGTGGTCAAAATTGCATTCCAGGGAATTTCGCTTTCACCGCGCCACAGCGCGATAGCGGTCCCGCGGAAATTGCCCTGGCGGCGCATTGCTGCCAGGCGAACCACCATGGCGGCGATGACGATCCATGCCAGCGCCGCGAGCATCAGCGAATAAAACACCCGTCGGGTGATGTCCGCGAAGCGCTGTTGCGCCGGATCGCGCAAATTCGCGCCGCCATATTTCAGGCGCGGAAATTCCCTGATTTCCTTTCCGTCTGGCAGCTGCACCGTCTCCTTGGCAAAGGAGTACGCAGCTAATGGCGCCGAATAGGTTTTCTCTACCCGGCTACGGAGCGGCGTCACGAGCACATCCAAGACGCTCAAGGCCTCCACCGAATAGACGCGCTTGGCGCCGTTGCCTTCGAGCGGCAAACGGAAATGGATTGAGTCAAACAAACCAACTACCAAATAAGCAGCCAGCACGGTGGCCGCGACCATTCCGCTCCTGCTCTGTGCAACCCGCTTCCATGGCGCCGCGAGATGCGGCCTGCCGCGCACATACCATGCAAACAGCACGACCAGCGCAAGCAGCAGGTAAATCAGCGCATCAGTCCAGAGAATGACCGGTATGAAAGGCATCAGACGAGCCTTATCCGGGGATCCACCATGGTGTACGAAATATCCGTCAGAATCAGCCCGACGATGTAAAGCACGGAACCGATGAACACCATGGCACGCACTACCGCGAAGTCCTGCGAATTAATCGCGTCTATGGTGTAGCTTCCCAGTCCTGGAATGCCGAAAAAGGATTCAGTAATCAGGCTTCCCAGAAACAACAATGGAATGATTACCACAACGCCAGTCAATATCGGAATCATGGCGTTGTTTAGCACATGTTTGAACAACACCCGTATTTCCGAGAGGCCTTTGGCGCGCGCCGTCCGCACATAGTCCTTGTTGATTTCCTCGAGAAAGATGGTGCGGTACCAGCGCGTGCCGCTGCCAATACCGGCGATGACCCCGACGACGACCGGCAAAATTACGAACTTCGGCATGTCGAGGCCGAAATCGAATCCGGAAATCGGCACCAGATTCCATAGCTTGCTCACTAAATACTGGCCGCCGATGATATAGAACAATCCGGAAATAGACATCATCGCCACGCACAGCACGACGCCCCAGAAATCAAGATACGTGGCGCGGAAAAACGCGATCAGCAAGGCGAAGCTGATATTCACCAACAGCCCAATAACGAACACTGGCACCGCGATGGCCAGGCTGGGTCCCATGCGGGTCCGGATTTCGTAGGCGATGTCGCGGCCATCGTCTGAAAGCCCGAAATCAAACGCGAACATCTTCACCGATTTCCGATAAAAGATGGTGTCAGTGAACCTAGACATGCCTTGCGCGCTTGCATTGTAAAGCAGCGGCCTATCGTATCCGTGTTCGTGTTTCCAATTGGCCACCGCTTCAGGCGTGACGCGCTTGACCCCAAGTTGCATGCGCGCGATATCGTCCGGCGTATTTACTACGAAAAACAGCGCAAAGGTAATGATATTAACTCCGATGAGAATCGGGATGGCATAGATGACCCGGCGGATGATGTAGTTAATCATGGCTTCAATCGCTCGTTGGACCCGGGGCCGGAACTGCCGCCGTGCGTTCCTTGCGACGGTAGGCGCGCACTGCCGGAATTGCGCTGGCGATCAGTAAGGCCGCTATAAAAAACACCGGCCACAGCACCGGTTTATTCCATTCGCGGCGCTCCTCGCTGCGCAAAGCGGCATCAATGCGCTCGTATTTGAGACTGTTGCGCGCCATCTGGTTCGGTTTCACGTTCTGCATCCAGTCGTGATACAGGGCGAAATCCTTCGGGTAAAATCCCCACACCCAGGGCGCATCGTTGCGCGCGATAGCCACCATTTTATCGATGATTGCTTGCCGCTCCGGACCGTTTTCCATGTTTTTCACGCGATCGAATAATGCGTTGTATTCCGGGTTGTCGTAGTTCGCGGCGTTCTCGCCGTCAAATTTCACCTTGGACTGCGCGCCGTTAAGCAGGAACAGGAAATTCTCAGGGTCGGGGTAATCGGCATTCCAGCCCCAGTTGAAAATCTGCGCATCGCCTTTGCGGATCTTTTCCTGGAAGCGATTGTAGTCAGTGGCACGAACGACAAGCTGCAGGTTCAGCTTGACAAACTGTTTGCGCAGCCAGTCAAGGCGTGCTTTGTCATCCGGCCCGCGCGCGGTTACATCAAAATTAAGTAGCAGCGGTTCGCCGGTTTTAGCGTCCCTGCCCTCGGGATAACCGGCATCCGCCAAAAGGCGCTTCGCGGTCTCGATTGATTTGCGTTTGGGCTGATCGTCCACCCAATCGTAGACCACGGGATTGATTCCTGCTTCTCCGTACCGGTAGCCCCAAATCCCTGGAGCGATCGGTCCCTGTGCGGCGATGCCGCGCCCGTTGGCGAAAATCGAAATGTACTCTTCATAATCTGTTGCAATAGAGATCGCCTGCCTGAGCTTGCGCGCGCGCTCCGAGTATCCGCCCACGACCGGATCGAGCATGTTGAATCCCATATAGATGATCGAAGTGGCAACCGATGTTTCCAGCCGGATTTCTTTCTTGCGCATCGCCTCAGTCACCACCGCTTCACCTTGCGCACCGACCTGTACCGCCTGGTCGTAACTGTCGGATGAAATCCCCGAAGCATCGTAATAGCCCTGCAAAAACTTATTCCAGTAAGGAATGCTCTCCCGTTCGCGACTGAATACCGCTTTGGGAATAAACGGCAGCAGCTTGCCAGCATCTTTCAGCAACCCCGCTTTGACGTCGTCCGGAGTACCGCTGGATGGATAGGTTTCGCCGTGAAAATTGGGGTTGCGCTCCAACACCATTCGGCTGTTCGGATTGTTCTCGGACAGCATGTACGGGCCGGTGCCGACCGGATACCAATCAAGCGTGATATTTTTCTCCGCCATTCCCGGCTGCGAATAAAAACGGTCCACTTCCACGGGCACCGGCGCAAAGAAAGGCATCGCCAGCCAATACACAAACTGCGGATATTTGCCCTTGACCTTGACCGTGAACGTGTATCGGTCAATCGCTTCCACGCCCTCCAATGGATAGCGCGTCAAGTCCAGCCAGCTCTCCTCGCCAGCTCGCGCGACCAGCGCTTGGTCCGCTTGTTTCAAGGTCTTGGCGTATTGCTTGAGGCCAATGATATATTCGCTCATTAGTCCGAAAATGGGCGAAGAGAGTCGCGGGTGAGCGAGGCGCTTGATCTCGTACACGTAATCATCGGCCGTCAGCTCGCGCGTGCCGCGCTGCTTGAAATCGGATAGCGCGTAAACAGCTTGCAAATCTTTGGGCTTCAGATTTTGATATAGAAATCTGCCTTCGGCTTCCTTGGCAAAAGCCGGATGCGGCTGATAGAGTATTCCCGGCTTGATGCGAATTCGGTAAACACTGTAGGCGATAGCAAGCGGGTCAACATTCTCCGGGAGTTTGTTCCCGGATTTGTCGTAATACTGCACGCTTGGCATTTCCGCCGCGCTCAGCGGAACCAGGGTATAAGGACGCTTCAAATAGTGATATTGCAGCGGAGGCTCATAGATTTGAGCGTTGAATACCGCTTCGTTTTCGCTGTATGACTGCACCGGGTCGAGGTGCTTGGGCCGCTCGGTGAATGCCGAGTACAAAATATCCTTTCCATTATCGGCAGCCGGGTAAGGATCGTTCCACTCCGATCTTGCGCACGCCGCGGCGAGCACCGGCAGCAATATGCAGACCAGGCGACAGGTCAATAATTTCATCGGCTTCTCAGTGTATAGCAAACCGCGCGTTAGCGTCATCCCCGGACGACCGGAATCCTGGCACCTGAAAAACTTAAGCTATAATTCCCCAAGCCCCTTTTTATAGACCGGGAACAACCATGGGAATTCTGACCGACAAACGCGTGCTGATTACCGGATTACTGAGTAACCGTTCCATCGCTTACGGGATCGCCGGCGCGATGAAGCGCGAGGGCGCCCAGCTGGCTTTTACTTACCAAGGGGAACGGGTGCGCGATCGCGTCGTAGAAATGGCCCGTGAGTTCGGCAGCGAACGGGTATTTCCCTGCGATGTCAGCAGCGACGAGCAAATCGAAAACTTATTCAGCGAACTTGGGAAGCACTGGAATGGACTTGAGGGCATCGTACATTCAATTGCCTTTGCGCCCCGCGAAGCATTGTCCGGGGATTATTTGGACGGCTTGAACCGCGAAGCTTTTCGAACGGCACATGATGTGAGCTCCTACAGTTTCGCC
This sequence comes from Burkholderiales bacterium, assembly GCA_035624535.1. Classification (GTDB taxonomy): domain Bacteria; phylum Pseudomonadota; class Gammaproteobacteria; order Burkholderiales; family JAHFRG01; genus JAHFRG01. Next base: position 4,389 of record DASPRI010000043.1, read on the forward strand.
GCCCTCGCCAAGGCCGGTTTGCCGCTGATGCAGGGAAGAAAAGCGGCGCTGCTTACCCTGACGTACTTGGGCGCAACGCGCGTGGTTCCCAATTACAACGTGATGGGGCTCGCCAAGGCAAGCCTCGAAGCCAACGTGCGCTATCTGGCGCAGAGCCTGGGACCAAAAGGAATACGGGTGAATGCAATTTCCGCGGGGCCGATCAAGACGCTTGCGGCAGCCGGGATTAGTGGCTTCGGAAAGATCCTCAGCTTTGTTGCAGAAAATGCGCCGCTTAGGCGCAATGTCACAATAGATGATGTGGGAAATGCTGCGGCTTTCCTGATGAGCGACCTGGCCAATGGCATTACCGGAGAAATCACTCACGTCGACGCCGGCTTTAACATCACGGTCGGCGGAATCTCTGAAACTCCCTGAAAAGCAACAGCGTGTGCTGCGCGTTATTTTCTGTCCAATAGTTCCCGGTTGATTTTTACCTCGCCCTTATGCCTGATACTGGCAAGATAGGCGTTAAACTGTTCCTGGGCAACAAGCCGGCGCAATTGTTCGGTCAATTCCTTGCGCTGCGCCTCATTGACTGCGTTGGAATCCTGGATTCGATTTATCCTGATCAGCGTAATGCCCCCTTCCGGATCTATGGTACCGGCATAAGCCGGGAGCTTGCTCACGTCCGCCGCGAACACCGCGCCGACCACGCCCGGGTCTGCGCCCTTTGATGCGCTCTGACGGTTTATTAAAACCGGCGGGCCCCAGGGCAATTTCAGATCCTTGCCTTCCCGCAGCATCGCGAGCTTTTCCTTCCCGTCCTTCACTGCCAGTTCGGCGGCGTTCTTCAAAAGCAAGACCTTGTTGATCTGCGTCCGGGCTTCCTGGTAGGTCTCAAGACTTGCCGCCTTGTGCTCGACCACATGCGCCGCGAGCAGCGTATTGGGCGCGACTTCGATAGCGTCGGTGTTGCGATTGTTCTTGATTGCATCATCCGAAAACAGCGCCTGCAGCACTTTGTCGCTGCTTATCAGCCCCGCGCTCTTGCTGTCTTTTGTCAGCCACGGACTTTGCTGAATGGTCAGCTTGAAGGCCTGGGCAGCGGGCTTCAGGCTATCCGACTGTTCATACACCATATTGCTGAAATTTTCGGCAAGCTCGTTGAATTTTTTGATCGCCTTCTGTTGTTTGAGCTCGCTTTCGATCTGGTTTTTCGCCTGTTCAAAGGGCGTTGGCTTAATGGCAACGAGCTTGATGATGTGGTAGCCAAACTGGGTCTCCACAGGCCCTGCGATTTCTCCAACCGTCATTTGGAATACTGCGTCTTCAAACGGCTTAACCATGGCTCCGCGGGAAATGAAACCGAGATCCCCGCCGTTGGCCGCTGATCCGGGATCCTGCGAATACCTTTTTGCCAGTTCGGCGAACTCCGAGGGGTTCTTCACTAACTGCTGGTAAATCTCGTCGGCCTTGCCTCTGGCCTGCGCCTTGGATTCCGGAGCTGCATTAGGCGGCACCGAAATGAGGATATGGCTTACCTGCCGCGTCTGAAAGCGATTCGGGTGCTCATCGTAATATTTCCGGATCTCGTCCGCGCTGAGTGTTATCTGCGATGCCAAATTATCGGCCGATAACACCAGATAATCGGCGCGCACCTGCTCAGGCGTTTCGAACTCGCTGTGATGCTCGTCATAATAGCGCTTCGCTTCTTCATCGCTAACCTTTGCTTTCAGCACATACTGGTCGATGGAATCGGTATACAGGCTAACTTCGCGCTCCTGCTGGCTCAGGCGAATCAATCGGTCGGCGACCGATTGCGGGATGATTTCGCTCTCGAATGGGCTGGTAAGTTGTCCCACCACCAGTTCCTGCCGTACCTTGTTTTCAAAAGTCCGCGGACTCAGACCTTGATTGCGTAACAGGGTCTCGTATTGGGTCTTGGAGAATTTGCCGTTTTCCTGGAAAGCCGGGTACTGGCTGATAACTTTTTGCAACTCGGAGTCACTCACGGTCAGTCCCGAGTGCACCGCCTGTGCCACCAGCAGATGTTGCTTGATAAGATTGTCAAGAACCGAAGCCCGCGTCTCCGGATCTTCCATGATTATCGGATTGAACTTTTCACCCAATTGCGCGCGCAATCTCTCCTGCTCGTCGCGCATCGCTTGAACAAACTCTTGCTGGGTTATCCGGTAGCTGCCGACCTTCGCCAAATAATCTCCGCTACCGATGCTGCTGAAATAACGTTCCACCCCAAACAACGCAAACGGCAGAAAAATCAGTGCCAGAATAACTTGCGCGATTCTTTTGTTACGATAGATTAGATCAAACATAATGTAAAAAACAAAAAAGGCGAACGCGTGTTCGCCTGGGCAATCTCCAATGGGTG
>DASPRI010000052.1:0-3807 GCA_035624535.1 Burkholderiales bacterium
GCCGCAGCTGGGGCACAAAAAAGGACCGTGAAAAGCGGTAGCCCGGAAGATGCCGCTTTCCTGATGGCCAATGCCGAATCGGTAATCATCGTGCCGGGGTATGGCTTGGCCGTGGCGCGCGCGCAGCACTCAGTAAAAGAAATGGCCGACAAGCTGCGCGCCAAGGGCGTCAACGTGCGCTACGCAATACACCCGGTCGCAGGGCGAATGCCCGGGCACATGAATGTGCTGCTTGCCGAAGCCGAAGTGCCTTACGACCAGGTGTTCGAAATGGACGACATCAACAACGAATTCGGTACTACTGATGTGGCACTGATCCTTGGTGCCAACGATGTTGTCAATCCGGCCGCGCATACACCCGGAAGCGCGATCTACGGCATGCCGATTCTCGAAGCACACAAGGCACGCACGGTTCTGGTTAACAAACGCTCGATGGCGACCGGCTACGCCGGGCTCGATAACGAGCTTTTCTACATGGACAAAACGATGATGGTATTCGGGGACGCGAAAAAGGTGGTCGAGGATATCGTAAAGGCGCTCTAGAAAAAAAAGAGCAGGACGGGTGGTCCCCTTTACACTTTCTCGACCCCGCCCTGCTTAAGGAGGAACCTTAGCTGCTCATTCCATTTCCCGTGGTCAAATCAACGGGAGCATTCAATCTGGGAGGCTGAAGATATCCGGTATTCAGAGGGCCCTACCAAGCCACCGAGCCTGAAAGCCAGTACCGAGATAACTAGCGCCACGGCGAGATTCGCATACAACGGATTCAATTTCGCAACCATGGCACACCTCCTTTTCACAAGCCTCTTGAAACTATTTACTGCACATGAAACCGCTAATCTTTTCTCTTACCCCTATAGCAGCAACCGCTGTGCCAACAGTTTGAAAGAACTATCTCGATACGACGAACGTCAATCTGGGCCGACGAGCGGTTTGACGCGGAAAACGGCTAAAAAGGGGATGTGAAGCAGTTCACTAATATGCAGAGAAAATTTCCGCGCGATGTCAGAGAGTCGACTATATTGCGGAAATTTAGACGAGACTAACTGATTGAAACGCAGGGAGACCGCTTCGCCGCATCAAAAGCAACCCCGCTTATGGCGGATAAATCGCGAGAGAACTGATTGCGCCGGCTAGCGGCTTGCTGACTCGGACGCGGCCCGGTCTGTTTGGTAACGGTGCCACCGGCGCAGCGCCACCACCATCCATATGGCTTCGACTACTCCGAATGGCCATGCGCCTTGGAGAAACCCGTAGATCGAACCCAGACCACAAGCCAAGGCAAAGCCCAAGATGAACCAAGGGCTTTTCTGCTCCAGGGCATAGCAGACCATCATGGCGGTAACCGAGAACAGTCCGAACGCCGTCAGTGTATCCAAGCTAGTCTGCCGGTTTAGCGATTGCTTTCAGGCTCTGCGGGTGAGGGTCGATGCTGGTCTGCATCGACCGCAGATACATTGAGCCCTCGTTCAGGGCATGCTGTCATCGCATCTGCGCGAGCTTGGACTTGGCGATCGGGGGATTATTGACGAAATAGCGTTTGATGCCTTCGACAATCGCGTCGGCAATCTTATTCTGGTAATTTTCATCTTTGAGCCTTGCCTCTTCTTCGGGATTGCTGATAAACGCCGTCTCCACCAAAATCGAGGGAATGTCGGGCGCTTTTAGCACCGCGAATCCGGCCTGCTCCACCGAGTACCGGTGCAGTTCGTTGACACCGCCTAGTTCACTAAGCACGGATTTTCCGAGTTTCACGCTGTCGTTGATGGTCGCGGTTTGCGCCAGATCGAGCAGGGTCTTCTTGAGGTAAGGATCGCGTACGTTGAGGTTGACCCCGCCGATCAAATCCGATTGATTTTCGCTGTTCGCGAGCCAGCGCGCGGCGGCGGATGTTGCCCCGCGCTCGGAGAGCGCATACACGGAGGAGCCACGTGCGTTCGGTCGGATAAAGGCGTCGGCGTGTATGGAAATAAACAGGTCGGCTCGTACTTTCTGCGCCTTGTGCACGCGCTCCTGCAAATCGATGAAGTAATCGCCATCGCGCGTCAGGATGCTCCGCATGTTCGGCTCCTGATCGATTCGCGCCTTGACCTTGCGCGCGATGGCCAGCGTGATGTTTTTCTCGCGCGTGCCGCCGCGTCCGCGGGCGCCCGGGTCTTCACCGCCGTGCCCCGGGTCGATCGCGATGGTGATGAGCCGCGTCACTTCCGGTCCGGAAGTATTATCCTTGCGGCCGCCCGCTGCTCTCGGTTTTTCGCCGATCTTGGGCTGATTGTTAGCATCTTTGCCCGTCGCGTTAGCCGGCTCTGATGGTGCGTCACTCTTTTCGATAGATGCCGATGCGTCATTTTGCTGTGCCAGCTTGCTTTCCGATTTCTGCACCAGAACCATCAGCGGATCAAGCGGCACGGCTGGATATATGTCCAGCACCAGGCGATGGCCATATTCGCCGATCGGCTGCAAGGCGAATATCTGCGGCTTGACTTCCGCTTTCAAGTCCAGCACCACACGCACCACCCTCGGCTTGAAGTTTCCCACGCGCACTTGTTTGATATAGGGATCGCTAGCGGATATCTTCTCGGATATCTCATTCAGCGCGCTGTTCAACTCAATGTTTTCGAGATCCAGCACCAGGCGTTCCGGATTCTTGATGACGAACAGCTTGTAAGTAATCGGCGCGCTGGATTCTATGGTAAGGCGGGTGTAGTCCTGCGCAGGCCATACGCGCACCGAACTCACCTGGGTTGCAGCCGCGATGGGAAAGGATAGGAATAGCGGAATAATAGGAACACAAACGGTGAGCAGCGCTCTAGATAGCGCGCCGGGGATCATCCTTCCTGCATTTGAGCTAAACATTGCCTGCCAGTCTTCGTCGCCCCTTCAATCGTGACATCGCGGCCTTTCCCCTTTAATCGCAAGCTAATTTTGATGTCCGGCGCAGGTAACCACGCCGCGGCATTTTCCGGCCATTCCACCAGGCACACGGAGCGCGTGCCGAAGTATTCGCGAAAGCCTGCGTCCTCTGATTCCTTTGCATCCTCGAACCGATAAAAATCAAAGTGATATAAGTCTAACTTAGAAAGTGGGTAAAGTTCAACAAGTATGTATGAGGGGCTTTTGACTTTTCCATGGTAGCCCAGACCCTGCAGAATCCCGCGCACCAAGGTGGTTTTGCCGGTCCCCAGCTCGCCGTAGAAGTAGACTTTCAAACCCGGCTGGAGAACGGGCGCAAGCTGCTTGCCGAGTTCCCGGGTGGCTTGCGCGTTGGGCAAGTAGCGTATGATTTTCATTTCCGAATGCTTATGGTGTAGGTCATGCAAGGCACTGCAACCCAAATCTCTTGTTCAGATGCTGACTACGCGCAGCTTGCTGCCGCGATCAAGTCGTGGGGGAAAGCGCTCGGCTTCCAGGAAATCGGCATTGCAGATACTGAACTTGGGGAAGCTGAGCTTCGCCTCCTGGAATGGCTGGAACAAGGGTGCCACGGCGATATGGATTATATGGCAAGACACGGGGTCAAACGTTGCCGCCCCGGCGAACTTTTGCCCGGCACGCTGCGCATCATTTCGGCTCGGATCAACTATCAACCGCTGCGGGCGCGCGACAGTTGGGAAATACTTGCGGACGGCAACAAGGCCTATATTTCCCGCTATGCCACTGGGCGCGATTACCACAAGGTACTGCGCGGCCGTTTGCAGGAGCTGGTGAACAAAATACACGAGCGCAGCGAATCCCACTGCCGGGTGTTCACCGACACCGCGCCGGTCATGGAAGTGGAGCTTGCGAGCAAGGCGGGGCTCGGCTGGC
>DASPRI010000059.1:0-11838 GCA_035624535.1 Burkholderiales bacterium
GATTACTAACGAGGCCCATAGCAGCAGGTGCATCGGTTCCGGAATTAGCGACGAGACAATCCAAATAGCGACACCCAGCAACAGCACACCGAAAAATTTCTTTACCGCGTTCATCCATGGTCCCGCTTTGGGCAACAGTGCCCCGGCGGAAAGTCCCACCGCGACAAGCGGTGTCCCCATTCCCAACGCCATGACAAACAGACTTGAGCCTCCCAGGACCACGTCCCGAGTTTGACTGATATAAAGTAGTGCCCCCGCCAGGGGCGCTGCTACACACGGGCCTATTATGACGGCAGAAAGCCCGCCCATGATAAACGCCCCGACGAGATTGCCGCCTTTGATGTTGAATGCAGCGTTGGAAAGTCTGCTTTGCAAGGACGCAGGAAACTGCAATTCATAAAAGCCAAACATGGAAAGCGCAAGCAATACGAACAGGGCGGCAAAAATCCCTAGTACCCACGGGTTCTGCAAAGCAGTGGAAATCAGCGTGCCGGTGAGCCCTGCGGCCACTCCGGCAATGGCATAAGTAATCGCGACTCCCAGCACGTAAGCGGCCGACAAAATCAGTCCGCGCCTTCTGGTCATTCGCCGTTTTTGGCCTACGATTATTCCAGAAAGTATTGGAATCATGGGAAACACGCATGGCGTCAGCGACAAGAGCAAGCCAAATCCAAAAAAGCTCGCAATGATGAGCCAGAAGTTACCACCCCGCAACAGGTTGGCGGCGCGCGAGGCTTCGTCGCCAAGTGGCGCTTGTGATTTCGCTGCTGCTTGCAGCGGGTCGGTCGCCGATACTTGCAGGTTTCGCAGAGCAGCAACAGAGTTGGCGGGCGGGACCGCCATGGTCACCGCCCCTAGCTGCAGATTGACTTCCTGCGCCAGTGGGCTGTAGCAGACCCCGATATCGGCGCAGCCTTGCGCGACAGCTTTCAGCGTCAAAGCACGTCCGGGCCCGGTTTGCCGCAGTGGCAAATGTATTATCAGATCGCCGCGATAGGTTTCGACGCGCCCGAAAAACTGGTCCTGGTGCACCGCGCCAGCGGGCATCTGTGGTCTGTCTAGGAAGAATCCTTCTGTTTGTACCTCGAAATTGAAGCGACTGCGGTATAAATAGTAGCCATCTGCAATCTGGTAGCGCACTTTGATATCCTTGGCATCGACCCATTGCGCGGACAGCTGAAACGCTTTTTCCGGCTCGAGCAATTCCGGTTCGCCTGCGCGGGCAAACCCGGAGAACAGCATCAACAAGAGAAACAGCACGCGCATTGCGGAAAGTGAAAGTTCAGCCGGTGATGGTCAGTGACTGCGTCTCGACGGCGAGCCAGTCAAGGTATGCCTTTAATCCGTCACTAATGGGGACTGCGATTAATTCTGGAAGTTCGTAGGGATGATTTTGTCTGAGGACATTTTCAATGCGCGGAAAATGCGCTTTCAGCGTCTTGATTAATACCGGCACTTCCTGAGCGGTTTCGATTTTTCCTTTCCACCGGTATACCGATGTGCAATCCGCCATGACGTTAACACAGGCCGCAAGCCGCGCCTCAACCAATGTGTGCGCAAGCCTCAGTGCGGATTCCCGGTCCGGGAGATTGGTGATGACAAGTATGGCTTCGCTAATCATGACAGATTCGCCTGAGCTTTTTTCCCGCCCGCGCAACACTGTTGAATACACACGCCGGCGGGAAATCCGTCAACGCGTCACTCAGGGGCGCGCTGGCGCAGTGCCTCATTCATGGCGCCACTTCGCAAGAACTTCCTCCCGACGTCCTGGAACGCGGCTATATAGGTCTTTTCAAGCTCCTCTTCATGAAATACCAATACGTGCCCAGTTGTTGATTCAGCTTTGAACGATCCAAGTTCCGTGCCGTTCGGAAGATAACCGGTTGCAGTAACATCCACATACCAAGCTTGCGCGAAGGGATTGTAAATGCTCCGGCCGCGAACTTTAATGACCATGTCTGGCACCGGCATCTCAGAGCGCGGCAAAACCTGCTCCGCCATCGGCGCAAATGCGGTCAGCGCTGCATTCTGTACCAACTCGCCCTCTGCGGTCCAATGATAGGTTTCAAAATAGCCGTAGATGTTGTAGAAATTATGCGTCTGCAGCGCAAGATCCGCGGGGGTCATATCCACTGCCAAGCGCAGCGGCAGATGCTGGTCAAGCGAAACCTCCCCCTGCTCGGGCTTGGCCGAGGTCCCAGCGCATCCCCCAAGCAGCCCCAGAAACACAGGCCAAATTAAGAAATTGCGTTTCATAAGCTATTCCCCCAACGGATAACGGCTACGACAGGATTCTCATAGCGCAGTTCAGCGGACTTTCTAATTTTACCGTCGCAACAAACTTTAGTCTCGCAAGTACCGTGCCGCGTTAAGCCCATCGGCTACCATCGGATAATGCAATCTCACCTGCAATTCGCGTTTCATCCGTCGGTTTGCAAGCCGCCGCGATTCCTGCATGAACGACAACTGATTCTCGGGAATTCGCCGACGCGCTTCGTCGTAAGAAATGCGCACCGGTCGTGGCAAGCCGAAGCGGTCCGCCACCAGATCGAAGTAATCGCCTATTTTGAGTTCCGAATCGTCGCTGGTGTTATACACTCTTCCGGGTTTGCCGTAACGCAATGATGCAATCACGGTCTGTGCCAGATCATCGGCATGAATGTGATTGCTGTAGGCATCCTGTTCCGGCAGCAACGTCGGAGCACCGCTTTTGACCCGCTCCAGTGGCAATCGGTCGCTGGCATAAATTCCGGGTACGCGCAAGATGCTTACACTCACAGCGTTGCGTTTTCCCCACTCGCGGATTCTGCGTTCCGCATCGAGCCGCCGCTTGGCACGCAGGGTTTGTGGCTGCAAGGGGCGCGTCTCGGAGACGAACTCGCCCTCACAGTTCCCATAGACACCGCTGGTACTGATATAGGTGAGCCGATGTGGTAAAATTTTTGCCTTTCCCAACGCCGCAAGCAGATGCGCGGTGCGCGTATCTTGCGTGCCGTGACTTGGGGGAGGCGCGAAGTGCACTACATCGTGTGCCAGTCCGCCAAGCATCTCCAGCGAATTCGGTTCGTCAAGATTGCCGGGAATGGGCGTAATGCGTTGCCCGCGCAGCAAAGAGTAGCGATCAGGAGAGTGGGAAAGCGCGTAAACACGGTAGCATGTCGGCAAGTTCCGCACCATGCGCAACGCCACATCGCCGCAACCAATGATCAACAGCCGTCTCATTTCTGATAGTTTAAGGTATCCGCGTATACAGTGGTATCCCGGCCTTAAGGATTGTTAATGTCCTTCCAGATCACCATCAAGCCAAGCAATCACGTATTTTCCGTAGAGGCCGGTGAAAGCGTACTCGAAGCCGCGCTGCGCCAAAGTTTTGGCCTGCCGTACGGATGTCGCAACGGTGCATGCGGTTCGTGTAAGGGAAAAATTCTCGATGGCGAGGTGGATTACGGAGTTTATCAGGAAAGCGCGCTCAGCGAAGCCGAGAAACTTGCTGGCATGGCGCTCTTCTGCCAGGCCAAACCGCGGTCGAATCTGGTTATCGAAGCACGCGAGATCAGCGCAGTCAAGGACATACAAATCAGAAAGCTGCCTTGCCGCGTACAGAAAATGGAGCGGCCGACGGAAGACGTGATGGTGCTTTACCTCAAGCTCCCGTCCAATGAACGTTTGCAGTTTCTCGCCGGCCAGTACATCGACATCCTCATGAAGGAAGGCAAGCGCCGGAGTTTCTCGATGGCCAATCCGCCGCACGACGACGAGTGCTTGGAATTACACGTGCGCAATATTGCGGGAGGCGCATTTACCGATTATGTATTTAACAAAATGCGAGAGCGCGACATCTTGCGCTTCGAGGGTCCGCTGGGCACTTTTTTTCTGCGCGAAGATTCGGAGAAACCAATTATTTTTGTGGCCAGCGGCACTGGCTTTGCCCCAATCAAAAGCATTATCGAGCACGCCTTTTACAAGAACAACCATCGCCAAATGATCCTGTATTGGGGAGCGCGCAAGTTAGCCGATTTGTACATGCTGCAGCTGCCAATGCGGTGGCAGCGAGAGCGCGATAATTTCAAGTTCGTACCCGTTCTTTCAGAGGCGCTTCCCGGCGACCGCTGGAGCGGACGCAGCGGACTGGTACACCAGGCGGTCATGGATGATTTCTCGGATTTGAACGGCTTTCAGCTTTACGCGTGTGGCGCGCCGGTGATGGTGGAGGCCGCGCGCCGCGACGTTATTGCCCTGCGCAATCTCTCCTTGGAGGAGTTCTATTCCGACTCGTTTACTTTCTCCAACGATCCCAAGTCGTCCTAGGCTTAGCCCGTACCGCGGGGCAGGATCCTTGATTCAAAGCACCAGCTTGCGCCGGCCGCCGGAAATATCGCGCAATTGTCGGACGGCTAAGTCGAGGCTTTCCCGGTAGTGAGCATCGGCCGCGTCGTTTTGGCCGATTTTTTCGTGCAGCTTGGCGAGCTCCCGATACGCAGTAACGGTCGGCTCCACGCCGATGCTGGCTTCCAGGTAGCTTTGCGCTTTGCCCCAGAGTCCCTGATGGGCGCACAGCCTCCCTAGCGCGAGTAGCAAATAGGGGTCATTGGGATGATCAAACAGTCTCGTCTCGGCACGTTCAATCTGCTTCAATGTGTTCTGCCCAAGGCATTCCGAGTAAAGGTAAATCAGATCGCTGTCCCATTGCTCACCCAGACTTTGTTCGATGATTTCCTGTGCCGTTCCGGAACTTCCGAGCGCGATAAAGCAGCGTGCGGCAGTCGCGGCGATTCCGCTTAGTTTTCTTTCTACCGCGGGGATTGTCCGCCAGCAGTCCTGGAGTTCCCCAACGTCCTTCGCGTGCTGCTTGAGATTCTCCTGGGTCGCGTAGAGGCGTAAATTCCGCGCCTGTTTGCCATCGAAGAAACCACGCTTTTCCAGCTGAGCGATCAGCTTCAACGCCTGCTCCCAGTTCTTTACGCGCTGCTGTGCCTCGAGTTCAAGGCGCAGCGCCGCGAGAGGCCTTATGCTGTCGCTTTCGTTCAATGCTCCTAGAACCGCTAGCGCGTCGTGATCGCGATGCTGATCGAGCAGTAGATCGGCCTGCGTCATCAGCCGCGCGGTTCTACCTTCGGGCGCCTGCTTTTCAGCCTCGCTAAGATAAGCATCGCGCTGGTCAAACTCTCTCAATTCATGTGCCGAGCGAGCAGCCAGAAGGGAAGTCAGCCCCGGCGATTCGCCCAGTTTCAGAGCGGCTGCCGCAGCTTTTTCCGCCGTGCCGTAGCGTCCTTCGAAAAACATGTGCAAGCCCTCAATAAACTTGCTACGCGCTTTTTCGCGGCGTCGGCGCGCGCGATATGCGCGCACACGCCTGGGCATGCGCACCGCGTGTACCAGCACGCGGATCAACAGGTAAGCGGTTAAAAATCCCACCAGCAGCAGCAGTGCTGCCAGCTTGAGAGACAGTTCGACACGGTAGGTGGAATAGACAAGAAGTACATAGCCATTTCCATACCCAATCGTCACGGCCAACGCTACGGCCAGCGCAAAAATTGCCACCATCCAGATGAACAACTTCATTTTGTCGCCTTATCGCGAAGCAGCCTGAAATTACGCGCAGCTTCTAGGCTCGCCGAGATATCGGGGATCTCAATGCCCACGTGCTTTTCCTGCAATTGGTGCAGGCTCGCCAATACATCCTTGGTCAGATCAGAGCTGTCGTCGAAATAGCGCGCAACCCACTCTTGGGCTGCATGGATGTCAGACTTGAAGCTCGACTCATCACGCAGAAGCAAGGCGATGCGGGCGCTTAACAGGCGCAGCTTGAGATTCTCGCGCAGGAAAAAAAATTGCTCCGGTGAAAGTAGCGGTATTTCCTGCTCCGCAGTATTCTGAATGCGTATCATCTGTTTAATGTCCTGCCAGATTTCGCGCGCGAATTTGAGCCACGCGCTCTGCGCGGTCTCCACCTTTGCCCCGGACGCCTGTGAATGCGGGCGCATATTCATTGCCAGTGGCAGTCGGTCCACCTTGGATATCAGGCCATCCAGCCGCACGCTCATTGCCACTGTGTCCACGTAAGGCGCGGCCTTGAGGCGCTCGATGTCTTTGTTGATGATTTTGCGCAGCGGGATAAACTGCGGCCGGTCGATGCGCTGCAATCTCGCGTCCGCCATTTGCAGAGCAATCAGCGCCGCCTTCACATTGCCAGCCAGCTGCAACTGCTGGCTGGCGATATCGAGCATTTGCTGCACCTCCACCAGCGTCCATTCATCGCTGTTGCGCGAAAGTTCCTGATACAGGTTCTGCAGTGCAATCTGCTGGTTTTGCGATTCTGCGAGCTTGTTCTCCAGCAAACCCAGCTTGACCTGCGTTTCGCGCAATGCTTCCTGGTTGTCCTTTACGATTGCGCGGTTGACGTTGATGATGCCGTTTATATCACCCAAGCTTCGGGCGTAGTCCTGCTGCAGGTCGGCAATCTGGTCGCGGGTATCAAACCATTGCCAGGCCAAGAGAGCGGCTAGTATGAGCGACATCAAAAGGGCCACGTTGAACCGCTTTGCCGGCTTGGCGGGAGTAACCGGGGCCTGAGTTTGCAAATTATCGGTCATTGCTGACCATCCTGTTTTCCGCAAACCATTTAGTCAATCCTTTCATAAGACCGGCGTCACCGGCCTCGGTCACTACCGGATTGCCGCACCCCAGGCTGCGCGCCACTTCGGCAATGCGCGGGTGTGGCACAAACAGCGGGGTCCTTTTTAGCAACGTCTTCCCCGCTTCATTCATCATTTCGAATAAATTGCGCAGCCCTTCGCTGCTGGTTACTGTGATGGCATGTAAATTATGCTCCGCCCACAACCGCATGAGCGGCCCCACATCTGCATTGGGCCTGGCGCGCCGGTAACATTCCAGATATTCGATTCTCGCCCCGCGCTTGACCAGGGTCTCGCCCAGCAACTCACGCCCGCCCCGGCCGCGGAAGATCACTATGTTTTTACCCGCGACGTCGCGCAACTGCGGAAGTTCCAGCAGTGCTTCGCTATCGTGGCGTGAACTCGGACAAATTATTTCCTTGACGCCGAATCGCTGCAATGCGTTTCGGCTGGCAGCGCCGACTACAGCCATTTTCAGGGTGTCAGGCAGGCTGCGACGGGCGAGGATAGCATTCATCGCGCTGTTCACCGCATTGGCACTTACGAAAACCGCCAAATCGAATTGCTCGAGGCGGTCCACGGTTCGGTGCAACGGGCGCGGATCTTCGGCCTCAATGATATCCAGCGTCGGAAACAGGATGGCACAACCTCCCTCGGCACGGATCAAGTCGGCAAGTTCCTCGGCCTGTTTCTCCGGGCGCGTCACCACGATATTGCAGCCGCTCAATGCGCGTGGCCGCGCTCCAGAGGACAATCCGGGTTTGGTCTCCATCATGCCCTTTGTGATTCCAGTTGCTCAAGGATCTTGTTTGCGCCATTGGCTCGCAGCGCTTTTGCAAGTGTTTCGCCCACTGTTTCCGCTTCACTCGCCTTGCCCCGTACTTCCCCGCTCACCAAGCGACTGCCGTCAGGTGTTCCAACAAAGCCGCGCAAAAATATTTCCTCGCCTCGCAAACTCGCAAAACCGCCCAGCGGCACCTGGCAACTGCCGCCAAGCGCCTTGCTCATTGCCCGCTCCGCAGCGACGCAAAGCGCGGTCTCATGGTGATTCAGCGGCTGCAATAGTTGCAGTAAATCCTTGCGCTTGCCCAAGCATTCTATTCCCAGCGCGCCTTGCCCCACTGCTGGCAGGCTTTCCTCCGGACTCAACAGCGCCGTGATACGACCCTCCAGACCAAGCCTTTTCAATCCGGCCGCCGCAAGTATGATTGCCGCGTACTGCCCTTGATCAAGCTTTCTCAGCCGAGTTTCAACGTTGCCGCGCAGCGAATTCACCTTGAGCTGCGGATAGCGTCCGCGCAGCTGGCTTTCCCTGCGCAAACTGGAAGTTCCCACTATGCTTCCCTCCGGCAATGCCTCCAGGTTCGGGAAGCCATTTGATACAAACGCATCGCGCGCATCTTCGCGCTCGGTAATCGCCGCCAGTACAAATCCAGGCGGCAATCGCATGGGCACGTCTTTCATCGAATGCACCGCGATATCCGCGGTTCCCTGCAGCAATGCTTCCTCCAGTTCCTTGACGAACAGGCCCTTGCCGCCGATTTTGGCGAGCGGAGTGTCAAGCAGGCGGTCGCCTTGAGTCGTCATTCCCGATATCCTGACCTCAAGTTGGGGGTGCAAGGCGTTGAGTTTGTCCTGAATGAAGTGTGCTTGCCACAGCGCGAGCGCGCTTTCGCGCGAAGCAATGACAATTTTGGCAGGCGTTGCTTTAAGCAAACAGTCGCTCAAAATATTCCCCCGCCGGTCGCGTATCGCAGATGCCTATTTTTTCACCTTTATTTTAGCACGGACGGCTTTGGAGCTAGGCGCCGCCGGGAATTGACAAGGCGCCTGTTACTTCGCGAATTCCTTTACGATATATTGCTGGCGGCGGCTTACCGGTAGCTTATCTTGCACTCCCTTGAGCAGGACCTCCCAATGCGATTCGCCACCGTCCTCCGCCACCTTTTCAAATCCCGTGATACGGTCCTTGGCCACCAGGCAGTTGCGGTGGATGCGAATGAAGTTAACCGCGAATTCCTGCTCGAGATTGGTCAACGATTCTTCCAACAGGTACTCGCGTTCATGGGTGCGTATCGTTACGTATTTCTGTTCCGCCTTGAGAAATATGATCTCGCCTATGGGAATCAGGACGATTTTGCCGCGCTCTTGCACGCTTAAACAGGTACGCGGTCGGCGCGCGAGTTTTTGCAGTTGTTCCGGGCCCGGCGGGCGGCTTTGGCCGGCTTTTTGCAATGCGGCTAGCAAACGCTCGCTGCGCACCGGTTTCAACAGATAATCGACCGCGTTCACTTCAAACGCCTGAATCGCGTAAAGGTCGTATGCAGTGGTAAATATGACAGCGGGCATTTGCGGCAAGCTCAACAAATGACGCGCAACTTCGATGCCGTCCATTTCCGGCATGCGGATATCGAGCAGCAGCAGGTCCGCCGGCACCTTCGAAAGCAATTCCAGCGCTTCGCGTCCGTTTGCGGCCTCGCCGACCAATTCATGCGGAAAACTGGGTGCGCAATCGGCCAGCAGCTCTCTAAGCCGGTTGCGAGCAGGCGTTTCGTCATCCGCGATTATGATGCGCAAGGGAGCAGTCATGTTTCCGAACGCAAGTAGGGCATGACGATCTGCACTTGGTAGGTATTTCCCCGCAGCACGGCACTCAGGCTTGCCTCGACGTCAAAATGTAGGCTCAAGCGCTCACGGATATTTTCCATAGCCATTTTGTTACCCGCATGATGGTCGCCTTCGCGCTGATAGGGGTTGCGCAACACAATGTGCACCTGATCATTGCGCAGAAAGATGTTGATGTTGATGACGCCGGGTTCCGTTCGTGGTTCGATGCCGTGATACACGGCGTTTTCCAACAGCGGCTGGAGCACCAGCGGCGGAATCTGGGCATCGGGCGGCATGTTATCAATATGCCATTCGACCTGCAACCGCTCTCCAAGCCGCAATTGCTCCAGATTGAGATACCGCCGGGACAAATCCACTTCCTGCTGCAAAGTCGAAAGTTGACGGTTGTCCGCCATCAGCACTCTGAATAAATCGCACAGATCCTCGAGCGCGATTTCAGCACGCTTGGTGTCGCTGCGGATCAGGCTCAAGACTGCATTGATGCTATTGAACAAAAAATGGGGCCGGATGCGCGCCTGTAACGCCTGCAAACGCGACTCAGCAAGCGCCGGCGAAAGCAGCCGGCTGCGCATGTTGAAATAGACAATCAGCGCAGATGTCATCAGCAGGCTGAACAACCACAAGCGTTCCAGCGGGACCATCCCGCCACCGAAAAAATCGCCACCGAGGCGGTACACCAACGTGGTCAGCACCAGTTCGAGCAGCAGCACAATGCCGGCTCCCCAAATAAACGACAACTTGCTGAGCCAGGGACTGCCCACCATCAGCACCAGGAGGCTCAAGATCAGTATCGGCTCCACCAACGCCGCTATCGCGGTGAATTCCTGCAGCGTCTGCTGAATTGAGGCGCTTTTTATCGCGGCCGCAACCAAACACACGCTATTTACCAATAGCAAGATCCGCAGCAGGATGCCGAGATTGCGGAAGTTCGGCAGAGCGCCTGGATAAGCGTTTTGATTTATACTTGGCACTTTTTATGGTATCGATGAAATTGGGAACTGTTCATTTCTGTCATTTAGCGTTACACACGGCAATATTTTTGACAAGCTAACATTCATGGCGAAAAAATCCAACTCCGGCGGCCCCAGAATTCGATCAGGACGATTCAAAGAACCGGTCACAGGGCTCGCCAAACGCTTTGCCGCATCCGTTGATTTCGATCGGCGGCTTGCTCCGCACGACATTCGCGCGTCGCTTGCCCACGCGCGCATGCTCAACGCCATCGGTGTTCTGAGTGCTCAGGACCTCGCCGCGATTGAAAACGGCATGAAGCAGATTAGCGGGGAGATTGCGGCGGGCAAATTTCCCTGGAAGCTGGAGTTGGAAGACGTGCATATGAACATTGAAAGCCGGCTTATTACTCTGGTCGGCGATGCTGGCAAGCGGCTGCATACGGCACGTTCCAGAAACGATCAAGTTGCAACGGACGCGCGGCTTTATTTGCGTGCGGCGATCGACGAGATATCGAAGCTCGTCAAGACCGCGCAAAACGCTTTGCTCGACCTCGCGGAAAAGCACGTCGCAACCGTGATGCCCGGGTTTACCCACTTGCAGGTCGCGCAACCTGTCACTTTCGGCCATCACCTGCTCGCGTATTGGGAAATGCTGAAGCGCGATTCCGGGCGACTCGCTGACTGCCGCAGGCGGTTGAACCAGCTGCCGCTGGGCAGTGCGGCGCTCGCCGGTACCAGCTATCCGGTGGACCGGATGCGGGTCGCCAAGGATCTCGGTTTTGATGGACTATGCGAAAATTCGCTGGATGCGGTTTCCGATCGCGATTTTGCAATTGAGTTCGCTGCCTGCGCGGCACTAATCATGATGCATTTGTCGCGCTTTGCCGAAGAGCTGGTGTTGTGGATGAGTCCCGGATTCGGTTTCGTGGAACTAGCCGACCGCTTCTGCACCGGATCGTCGATCATGCCGCAGAAAAAAAATCCCGACCTAGCCGAACTCCTGCGCGGCAAAACCGGCAGGGTCAACGGCCACCTGGTAGCGTTACTCACCCTGATGAAAGCGCAACCGCTCGCTTACAATAAGGACAACCAGGAAGATAAAGAAGCATTGTTCGACACCGCAGATACCGTTGTGAACAGTTTGAAAATTTTCGCCGAAATGCTGCCCGGCATCAAAGCCAACCGTGAAGCAATGCGAAAGATGGCAACACTAGGCCATGCCACTGCCACTGATCTTGCCGACTATTTGGCACGGAAAGGCCTCCCGTTTCGCGACGCGCATGAAGCAGTTGCGAAAGCGGTGCGCTTCGCAGTCAAGTGCGGGTGCGATTTGAGCGAGCTCAAGCTCAATGAGCTGAAGAAGTTTTCCAAGCTGATCGGCAAAGATGTTTACGCGTTCCTGAGCCTGGACGGGTCGGTCAGAAGCCGCGACCATATCGGCGGCACCGCACCCAGGCAAGTTAAGGCGGCTATCGCGCGCGCCCGCGGGCAATAACAACTAAAAAACTCTGTGATACCCCTCTGGATCAAGCTCGCCTACACGTTTTACGTAGCGGTCACGATGGCGGTATATTTAGCCAAATATAGCCGCGGCAACTTACTCTGGTTTTCGGACATCGCAC
>DASPRI010000063.1:0-2872 GCA_035624535.1 Burkholderiales bacterium
CTCCGGTTGTGCGCCGCAAATTTCTGCCTGGTAATTGCGCGAAGTGCTCATCACTGTAACGGTAATGCAGCCATACTAGGGGTATTGCTATCCCCAGCTTGCAAGCGTTACCTTAAGGTTTTCGCACATTTTAGCGCGTCACGCAAAAACCAGGCATGTCCGGCTCAGGAGCCACTCAATGAAAACCTATCGCCAGGAATTGCTGTTCAAAACGGCCTCCAAGGAAGCGTTCATTAACATTACGCCTCAAATCGAGGAAGCCCTAAAGGCAAGCGGAGTCAAGGAAGGTTTGGTATTGGTGAATGCCATGCACATTACCGCTTCGGTCTTTATCAACGATGATGAGCGCGGTCTGCACAGTGACTTTACGCGCTTTCTTGAGGGTCTCGCGCCGCATGAACCCATCAAGCAATACCGCCATAACGATACCGGCGAGGATAATGCTGATGCGCACATCAAACGCCAATTGTTCGGCCGTGAAGTTGTAGTGGCAGTGACCGGCGGAAAGCTGGACTTTGGACCATGGGAACAGATTTTCTATGGCGAATTCGACGGACGCCGTCCAAAGCGGGTGCTTGTGAAAATCCTCGGCGAGTAGTCTTTGGAACTAAAACTAAATTTCCACTACGAGTGCAGGATTGAATTTCTTATTTAGCCTCAGGCCGTGGTGCCCGCGCGGATTGCACACTACGTGCGTGCCTGCTATTTCATAGTCGAATTTGCTGTGCGTCTGGCCGTGCACCCATAGAGTAATCGGTTTGCCCATCAGGTACTCCAAGCGGTTGAAATACGCGGCATCCGCGTGCATGCGGTCATCCAGGTACTCGGCCGCGATGGACTGAATCGAGGGAGCGTGATGGGTAATTACTACTGTCTTGCCGTCGTAGGGCTCGTCAAGCTTCTTGCGCAGCCAAAGCTTGAACTCGGCGTGCTTTTTCTGGGTGTCCTCGGGACGCAGTTTGCGCAAACCCATCCCCGCCCTGATCTCCCGGTAATCGCTCACCGTGCGGCGCGCCTCGGACATGGCAAGCTTGAGATTACCGGTTGTTGAGAAATCGGTCCAACAGGTGCCGCCCAAGAAGCGAACATTGTCCTGAAAAGCCTCATCGCATTCGAGGACGTGCACGTTGCTACCAGTGGCTTTTTGCTTGAGCCGCTGCACAGTGCGCTCGATGTGCCCTCCATAGAACTCGTAGTTGCCGGCGACATAGTAAACGGGCACCGAAAAATGTTTTAGTGCCCAGTCGATGCCGTGCTCCTTTACATGAATGTCGCCCGCAAGAATGACCGCATCCGCGTCCGTTTTGGGCGGCACGAAATCACCCAACTCCAAATGCAGATTACTGAGTATGTGCAGCCTCATGCCTTCCCCAGGATTGATTTAAGCCAAGTTAAACGCACAGTTTATCCCGGGTCGCGATTTGTCGTAAGCCCCCAACGCTTTGAATCATGTCCGCAACACTGAAAATCGGTCAACCGCCCTGAACTATGGTAACCTCCGAAGCCAGCATGGCGACGCAACTGGAAGTACAAACTGTAAAATGCGTACGGGTCGGCCCCGATTCGTTTTCGCTGAGACCGAACTCGTATGGTTTATCGGGGTCGGTATTATCTACTGTTGGTATCACGTAATCCGGGATTTTCGCGGGGCATGCTGCAAATCTGTCTCCGAAATGTTAAGGAACCGATCGTATAACGCGTTACGCTTCGCGCAGAAACATTATGCTAAGCCTTGTACTTTCGACCATCGCGTTCTTTGTCGCGGGCTATTACTTCCGGCGTTATTTGGAGGAAATGGGCATGCCGAAAGGTATATCACGCAGTCTGTTGATCTTCTGCGTGGCGCTCGTCGTTTCTTCCGGCGTCGCGTATATCGTCAGCTGGGCTTCGTCCTGAAGCAAACACGCGTGCAGGCAATTTGGGTAATCCGAATCGGGCTTGCGGGCAAACCGCGACCTGGATGTTCACACTTAGTGTGCCGTTTTTTGCCAGGCGGCAAAACTGCATGCTAAACGATATCCTTGGTAAGCGAGCGCTTAGTTACGCCTGTGTAGGACTTGATCAATACTCCACACCCCGTTACCGGAAGCCGACAGATAAAGAAAAATAAAACAATAAAGCACGGCCAGCTCACCATGATTCAGCACGGGATCTATTCCGTGCGGTGCGTGCGTCATAAAATAGGCAAAGGCCATTTCCCCGGAAAGTATAAACGCCACCGGGCGGGTAAAGAGGCCCAGCAGTACTAGGAGACCACCGACCAGCTCAAGAACACCCGCCAATCCAATGAGCGAGAACAGCTTGAGTCCAGCAAAGGCCTCAGAGGGCGGGAAGCCAAGGATTTTCATTGATCCGTGTTGGACGAAAAGAAATGCAGTCACCATGCGCAGGACACTGAGCAGACGCGGCGACCACTGTATATAAAATGTCTCCAACTTGGACATATTGCCTCCATGGCTCGCAAAGAAAAAAGCACTCTATCACAAGGTTTTTACGCGCATGTCCGCCAGAGTTTGTTGAACAACTTCAGGCGCGCTCAGCTCGGCATTTTCACGGGTTGCCAGCTAGCCAGACCGGCATTAGAACTCGTATTCGATCTGAGCCCGGATATTCTGGCTGGGGGCATTGTTTGATTTAATAAACAGGAAAGCAGCGTTATAACGAATTGCTTGACGTCCGCCCAACGCAAATTTGCCAAATATCGCCGGCCCCATGCGATTCTGCGGCGATGGCTGGTCTATGGCCTCCCAATGGTTCCAGCTACTCAAATCGCCGAATCCCTGAAAGCCGAATTCGAACTTCGGCTGCCAACGGTATTTGGCCTGCCATTGATAGCCGTACTCTGCACGTTGCGAGGAATGACTTCCAAAGA
>DASPRI010000066.1:0-7135 GCA_035624535.1 Burkholderiales bacterium
ATGCGATCGGCGAGGACACGGTAGTAAGCTACGGCGACATGCTATTTCGCAGCTACATACTGCGCGATCTGCTGGAATCCCCGGCAGAGGTGACGGTGGTAGTCGATTCTTCTCCGGCGCAAGCCGCGCTCCGCTGCGACCTGGCGTATTGCTCGGTCCCAGATGATCGTTCCCTATTCCACCAGGACGTGCGCCTATTGCGGGTCAATCCGCGGCCTGAAGCTGCGTCTGAAGCGGCAAGCGGACGATGGATCGGCATGCTGCGGGTGCAGGGCAACGGCCGCCGTTGGTTGCTGAAGGCGCTGGACGCGCTGGGCCAGCGCTCCGACTTCAGTCAGCTCGGGCTGCCTGACCTCCTCAATCACCTGATCCAAAGCGGGCACCCTGTGCAGGTGCTGTATGTGAACGGCCACTGGCTGGACGTGAATAACCCGGACGACCTGCGCCGCGCAGTCGATTTCGCCCACGGCGGGCTAAGCAGCGCGAGCGAGCCCGAAGGCCCATTTAAGTGATTGAGCCGAGCGAGTTCGCCCGGCAGGCGGCGGAACTGGGCTATCGCTGGTACGCCGGGGTGCCGTGCTCGTTTTTGACTGGATTGATCAACCACGTAAGTACCGACCCGGCGCTCAGCTACGTGTCCGCGGCCAACGAAGGCGATGCGGTGGCCGCAGCCGCCGGTGCTTGGGTGGGCGGCCAGCGCAGCGTTGCGCTGATGCAGAATTCGGGCCTTGGCAACGCGGTGAGCCCGTTGACCTCGCTCACCAACGTTTTTCGTATCCCGGTGCTTCTGCTGATCACGGTACGCGGCGAGCCGGGGATAGCAGACGAGCCTCAACATTTACTGATGGGACGCATCACCCCGGCGCTGCTCGACACCATAGAGATACCCTGGGCCTATCTGCCTGATTCGCCCAAAGCGTTGGGCCAGGCGCTGTTGGAGGCGGAGGACTGGATTGGCGAGAACCTACGCCCATACGCTTTGCTGGTGCGGAAAGGCCGCTTCCAGCCCTGCAGGGCCGCGTCAGCGAAAGCACAGCACTTATCCCCGCGGGTAGCTCCCCGCAGCAGCTGGCGCTCGCCGACCTCAGCGCGACCGAGCCGCATCGAAGCGCTGGAGCGCCTTGCCCGGCTTGTGCCAGAGCGCAAAAGCGTACTGATCGCCACGACCGGCTACACCGGCCGTGAGCTGTACTCGCTGGGGGACCGGGCTCATCAGCTCTACATGGTGGGTTCGATGGGTTGCGCATCTTCTTTCGGGCTGGGCCTGGCTCTCACCCGCCCGGATCTACTGGTGGTGGTGCTGGATGGTGATGGTGCAGCGCTCATGCGAATGGGTAACCTTGCCACCGTCGGCGCCTACCATCCGCCGAACTTGGTGCACCTGCTCCTGGACAACGAGGTGCATGATTCCACCGGCGGTCAGGCTACCGTGGCGCGCAATATTTCTTTTGGCGCGATTGCTGCCGCTTGCGGCTATGCGGAAGTAATGGAGGGGGATGACCTCTCGCTGATCGATGAGGCGCTACAGGGGCAAAAGCGAATTGGACCGGTCTTCGTTCACCTTAAGATCGCGCCGGGAACGGCTGCCACCCCGCCCAGGCCGGGACTCGCTCCAGCCGATGTGCTGCGCCGGCTCATGAAGCATATTGGAAGCCCATCACTACACGCGCGCCCAACTGCAAAGACAACATGATTCTCCTCAACCCCGGCCCTGTGGTCCTGAGCGAACGGGTGCGCGCGGCGTTGACGCTGCCCGACCTGTGCCACCGGGAGCGGGAATTCAGCGAACTCCAGGATGAAATTCGCCTGCGATTGCTAGAAGTCTATGCACTGCCGCGAGAACGCTGGGCGCCAGTATTGTTGTCTGGTTCGGGCACCGCGGCAGTGGAAGCCATGCTCGCGAGCCTGGTACCACCAAATGCACGGCTGCTTGTGATCGACAATGGCGCCTACGGTGCGCGTATGGCGGATATTGCGACTTGCCACGGCATCACCCACTCGGTGCTAGGCCAGGAATGGGGCACACCGGTAGACCTCGACAAACTGGACCGGCATCTGGACGCGAGGCCGGGCTTTAGCCATGTGGCGGTGGTGCATCACGAAACCACCACGGGTCGCCTAAACGATATCGCAGCGGTGGGCCGTCTTTGCCGGGAGCGCAAGCTTGCCTTGCTGGTGGATGCGGTAAGCAGCTTTGGCGCGGAAGCGCTGGAATTTGACGCTTGGGGGATAACAGCCTGCGCTGCGGGCGCCAACAAATGCCTGCACGGCGCGCCGGGGGTGAGCTTCGTGATCTTGCGCCGCGAGGCGCTGCTCGACGGGCCAGTAGCCCGCAGCGTGTATTTGGATCTGGCACGGCATTGCCGCGCTCAGGACGCTCACGACACCGCCTTCACTCCTGCAGTGCAAATCTTCTACGCGCTGCGTGAAGCGTTGCGCGAATTCGAGGAGCAGGGCAGATGGCGGATGCGCCACCAACGTTACCGCCGCCTTGCCGAAGCAGTGGAACACGGTTTAGTCAGTCTGGGCATGGTGCCGCTATTGCGGGAAGGGGAGCGTTCTGTGGTCATGCGGGCTTATTACCTGCCCAAAGGCCTCAATTACGCGGCGCTGCACGACGGCCTCAAAAAGCGTGGCTTCGTCATCTACTCGGGCCAGGGGAAGTTGGCGGCATCGATTTTCCGGGTCTCGACGATGGGCGCAATCGACTCCGCGGATATGCAGCGATTTGTAGAAGCAATTGCTGGTGTGCTTGGCGAGGCTTGATCAAGCGCTGCCTCATAACGAATGCGCGGATCGGAAAATGTTTGCGGATGTCGCTCAGGCACAGCCGGGCCGCGTAGAGGCTTGGTGTATAATTCGCTCACTTTTTACGCCGCGCAGTCATGGCTCTCAATCAACTCATCGAAAAACTCGATAATCGATCAGCACTGATCGGCATTGTAGGCTTGGGCTACGTGGGATTGCCGCTGGCGCTGCGCTTTGCGGAAGTTGGATACCGCGTGCTGGGAATCGATATCGATCCCAAGAAAGTCAACCGCCTGAACAAAGGCGAAAGTTACATCAGCTATATTTCGAAAGAATCGATCGCCGCTGCCCGCAAGAATGGTTTTGTCGCCACCGGCAAATTCAATAAATCCTCCCAAGCGGACGCATTGATTATCTGCGTGCCGACACCGCTCAATCCTTACCGCGAGCCCGACCTCAGCTTTGTTTTCGGCACTCTGGATTCGCTGCTGCCGTATTTGCGCGCGGGACAGGTGTTGTCTTTGGAAAGCACCACTTATCCCGGAACCACCGACGGGGATCTCAAAACGCGCGTCGAGTCAGCCGGATTTAAAGTGGGGAAGGATATTTTTCTGGTGTTTTCTCCGGAGCGAGTGGATCCGGCCAACCCGAACTTTGAAATTCAGGAGATACCCAAAGTCTGTGGCGGGACAACCAAGTCCTGCTTGAAAGCAGGCATCGCGCTTTACCGGCAAGCGATTGACACCGTTGTGCCGGTGAGTTCGGCGCGAACCGCGGAAATGACCAAGCTGCTGGAGAACATACACCGTGCAGTCAATATCGGCTTGGTGAATGAAATGAAAATTATCGCCAATAAAATGGATATTGATATTCACGAAGTCATCCGCGCCGCTGCTACCAAACCTTTCGGATTCGTTCCGTATTACCCCGGCCCCGGATTAGGCGGGCACTGCATTCCCATCGATCCTTTTTACCTGACCTGGAAGGCGCGCGAATACGGTGTGCATACGCGTTTCATTGAGTTGGCGGGCGAGGTCAACAGCAGCATGCCAACCTGGGTGCTACGAAAGGTCGCGGACGCCTTGAACGACCGGGGTAAAGCAATCAGCGGCAGCCGTGTTTTAGTGCTGGGCATTGCTTATAAAAAGAACGTAGAAGACATGCGCGAATCTCCTGCCGTCGAGTTGATGGAATTGCTGCGCGAAAAAGGCGCGCAGCTTGCCTATTCCGACCCGCATGTGCCGGTATTTCCCAAGATACGCAAGCACCATTTCGCGCTGCGCAGCGTCGCTCTTACGCCGAAGTCCCTATCCAGCTACGACTGCGTGCTCCTCGCAACCAACCACGATGCCTTCGATTACCAAATGATCAAACAGCATGCAAAGTTGATCGTCGATACGCGCGGAGTCTATCTGGAACCGGCAAGCAACATCATTAAAGCCTGAAAAGCATTTCCTCGAACTAAACCCAGCTGGCCCGAAAGAGCGGTTGCTTCACAACTGATGGATCCGGGTGCGCGAGTATTGTTCTTACTATCAGGCAGGTCGCGCATAGGGTCCCCAGGCTTGTTTTGATAATCTTATTCTTCCCTCAGCACTGGCCTGTTCGTAAGCATCGGTCTGGTTGTCAGCAACAAGAAGGTTCTCCTGCGCGGACTGACGGAAGGTATTCGATAAATGCCATCGATCTTTTTCAAATGCCTCTCCAGTGCGCGTAACCACTAGCGGTCGCAGCCCGAGACGCAGGATTTGATTCGTCAGGCTGTTGCGGCCACTTTCAAAAACAAAAGCCGACAACTTGGACAGCATCCGCCAGACATGGATTTGCAATAGCGTCTCGCGCGATGCCATAAAGGCATTGGTACGGATATGGTAGTTAGGAAACGGCGGAAAGTAGCGACCGGGATCCGCCAGACCCAAACTGCTGAGAATCCACACCGCAAGGCGCAAGGAAACAAGTTGTGGATTGCCATCACTCAAAATGTGCTTGATTCTCCATTGCAGCCGGGCCAATGGCCCCAGCGTATCCAGGGTGAGTTCGCGCTCGAGATAGTTGGTCGCGAAACTCTCATAGGAACCGGTTGCGCCGACAAGCCCGACGCCTTCCGCAGCTATCCAATGGCGCAACTTGCTGAGCCAGTCTGCGACCAGAATCCGGCTAAACGAATTCAAGAAGCAGAAGTAGCGGTAGTCGAAGCGTTGAACTGCGGCAAAGTACGGAGCCAAATCGAGACCGTGATCGCTCATATAGAGCCGCTGGTGCGGCACTTCTGTTAATAGGCGATCGTATTGGTCGGTATTAACCCCGGGCTGGAAGCCCTTGAAGATCAAAACCAGATCGTGTGCAACACCAGCGGGATGCGAACGGTAAGAAGCGAGGAATTTTTCAAATGGCGCGAGCCCGTTTTTCTCGCGCACCAAGTGAACTACGCCAAGCTCGACCACTCAAATTTCTCCAATTCGTTAACGTTCGAAGGAAACCAGTTCTTCGACGTAGCCGTGGCGAATCCAGTACGGATGCCGGTGCCTGCCCGTGACGCGCGAGCTGCGGTCGATCAGCTCTTTGACCGCGAATTCGTTGGCTTCATGATTAATCGACAGAAACAATGATGCCGAAGCCTCGATCCGGTTCCAGTACCGTTCCGCCGTCCGTCGATCCATTTCCGTCAGCGAATCGATATTGACAATCAAATCGTAGTTCACCGTACTTTCCAAGAACGCCGTCGGGTTCAGGATTTTCACTTTCGCGGAGCTATCGCTGTGATTCTCACCCTCCAGTGACACCTGATCTTCGCCAAGTGTCCGCATCAGGAAATACCCTTGCGAAACCCCGGTGAGCGGCAAATCGATGATCGTATAGTCACGTATTCCCAACTGCCTGGCATAGAACGCTGTCCTGCCGAGTCCGGCACCGAGTTCAAGCACACGCGGATTTTGCAAGTGACGCACGAGCTCGCGAATGCGCCACGCCTGATAGATTGCGTGAATGGCGCGAATGCTCGCGATGCCACGCTTGGTCT
This sequence comes from Burkholderiales bacterium, assembly GCA_035624535.1. Classification (GTDB taxonomy): domain Bacteria; phylum Pseudomonadota; class Gammaproteobacteria; order Burkholderiales; family JAHFRG01; genus JAHFRG01. Next base: position 5,768 of record DASPRI010000066.1, read on the forward strand.
CGAGACCAAACTCATCCGGATACGGGTTGGGAAACCAAATTTCACAACCCACCGCGTTCTCAATTGCCTCGAGAATTTCATCGTTGGGCTTGGTTCCATAGGTTGGTATGGGAACGCGTTCCGGATTTTCGATGCGCAGAGCGCCGACAGCTTCTGCGACTCGCACCAAGTAATCCTGGCACCATTTGGCGTGGCCCATTTCCAGTGCGGAAGAATCCTTGAAGCTGTTAACCATGTCCCGGAAAAGATTATCAAAACCATAAAACAAATCATTGTCGCCCGGTCGCTGCAGCAAAGCGGATACTGCCTCAACATCGCCATTGACCAGTATCTGGTGCAGCGGCAGCAGCCGTGTCTTAAATATCATTTTCCATACCGCACTTGGCGCGACTGATTTTGCCGCGGTTGCTGCCTGGTACGCTTTCAGCAGCCGCGCGATCATCGCGCTGTCATTGCATGTTTCTCCCAACGATCTCCCTGGAATTGCGTTCAGCGCGTCATAGGGTCTGTGCAGCAACGCCTCGAAGCTGCGCCCCGGATCGGTTGCCGCCATCGGATCGCTTGCCTGGTGCGAATTGGATTTCCCGACAAGTCTGCGCAGCCGGCCAACGCCGCGGTGCAATAGAGTGAAAAACGGCATGATGGTCAGCGCGTTTGGTTCATAAGGGCAAAAAGTTTCGTGACCCGCACGAATCCGCCTTGTGGTCAGATATTCCTGCTCAACAGCCGCCAAAGCCTGGAGGCAACTGGATAAGTCAGGGTCGCAAAAAACCGTGGGAAAAATACCTCGCCGATTTCCTCCAGAGAGATAGCATGGCCGGCATTCATGGTGCGGTAAACAGTCACCGCCATTCGGGCGTCCCAAAGCACTTTCTCCTGGAACCAAGCGCGTCTCCCTACGTCGGGAAAGAATGCACGAAAGAGCCGGCGCTTGTCATTCAATACGACACCCGATTTGAGATTTTCCAAAGTCGCTTGCTCGGCGTGCTGCCTGATTCTGCAAAGCGGATCCGGCAAGAAGACGAATGCGCCATGCTTGAGCAAATGAAACCACATTTCCAAATCCACAAGTTGCCGGTAACTATCATCGAATCCGCGGACAGCGTCGGCGCGGCGGAACATGACTGCTGTGGGCTCGCCGATACGGTTTCCAAGAAAGAAACAGCGGCGAATCGCGGCCGTCCCTTCGGTCAGCAAGAATCGCCGCGAATAGCGCGCAATCCGCGCCGTTTGCAAGTTGTCGCCGACCAGCCGCCGCGCGCAGCCGACCAGCGAAACTTCGGGATGCGCCGACATGATGTTTAGCATCCGCTCCACGCATCCGGGCTCGAGCGCGTCATCCGCGCAAACAAATTTGACGTACTGACC
>DASPRI010000081.1:0-4431 GCA_035624535.1 Burkholderiales bacterium
AGTTAGAATGCCAGACGCAGGCACGGAGTACTTCCAAAAAGTAGGCAAAGCACGGCCGGATTTCAAGCCGGCCAACACGGGTTTCGACAAGGACAACGCGTGGTGGCTTGCCGAATGTTCTAGGCTGGCGTATGAAAATAAACGCCGCGTTTACGACGAACTGGCGGATGCGGGATTTGAATTCGTAATTTTTTTTGACACGCTTGCCACGCAAGGCTACTTGGCTTCGCACCCGGGAACTGCCGGCCTGGGGCAGTTCGCAGTGCTCGCGTTTCGCGGCACCGAGAATGACTGGGCGGATATTTTGAGTGACGTGGCAGTCTTCAAGTCGGCGCTGCCGGACGAATTGAATCCGGCGTTGAGCGTTTCGGAGACGACCGGCGCAACTTACCGGGCGCACACCGGATTTATCTACGCACTGAAAGTTGCATGGGGCGTGGCAATCGACGGTTTCGCTCCCAAGGGACATATGAAAGCTCCGAAATGGTACGGGGCAAAAGGAGTAAGCGACGCGCTATTCGATATTCTTGAGGAAAATAACTGGCGCGATATCCCGGTATTTATGACCGGGCACAGCCTGGGCGGCGCGCTTGCGAGTCTGGCCGCGTGCCCGCGTCCCCCCGCAATGTTATACACGTTTGGATGCCCGCGGGTAGCGGATTCACTACTTGCGCGCGTGCTTGATCGAAGGAAAGTGCCGGTTTTCAGGGTGGTCAATTCGACCGATATCGTGCCCAGGGTACCGTCGGTAATCTGGGGATTTCGCCATTTTGGAGAGATGGTCTACTTAACCGGGAAAGGAAACTGTGTGTACGGAAAGAAAGCGCAATTCCTGTTTTTCGCCGGTTCTGTATTTACATTGCTTGGCCTGGTCTTCATGATCTTGCCGTTTAGCTGGGTCGCGCGCGACCTGCGACCAAAAATATTTTCCAATCACAGGATCACCGAATATGTTCGGAAACTGGCATGAAATCAAAGCGTGCAGCGACGCCTGACCTGAGAATCAAGGTATTAAAAGGCGATATTACCTCCTTGGACGTGGACGCGATCGTCAACGCCGCTAACAACTCCTTACTGGGGGGCGGCGGTGTTGATGGTGCGATTCATCGGGCAGCCGGGCCGCAATTACTTGCCGAATGCCGCGCCCTGGGCGGTTGTAAAACCGGCGCGGCTAAAATGACCAAAGGCTATCGCTTGAAAGCCAGAAATATCATTCACACGGTCGGCCCGGTGTGGAAAGGCGGCAGAGATGGTGAGCCCGAGCTGCTCGCTTCATGTTATCGGGAAAGCTTCAAGCTCGCGGGTGAACACGGGCTTCAATCCATCGCGTTTCCCGCTATCAGCTGTGGTGTGTATGCTTACCCCGTCGAGCAGGCCTGCGCCATTGCGGTTACCGAAACCTTGGCGGCATTGCAGTCCTGGCCTACCCTACAGCAAGTCTATTTTGTTTGCTTTGAAGAACCGGTTTACCAGTCCTATCTGCGTGAATTAGCGGCCCGGCGTGAGACTCAAAATCAAAGTCGTGCCTAGGTCCTCGCAGGGCAAAATTGTGGGCTGGATCGGCGACACGCTTAAGATCTGCGTGAAATCCGCTCCCGAAAAAGGCAAAGCTAACCGCGCTGCACAAGAAATACTAGCCGCCGCGCTTGGCCTGCCCAAAAACAATGTGCGAATCGTTTCCGGTTTTAGTTCGACCAGAAAGCTGGTCGAGATTAGCGAATTGAGCGATGCGGAAATCAGGCTCCGGCTCGGCGCCCTTTGAAAAGCTAGACGTCACGCGGCTTGCGCGGCATTTTTGCGAGCACCCGATCGTAAAGCCCCAGCGGAAGCAATCTGAAAATTCGGCCAAGAAGCGCCATCTGCCACGGGATGATCAAAAATTTCCTGTTCTGTTCTATGGCGCGAATGATTTTTCTTGCCGCCTCGTCAGCGCTGATAATGAATGGCATAGGGTAAGGGTTATTCGCAGTCATCGGGGTGGCGATATAGCCCGGGCACACGGTTAGCACGTTCACTCCGCTATCACGCAGTTCCACCCGCAGGCTTTCAAGATAACTGATCGCTGCTGCTTTTGACGCCGAATAAGCTCCTGCGCCAGGCAATCCGCGGAACCCGGAAATGCTGGATACGCCTACCAGCGTACCCTGCTTTCGCGCGCGCATTCCGGCCAGGAACGGATGGAATGTTTTTAACATGCCCATGACATTGGTGTCGAGAATGGCCTGGAAACTCTCCATATCTTGCGCGTATTCGGTTAGGGTACCGTGACTGATACCGGCATTGGCGATCACCACGTCAGGGCAACCTTGCCGCTTGAGGAAATCTACGGCGGCTTGCTGCACGGCGTGAGCATCACGCACATCTGCCGCATAGGTGAGACAGGTGGTGGAAAGTGAATCTTTGAGTTGGGCAAGCACGCGTTCACGCCGCGCAATTAAGCCCAGGGTCGCTCCCTGTTTCGCATATTCGCGCGCCAGCGCTTCGCCGATGCCGCTCGTCGCGCCGGTGATGACAACTCTAATCGGCATCAGCGTTTGGAAGAACGCTCTTGCCGCGCTTGGTCGATCAGTTGGTTGAGCACCGGTATGACGCTTTCATTTGAGCCTGTCATCGACGGCGCGGTCAAGTATTTGCCTGCCACTACCAGCGCTGGTGTGCCCTCTATTCCATAAGCTCGGGTCAAATTGCTTGCAAATGCTACCCGGGTGTTTACCGAAAACGAATTATAAACGTCAGCAAATTTCTTGCGGTCTATCCCTTGTTTCGCTACCCAGTCAAATAAGCTTTGCTCCAAGCTTTGTTGATTACGAAGATCGATCTGGTGACTGACGTGAATGGCCTCGTACAGACCGTCATTTAATCGGTTGAGCTCGCCCAGGGCTTCCAGCGCGTAGAATGCTTTGGTCAGCGGAACCCAGCTTTCATTGAACACTGCGGGGATGCGCCGATACGCCACGTCTTTCGGCGCACTGCTCAGCCATTTTTTTAAATACGGTTCCAACGCGAAGCAATGCGGGCAGCCGTAATAAAAAAACTCGATAACCTCGATCTTGTCGCCGGTCTCGGTCGGCTGAGGCGGTACAACCAGGCGGTAATCCCTATTCAGGACCGGAGCGGCGGCAAACGTGCCACCCGCAACTGTCAGCAGGCATAACAAAAGAAGGTAATTAATCAGTCTCATCTACATCTCCCGGTAAATTCTTTCAGCTAGTGCGCGGTCGTGTCGTGCACTTTAATCAGGCTGGCATCGATGCCGTTCTGTTTCAGCGTCGTGCGCATCCGGTTAAGTTCGTCCACGTTGGTGTAAGGCCCGACGCGAACCCGATGCCATACGCCTTTATCGGCCAAAGTGGCGCTCTGAATCTTGGCTTCAACTCCCATTAACGCAAGTTTAGCTTTCAGGTTGTCGGCTTCAGAAATATTTTGGAAGGCACCCGCTTGCAAAAAATAGACATCCTTGGTGGGACCGGGCTGCTTTGCGGCTTGTCGCAATTCTTTTTCAGTCACCGGCTCTTCCACCCCCGGGAGGATCTTGTAAAAATCAAAGCGCGGCTTTTCCTTGGTCGTTGCCTTCGCCTGTTTTTCTTCTTGTTTTGGCGCAATCTGGGGAGCGGGCTGCTCGATCTTGGATTCGGCGCCGGGCAGGCTCGGAGGCGGTTTTTCGCGGCTTACAAATGGGCTGGGAATTTTGTTGACATACCAGGCGACGACCAGAGCAGTCGTCAAGCCCAGGATCAATCCAACCAACAGACCAAGGAGAAATGCACTGCCGGTGTTGCCCAAGCTCGATCCGCTGGAGTTGGTTTTATAATCTCTGGACACCCGCATATCCTACATTTTTTCCGGACAGCTGACACCTACAAGGCGAAGGCCGTTGCGCAAGACCTGGCGGACTGCGGTTACCAGTGCAAGTCGCGCATTCCTGATTTCCGGTACAGGAACTAGAAAGCGCGTTGCGTTGTAATAGCTGTGAAATTCGGACGCCAGTTCTTTGAGATAAAACGCGATAAGGTGTGGAGACAGCTCCTTCGCGGCGCCTTCCACGATTTCAGGGTATTCAATCAGGCGCTGCAGCAGCGATAGCTCATGCGCGCTGGTTAAGGGAACCAAGTCGGCCTGCTTGAGTTTCGCCTCGTCTGCACCCCATTCATGCAGCACGCTGCAGATCCGGGCGTGCGCGTATTGAACGTAGTACACCGGGTTTTCGGTGCTTTGAGTTTTTGCAAGGTCGAGGTCGAAATCGAGATGCTGATCGCTTTTGCGCAACACGTAAAAGAAGCGCGCGGCGTCATTGCCGACTTCCTGCCGCAATTCACGCAAAGTGACGAATTCACCCGCGCGTGTGGACATCGAAACCTTTTTGCCATTGCGGTAGAGCACCGCGAACTGCACCAGCCCCACGGTCAGCCTGCCCGGGTCGAAACCTAAAGC
>DASPRI010000098.1:0-5648 GCA_035624535.1 Burkholderiales bacterium
GACGAAGCTGCTGCGGGTCACAGTGGATGCGACGCCAGTGAATATTAAATCCCCGCTCGGGTCTGGGTTAAACGTGGTCTTGGAAAAACGGCTGAACGCCGCCACCTGGTAATTGAACGACGCTCCCGATGTTCCTTGCAGGGCCAGAACCCCGTATCGGTTCGTCTCGCGCTGGCTCTCATCCAAAAACGCGGAATCGAAAAAGGGAACCCCGTTCAGGTTCCAAACTTGAGGTTGCCCCGGGTTGTTGGGAAGATCAAAATTGCCTTCTACATCGGCGGCAATCACGTTGATTCGGGCTTCGTCGCTCAGAAGATAAGAGAAATATCCAAAACCTGCGCCTTGGTCGGAGTGATCGTGAATGGGATCAGGACCCGGCGTGGGAGGGGTGATTCCCAGATCGTTTTGCTGGTACGAAGCAATTGCGTAAAAATTTGCTGGTCCCTTCGAGCCGAATGCTTCGCCGTAGTTTAAAAAGGTATTGTGGCTGCCCCCGTAAATGCCCAGGTCTCCGCCATTTTCGAAAGCCCCGGTCTTTGTGTATAGATCCGTCACGCTGGAGGTGCGATAGCCGTATTGTGCTGGCAGGGCTCCGGTAAGAAAGTCCATGCGGTTGATGAAACGTGCATCCACCGTCTGCCCAAACCCGGTGATTCCCTCTGGCAGAATCACTCCATTGATGCGGAACTGGTTATTGGCGTGTTCGCCGCGCACATGAAATTGACCAAAAGAATCCTGCGCAACGCCGGGAGCCTGGAGAAGTACATCATTGATCGGCGTGTTTGCGCCTGCCGGCAAATTATTGATGTCTTCACTGTCGAAGCGGTAAATGCTGCTTCCCGTTTCGGGCAGCAAGCTGTTGCGCGCAGTTTCCAATTTTTCCGTAGCGATACGCAAATCAAGCGCCTCCTTGGACGCGAGTGTCACCGTCGTGACCGCCGCTGTTCCCGCGCTAACGGTGACGATCACCGAGGACGGTTGAAATCGCTCTTTCTCCGCAGCCACCTCATACGTTCCTGGTTCCACAGCTTCGAACTTAAATTTGCCCTCGCTGTCGCTTTTCGTTTGCGCCAAAACCTGCCCGCTTGCCGATTTCAGGCTTAAAGTGACTTCAGCGAGGGGTCTTGCAAGTGCATCTTGTACCATTCCAGTCACCTGTTGCTCTGCGGCTGGTGCCGCGTGTGCCTCCAGATTCGAAAACGGACAGCCGAATGCCAACGCGGCACCAAGCAAGATATAGCCAACTTTCACCTATTCCCCCCACTAGCGTCATGTGCCCACGCGGCGCGTGCGCCTGGGATGCCAGGAAGAGGCTCAGAAGAATTGAGCCCTGCCTGCCGGTCGTGGGCGGAGAAACAATGGATTGATGCTTACCCGAAGGTAAGCGCGATCACTGCTTCAGTTGAGGGTAACAGCGGGTGGTGCTTGGGAGGGAGGCCGGAATCGAATGCCGCGTTCTGTTCGAACGAAGCACTGTGGCCGCGGAAGCAAAAATATTACGACAAGACTTACAAGAAGAGGTGCAATGTCAGAAGTAGGCGCATCTATGACCTGATGGGAGGAGACATGACATGCCGGGCACGTCAACTCATCTTGAGCGTTCTTGTGATTGTGCAGCGGCGCCGAACAATAAAATCCAAGAAAACTGACGAGTGCCCATAGCAGCAACCAGCGTCGTCCGCGAGGCAGGAGTTTTTGCAGGCGAGAAATCATTTATTTAATGTAGCGCGGATTTGCAATAATCGTCAATAGTTCGATGAATATTGCGCTGAAATCGAGAATGCCCTCAAGCCGCAACCGCAGGGAACATCCCGATCAGTAAATAACGCAACGCGGCATCGCGGGTGGAGAAAAATAAAAGAGGACTCAGGTCAAATTCGGTCTTGGCGCAGGTCAATCATCACTCGGCCCGCAGTTACCTCGCTGCGGCCCGCGTAAAGGAAACTGATTATTCCGACGACTTGTACCAGCACCAGCGCGCCCGGAGACCATAGATATGCAAGACCCGCGCGCAGACTGGGGACGATTGTGTCTGGTGTGTGCAGCCACCACGCATATCCCGCGCATATCCCCATGGTGGCGAGCGAAAGCATTTGATAAGCCGTGAAGCGCCCGCCGCCCCGATAATCCGCGCGCAAAGTTTCAGAATAAATCCGCCAGGCCTGGGTGACTGCGACCGATATCAGCAAGGCGGTGCAAAATGCGCCGCGAAGCCAAAACCACGCGCTTACTAGACCGGTTACGACATAGAGAGTTGCCGTAATCGCCTGCACTGGAACCACCGGGACGCCATCTAGCCGATCCGCATAGGCAATCTTCTTGGTGCGGCCCTCGAAGACAAAATTGATGCGCTCGAATATCCAGCGGGCAAGGCCGCGTGTTTCGCGCACCGGCTTGCCGTAGCAGCAACCGAAGCTTATGCACGCGCTTCGGCCGATTCCTTCACCGATCGCGTGCGCGATCGCGATTGCGGACAATACCGGAAGTACAGGCATTGGCGCGGAGCCGTTCAGGCCGAGCAAATAATTCACCCCGGCTATGGTCGGGGGCAGAACCAGAACTGCAACGAAGGTTGCTCCGGAAACGGTAAACGTGTGCTGCTTTCCCTCGACGATCCGGGCGACCCAGCGCGCGCTGGGTAGCACGATGACAACGAAACTGAGAACCACCGCGGTGATCGAGGCGATCTTAATCCGGATCGCGCCGATCAGTAGCAGCATTACGGCGAGCGCGATGGCGTGCGCTGTCGCAGAAAGCAGCCCGTAAAAAGTGAGATTAACTCCAGTCCATGAACCATCGGTATTCTTGCGCACGGGAACGGTCGCTACAAATTGCCACCGCTCTCGAGGCAGGGTGCGGAAGCACCACGCGAGCAGCCCGAGCAACACGCCTCCCATCGCCCCGAGGAACCATTCGTTTGCGAAGGTGATCATGAACGTTTTTCTCGGAAAAAATTCAACTGAGCCATCGCGCGGTCATTGGCGACCAAGGGCTAGCGATCGAGGCGCGCACGTTCACTTCGGTTTCCACCAGCGGTTCGCCAAAACCCGCCGAATAGCGGCTCGATGCATCCCTGCGGTTCAGATTCGCGAGCAAATCGGAATCGAATTCCACGCGGGCTGGTTCAAATAGCAGAATCACGGTGCTGCTGCCGGGTCTAAACAAGCTCTTCACCGCGCCGCGCAGTACCTGCATGCCCGGTTCAATCGGTCGGGGATCGAGATAGTACTGCGCGCTATAACACTGGCGCACTTCCCCTACCATGAGCGCCACGACCTCGATCATTGCGACCAGTCCGATTCTGGCGCCGCCGGGCACGTCGGTGTCGATGACTGTGACCGATCTGCCGTTCTGAGCGGAAGCAGTCGGATTCTTGATGACGGCGATTGGATTGCAGGAATTAAACGCGCCCTGGATCTCGTAGAAATCGGCGATTCGGCCGGCGACGGGAAAGTGATTATAGTGATACTTCTCGGGAGTTAGACGGAAAACTGCCCAATCGCCAGAACCGAAATTCGAATTCCACTTGCTTCCTGGGCCGAGCAATTCGCCAAGTCCAAACAGTTTGTGCTTGATTGAGAGACTCGTCTTGCCTGCTTGGCTGCCGCAAAGCATACGCGAATCCGAAGGTGCGACTACGCAGTTTGGATCCTCGGGCATCGGCCGGCACTCCCAGAAACGAATCTGCCGCTCAAATAGCTCGCGAAGGCTGGTCATTGAGCCCGGTGGATTCACCATTTCATCTGTGCGCAGTCCGGCGCGTTCCAGCAAAGATCGGAGTCTGCTCCATCGTGTCAACAATGGAAGATCGAATTGCAGGGTGGCCACGAAATCGTTCGCAAAGCGGCTCGTGAGCGCCTTGAAAATGACGGGTGCGTGTTCGCGCGCAGCGGAATAAAGGCACCGAACCGACCGGTCACCAATAAACCGTTCGGTACGAACCTGCCCGGTTGTCCGCTCGATATATTGATGCGCCAGGGTAGTCATAGCGGTTTCTATGCCGCATCCTGCAGCAATGCGCTAGTTTCTGCGCGGGTATTAGGGGCGGGCATTCCTGGACAGCGCAGACGCGCCTCGCCGGTGTGCCAGGCGTAGCGAAGAGAATCGACTTGCTCGCCACATTGGGGAGTAATCGCGCTGCATTGAGCGAAACCGAATCGTTCGAGGATTGCCTGAACGAAATCTACCGGGTATACGCTTTTTACCAAAATGCGCGCGGCATCGGATTCGAACGGCTGCCTCAGAGCTGCGGCCTGCGGCATCAGCATTGAGGACCGGCATTCGCGCATCAGGAATACGTTCCACAACTGTATCGCAATGAGATCCGACCGGTCGGCGATACTGCGGTAATCGGGATCTCTTATCAAGGTATCGACCAGCGCGCTCGGGCCGTATTCCGCCGATTTCCAGAATTGGGAATTCAAAACCGGCGAAAATCCGTGGCAGCGCAGCACGACATTCAACGCTGCCAACAAGTCAGGGCGCATGTCCACGAGGTCGGATTCAAGTGTCAAAACCATAACTTTCACCGATTCCTCGGAGCCAACATTGCAAGGGAGGGCGAGACCCTCACCGTTTTCAATTAGCATTTTTTCACCATATGTTTTATGGGTTGCCGCTAATTGTTCGAGTATTACCTGAAAACCGGTGGCAGGCTAACCGACAAATATGACAGGGAGATAAAGAAATTATGACTCGCGTATTACGGCTTGGAAGCCGTTCATCCTTTGGTAGATATTTGTATACCGTGACGCAGCGCAGCGGAGCAATTAGCCCGCCATATTTCTGCGCAGTTGGCTTGCTTGTTAGTCCCTTCCGCGGTGAAGCCGCGGTATCCAGGACTATTGGTTACGCCAGGAATTGAAAAAGCGTATCGAAGGCTTCTCCGTCGCCGCAGAAGGGCTCGGCAAAACGGTATAGCAGGATGCCCCAATTTATGAAAAGACCGGGCACATTTCCATTTTTATGGAACAACGTTTCTCTTAGACTTGAAGCCATCAAGCGCTCGGTTTCACGCGTGACCACGCCGTAGCACTCGCATACTCTCGCTTCCAGGCCGGCGCGGTCGAGGATGGTGATGCGGCCGCGATGGTAATCAATCAGGCCGGCATCCTGCAGGCGGGAGGCCTGATGGGAAACAGCTTCGCGACGCACACCCAGCATGTCGGCAATAAGATTTTGCGTCATGATCAGTTCGTTGGTTGGCAGGCGGTCGTGGCTCAGCAGCAGCCAGCGGCAGAGTTGATGCTCCACGGAATGCAGGCGGTTGCATACGGCCGTCTGCGAAATCTGGGCGATCAATGACTGCGTATATCTCAATAACAGGCGCTGGAAAGCTCCGGCTTTTTGAAACTCGGATTGTAATGCGTCCGCTTTCATCCGGAATGCGCCGCCGGCACTTTGAACCACGGCGCGGTTCGGGACGCTGTCGCCGCCCATGAATAGAGCCGTACCCAGTACGCCGTCGTTTCCCACGATGCCAATCTCTGCCGATGTGCCGTCTTCCGCCGTATAGAGCAGCGATATGATCGCGGTAGTCGGGAAATAGATGTGTTTCAAAGCCTGCCCCGGCCCATAAATGGCTTCGCCCAGGGGCAAAAATACAAACTCCAGGTCGGTGAGGAGACGTTGGTAAACGTCAGCCGGAA
>DASPRI010000104.1:0-5426 GCA_035624535.1 Burkholderiales bacterium
CGAAGCCAGACTCAAGAAGAAATTGCAGCAGAGACGCGTGATTGCACAGCGGAAAGCCGCTCATCGTCGATCAGGCGCTCTTCCGTTCTTGGCGGTTTAGGTCGAGGTGGTTTTTGTCCATCAGCCGATAAAGCGTGACTCGCGATATTCCCAGTTCTCGCGCGGCCTGCGCAACGTTTTTGTTGTTACGTTCAAGGGCTGCTTGAATGGCTTGCTTTTTGACCTGCTGTACAATCTCCTCCAGCGTGAGGACGGGCCCGCTACTGGCTGGCCCAAGCTGAAGATGGGGAAACGTTATCGGCGACATGGTGCTCAAACCTCGATCAGAATAATTCGAGCAATAAAACGCTCCCGCTTGATGCTAGGCATTTTGCCACGCAGGCCGCCCCGCTCTAAATTGGCCGCACGATTACGTTAATGCAGCGTGCGAAAATCAGAAACGCCTCTAAAATAAATTGCGGCGACGCGCCACGAATCCCATTAGCAACAGCCCAATACCCATCATGGCGTAAATCTCCGGCTCTGGAACCGCGGAGACAAAATTGACGCCCACGGCCAAGTCGTCCCAATCATGATCTGAACTAGGATTGCTGCAACCTGCACAGCCGCTGTCGTCGAATCCGATCACGAAAGCATAACTCCCTCCTGGCGGGGACGGCGTCGCCGTGTCGGTAATATTTGTCCCAATCAAGGCAATTGAGGTGCCTAGACTCCAAGGACCCCCGTTGATCGCGCTTCCTTGGCCGGTGGGGCTAATTGTTGTGAACTGAAAGGGCACAGCTCCAACACCAAAATCCGAGGCGTTGAGAGTAAGTTGGTCCCCGACGGCGCTCGCCGTATTGAAGCTCCCCATGGAGCCAATGGTTATTTGGAACTGATTCGTGAACCCAGATTCGTGGCCCAGATAGGTGAAAGTGATAGTTCCCGCCGCACCAGTGCTGTCAAGTTCACCGAGATTAAGAACCGTGCCCACGGGAAGAGCTGTCAAGCCCGAAACATTGAAGCCATCGGTTTCGGTAATCGTGCCGGTGCCGGCATTATTGTTGAATGAAACATCAGCGTTCGCTTCCCCGGGCGCGACCGATAACGCGAACAGTGCAGCGACCGCAATAGACAGATTTTTCTTCATATTGTACCTCGCACAAAAAGCTATTTGAGTTACTTCCCCCGCACTTCACTTCTAAACAGCTCGTCAAAATCTGCTTCCGCGCTTCATCTAAATCGATCTGCCCCTGCACCGGGCTTTTTCCGATTGTTTCCAAACGTTCGTTGCTATTCTTTCCTCCGGTGACGGACGACAAAAGCCATTAGCAATAAACCTATTCCCATCATCGCGTAAACGCCAGGCTCGGGCACAGCGGTGACCGAAACGTTAGTGAGGTCATAGAAAGAGGAGGGATTTGTGTAGTCAAAACTTAGCGTGGAAGTGGTCATCAGCGCGGTTTCGGTAAAGCTAAACGTCGTCCAACCGAATACCGTACTTGTAGTCGAAAAGATATTTCCGACACCATCGAAATTCGCACCGAGGAATGCGGTACCAGAACTTGTATTATCCGTACCGGTTTGGGCCTGGAGATCAAAAGAGATCAGGTATTGTTGGCCTGAAACGGTCGAAAAAGTCTGGGACAGTTCCGCGGTGCTCGGCGGTCCGGCCAAAAGATAGCTTGCCTGTGGCGGCGTACCTCCGGTCACTACGAACGTGAACGAAGAATCGCCGGTCAGCGTCCAACCGGGGATGGTAGGCCCACCCGAGAAGTCACCATTTGTTATCAGGTTGGCATCTGCGCTCGCAGGCAGGCCGACAAGAACGCTAGTCGTTGCGAACGCTAAAACTGCTATGAGCCTCAACAGCTGACGCACAACATCCCTCCTCGAATCGTTACTTCAGTGAAGCATTAACAACTTATATTTGATTGCAGCTTTCGAGGAGTTCTGAGCAATAGGCGTGCCAAATTTTTAGGTCCTTGTTTGGCTTTGGATATTTTCAAAACAAGAATCAGGCAATTAAACTGGAAATGTAAAGATTGAGAAACAAACTGAGCGATGGCCGGCGATATTTGGCTTTTGCCCAAGCGTATGGATCCGTTATCAAAAAAACATATCGGCCGGCTGCTTAAAAACCTGGAGAAATCTCAAAGGGTTGAGCCAGCAGGGTAGCCGCGCCGGAAGATCATGCAATTTGCTTCCGAACGTGTTTCATTTTTGAAACGGAATTCGAATTAATTTAATTAAATGGAACGCTTGCGTGTAGTAACCGGGACTCGCGGCTATGTATGGGGGCGGGCACCGGGGAACAGCCTTGAGATCAGGATGCCCTAAGCGGCGTAACAGCAGAACGCTTTAGGCCGCCTGCGTTAGCAGCATAACGAAGCAGCTCAGAATGAATGCGATGAGCGTCACAATTTTGGCCCTTTGCATGTTTTTGATCATCAGAGCGGATTCGTACCTGAATAGCTTAGCCACGATGTTAAACCTCCTCCGGTATTCCATTTGGCCCTTAACGAAAATTGCAGGGTTTGTACTTTTTTATGCCCACCTGCTTCAGACTTATTGCCCATCGATTAAGTTCATGCAGCGCTCATTTGATTATAAATCGCTTGGAAAAGCTCGATCAGAAAATTAATACTGTCCGCTTAAATTCTGCGGAACGCCGGTTCTGTAAAGCGGCGGGGACTAGCTTGAAATTGAAAAACACTGCGTCAGGCATGATTGCTGTGAGCAAGCCGACAAAAGCCATCCGACCCTACCCGGTGCGTTTGCTTATTTATTCTGCACCACGCGATTGAAAGCGCAGTCCAAGGCCCCTTAACTTCGACTAAGTGGCGCCGTCCCTCGCGGATTGAGGTGTGTGATTCTTGCCGATCAGCCGGTAAAGCGTCACTCGCGAAATGCCCAATTCTCGCGCCGCCTGCGCGACATTTTTGTTGTTGCGTTTGAGCGCTGCCTGAACCGCTTCCTTCTTGGCATGCTCCACAACCTGCTCCAGCGTAAGGATTGAACCGCCATTCGCGCGATGCGTGGAGCGGCGTTCAAGTCCCAGGTCTTTGGGCGTAATCAGGTGGTTTTCGCACATCACTGCGGCACGGCGCACCCTGTTCACAAGCTCGCGCACGTTGCCGGGCCATGTATGCTGATTCATGCAGCGCAGGGCGTGTTGCGAAAAGCCTTTTACCGCGGCGCGCTTTTCAGCAGCGAATTTTTGAAAAAGAAAACGCGCCAGCAGCTCGATATCTTCCCCGCGTTCGCGTAGCGCGGGCACAGTCAGATGCAGCACGTTAAGCCGATAATATAAATCCTCGCGGAATCGTCCCTCTGCAACCGCCTTCTCAAGGTCGATATGCGTCGCGGCAATCACCCTCACGTCAACCCGAATGTGCTCAGTTCCGCCCACGCGGTTGACGGTTCCCTCTTGGAGGAACCGGAGTAGATTGGTCTGCAAATCCAACGGCAGGTCGCCGATTTCGTCAAGGAAAATGGTTCCACCAACTGCAGTCTCGATGAGCCCGGTGCGCCGCTGGTTGGCGCCAGTAAAGGCGCCTTTCTCGTATCCAAACAATTCCGACTGGATCAACGTCGAAGGCAATGAGCCGCAGTTGACCACGACAAACGGCCTGCTGCTGCGGCGGGAACGCTTGTGAATAGCATTGGCGGCGAGTTCCTTTCCCGTACCGCTCTCGCCGGCGATCAAAACCGCCACATCCGTGGCTGCAATCTTGCGGATATCGTGAAAAAGCGCCTGCATCGCCGGGCTTTGGCCCACCATGTCGAATTCGTTGGGTAGCACCTCGGCTTGCTTTGGCACCGAGCTCTTCACGCAAGACATGCCGTACGCGTGCCCAAGCGTTACCGTCAGCCTTCCGACGTCGATCGGCAGGGTGTGAAAATCAAAAAAATGATCGCGGATCAGCCGCGAAACTGGATCAATCCCGATTGCATGCTTGGGAAGCACGCCCACCCACTCGATTGAGCCGTTGCCCTCAAACAGCTCCGGAGTGTGGGAATTCGGCATCGAACCGGAAACCGGATCGAACTCAACTAATCCAACTCGAAAACGATGGGATTCGATTAAACTTGGCGCCGTATTCGGATCCCGCGCCAATATGGGATCCCAACCTGATGAACGCAGCACCGGAATCAGATCGTCATGGGGCTGCAATGAATTAAGACAAAGGATTTGCCTTACTGCTGATGAATCTTGCATGGAGTCCCCTCCTCTCAACGCCATTTAACGGTTTAGCCATGGGGACAGATTACAAACAAGTGCGCGTGGACCGACGCGCGTTCTTTAACTACTTATTCTTTTGCATCAGTTCGTTCTTGCGAACGAGTTATTGATTTTCGTGATTGCAAGTGCCGCTGACGCATCACGCCGAATTTGAGGATTATCCCTCCTCATTTTTTCCGGATTTGCAGCTCGGACTGAATTTAACCGAAGGCTGGAGAATTCGCGCTACGCTCTCTTTCTCCATTTTTAGAATCTTCTAGAAACCCACTTTGGGCAGACCGATCCGCCAATGTGTATCAAAAGTATAACACTTGTTTCTAATTTGGTCTAATTTTCTTTTAACGAGGTTTCAAGCGGGTCAATTTTGAACTTGAATTTGCCTCGGAAATACCTGTCGTGAGACGGGAGATTCGGAGCCTTGGTAACGAGACAGCGGCATCTATCGCGCGAATCTTAGGCCTTGATTATTACGGTTTAATTACTAGATTCTGGAAAGAGGAGGGGGCAGTCGGATGGCTCTGCGATGATTGCGCCGCGAGGGTTGTGCCCGGCTGCTAACCGACTAACGAAAGGGCCCTTTTCAAATCGTCTCCCGCAAACGACAAGACGCTCGCGAAAATTAACAGCAGGGCTTTGAAATACGATAGGGGACAAGGAATCTCAGTAAGCATTTTTTTTCATCAGCACGACCCAGACCGTTCGTACGATGATGTACAGGTCGAGCCGCAGCGACCAATTCCGCAGGTAATCCAGATCGTAGTCGATGCGCCCACTCATTTTGTCGAGCGTTTCCGTTTCGCCGCGATAACCATTGACTTGTGCCCAGCCGGTAATTCCGGGCTTCACCTTGTGTCTCAGCATGTAGCCCTTGATCAGCTTGCGATACATTTCATTGTGGGCCACTGCATGCGGCCGGGGCCCGACGATGCTCATCCGCCCTTGCAGCACGTTATAGAACTGCGGCAATTCATCGAGCGACATGCTGCGCAAAAATTTTCCTAACGGAGTCAACCTCGGGTCATCCTTTTGGGCCTGGTTGACGGCGGCGCCGTCCTCCAACACCGTCATGGTGCGGAACTTGTAAACGATGATTTCCCTGCCATCGAGTCCGTACCGCCTCTGCTTGAATATAACCGGCCCCGGCGATGTTAGCTTGATGGCAACCGCAATGATTAATAGCAGCGGCGAAACCAGCGCCAGG
>DASPRI010000110.1:0-8788 GCA_035624535.1 Burkholderiales bacterium
TAAAGCGTTTGGGCGTTACTATCGAACGTGGTAAAAAAAGCTAGCTACAAAAAAAAATTAACCCCTAGGATGGTGCTTGGCGTGCAGCTGTTTCAGGCGCTCGCGCGCAACATGAGTATAAATCTGCGTGGTGGAAATGTCGGCGTGACCCAAGAGCAGTTGCACCACGCGCAAGTCTGCGCCGTGATTAAGCATATGCGTGGCAAATGCATGCCGCAGAGTATGCGGTGAAACGGTTCTGGCGAGTCCCGCCTGCGCGCAATAGCGGCGCAACAGGTACCAGAACCCCTGGCGCGTCATCGCTTGCCCGCGGGTGGTGACAAAGAATGCGTCGCTGATTTTGCCTTTCAGCAGCTTCGGGCGCGCTTCCTCCAAATAGCGGCGAATCCAGCTGAGCGCTTCTTCACCGAGCGGCACCAGTCGCTCTTTTGAACCTTTCCCCACAACCCTCACTACACCCATATCCAGGCTGACTTGGGCGATTCTCAAGCTGACCAGCTCGGATACGCGCAATCCGCTGGCATACAGCGTCTCCAGCATGGTCTTGTCGCGCAACCCCAATGCGTTCTCGACTTCCGGTGCGTCAAGCAGCGATTCAACATCATTTTCAGTAAGCGCCTTGGGCAAGCCGCGCGGAAGCTTGGGCGAGTCAATGCGCAGGGTAGGATCGGTAGCGATTTTCCCCTGGCGCAGCTCAAATCGAAAAAAGCGTTTAAGGCTGGACAGCGCGCGACTGGTGGTCCGCGCCCTGGCCTTGGCGACCAGCACTAAGTATGCGAGATACCCTTCGATGTCCTGCTGGCGGGTCTCGAGAAGCGATTCGAGATTCTTTTTGCGGAGCCACTGCCCGAATTTCAGCAGATCGCTTCGGTAGCTATTCAGGGTATTGCGAGAAAGGCCATCTTCCAGCCACAGGGCATCGCAGAACTCGTCGAGCAGGCTTTCTTCAACCTCGCTCATGCTCGAGCAGCCAGCGCTTGATCGCCAGCGGGTCGCCCTCATCGGCGTTCATGAAACCGCCGATATTTCCGCTGCCGAGCACCCGGTGGCATGGTACGACGATGCATATCGGGTTGGCACCGCAGGCTTGCCCTACTGCGCGCGGCCCCGAAAACAGCTTGCGCGCGAGTTCGCCATAGGTCAGGGTCCGCCCGCGCGGAATTTGCATGATCGCCTGCCAAACTCGCCGCTGGAAAGGCGTACCTTTCAGATGCATGGGCAAATCGAAATTGGAATCAGCATCGCGAAGATACGCTTCAAGCTGCTTGCATACTCTTTCTGCGAAGCGTGTTTGCGGGGAAAGCGGCGCTGCTTCGTTCGGCAGGAAATCAATCCCGGTCAGGTGGTCTGCTTCATGGCGTATGCCGAGCACGGCGAAAGGTGTGGCAAGCCGCGCCTGGTATTCGCCGTTCATTGCGTGTCGCTGCATATAGAAAAGATAGCGCAGCTCGGGCAAATCCACAATGGCTTTCCCGCAAACTTAAAACAGCGCACTGGGATTAATGCCCGCAAATCAGACGCCGATACAGAATTATTGCTCTCGAGCTGGAGGCGCTTCAGGTCCCGCTTCCATCATTTCCTGGCCGGTGAGCTTCTCGCGAATCCGCGCCGCCTTGCCGGCGCGCTTGCGCAGGTAATAAAGCTTGGCGCGCTGGACATCACCCTTGCGCTTGATCTCGATGCTGGCAATCAAGGGCGAATAAGTCTGAAAACTCCGCTCCACGCCTTCGCCGGAGGACACTTTGCGCACTATGAACGAGGAGTTTATGCCGCGATTGCGCTTGGCCACGACCATGCCTTCATAAGCCTGCGTCCGCTTGCGGTCGCCTTCCATCACGTTGACATTCACGACCACCGTGTCCCCAGGCGCGAAATCGGGAATATTTTTGCCGAGCTTTTTAATTTCCTCGGCTTCAAGCTGTTTGATGAGGTCCATGCTTTAGTCCTTTTCGTGTTCCACTTTGAATTCCTCGAGCAGCTTTTGTTCTTCGCCGCTCATGCCGCGCTTCTGCAGCAAATCCGGGCGCCTGAGCCAGGTTTTTCCCAGCATCTGTTTCAGCCGCCAGCGTTCTATCTGCGCATGATGGCCGGAAAGTAAAATCTGCGGTACTTCCATCCCGGCATAAACTTCAGGCCGCGTGTACTGCGGGCAATCCAGCAATCCGTTTACAAAGGAATCCTGTTCCACCGACTGGGAATCCCCCAGAACGCCGGGAAGCTGCCGGATGATGCAATCCATGAGCACCAGCGCCGCCAGTTCCCCGCCGGAG
This sequence comes from Burkholderiales bacterium, assembly GCA_035624535.1. Classification (GTDB taxonomy): domain Bacteria; phylum Pseudomonadota; class Gammaproteobacteria; order Burkholderiales; family JAHFRG01; genus JAHFRG01. Next base: position 2,271 of record DASPRI010000110.1, read on the forward strand.
AGCACGTAATCACCAAGCGAGATTTCCTCGTCCACCGCGCGCTGAATGAGCCGTTCATCAACGCCCTCGTAACGCCCTGCCAGGAGAATCAAGCCAGGCTGCTTTGCCAGATTCACAACCAGAACATGGTTCAGCACAACACCCTGGGGAGACAGATAAACGACCCGGGGCTGCGCAATTCCCGCCTGATTCTGATGCTGCCTGGCCGCATTAATCGCGTCTTCCAGCGGCTGTGCCAGCATCACCATGCCCGGTCCGCCGCCGTAGGGCCGGTCATCTACCGTATGGTAATTATCGGCGGTGAACTGCCGCGGATTCCAAACCTTCAGCCGGTAATGTCCTTCTTCCCTGGCGCGCCGCGTTATCCCGTATTCAGTGAGCGCTTCGAACATCTGCGGGAACAGGCTTATCGCATCGAAGAGCATAATGGGAACCTCTGATTAAGTCCATCGCAGTTGCGACGGCGGCTTTCCGGGATGGGATGTGCGAAGCAAGGCGCAGCCAATGGCCAGACCCCCTTGGCAAGCCGAACGACAAAGCAGACCGCCCAGACAAGCCCCGTCTCTTCGGGTTGCGGCAAAATGCGGCGTCTGCATCGTTGCGCTCCCCGGCTTCGTAGTCCAAGCTACGACCTTCGTCGCGCGCCTCGCATCCATCCGCATTTTGCCCGCAACGCAATCCGCGAAGGGTTTATCAGAGGCTCCCTAGTAATCCAGCCCCCAATCCACCCGTATCACTGCCGAGTCCAGCCTGACTTCACGCACCACCTGCGGAATGAAAGGAATCAGGCGCTCGCGTTCACCCTGCACTCGCAATACGTCGTTGGCCCCGGTAGCCAACAGCTCTTTTACAACGCCCAGCCTTTCATCCTTGAGATTTACTACCTCAAGACCGATCAGATCAACCCAGTAATATTGCCCTTTCTTTACTGCTGGCAACTGGCTGCGCTGAACCGCAACTTGCAGATTCTTGTACGACTGCGCCGCTGCGCGGTCGTCGCAGCCCTGCAGCTTAGCCACGAGGCTCTTGCCTTGGGGTCGAGCTTGAAGAACCGCGGCTTCGCGCCATTCGCTCCCGTTTCCCAGCCACCAAGCTGGATAGCGGGCCAGTCCTTCAACGGTCTCAGTATAAGGTTGGATCTTCAGCCAGCCCTTTACACCGAACGGGGCGCTTATTCGCCCTAGCACCACCATTTTTTCAAGCGGTTTTTTGGGCACCAAATCGCTTGACCAGCCTGACCACGGTATCGCTCAGAATCGCTCCGCGGTTCTGCCAGTGGTTTACCCGATCCATCTGGATGCGCAATGATTCGCGGCCTTCAGGCGCCATCGGATCATAAAATCCGATGCGCTCGATGAATTTGCCGTCCCGCGCGCGGCGTGAATCGGCCACGACCAAGTTAAAAAACGGACGCTTCTTGGCGCCTCCGCGAGATAGCCGAATTACAACCATTGTTAGTCCGTTAAAAAATCGGGAAAGGGCGTGATTTTACGCCGGATGGTGACAACTTGCAAAGGGAACACCCACTTAGATTGGGACGCGAGATCACACCCGCAGCTTGACTAGCGCACTCCGGGAAACATGCCCTTCATGCCTTTCAGCATCTTCGCTATTCCGCCTGCGGACATCATTTTCATCATTTTCTGCGCCTGCTCGAACTGATTGAGTAAGCGGTTTACTTCCTGAACGCTGACGCCTGCGCCGGCGGCGACGCGTCGCTTGCGCGACGCCTTGAGAATTTCCGGCTTGGCTCGCTCCTGCGGCGTCATCGAATTGATTATGCCTTCGATGCGCCCCATGGCTTTATCATCAATTTTCGCGCCTTGTACTGCCTGCCCCAACTGCCCGGGAAGCTTGTCCACAAGCTTGCCCAACCCTCCAATTTTTCTCATTTGCTGGATCTGTAATTTGAAATCCTCCAGATCAAAATCTTTGCCCTCCTTTACTTTCTGAGTCAATTGCTGCGCCGCACTCCGGTCCACGCCTCGTTGCACTTCTTCGATCAGCGAGAGTACATCGCCCATCCCGAGGATGCGCGAAGCCATACGCTCCGGATGAAACACTTCCAACCCATCCAGCTTTTCCCCCGTGCCTGCGAATTTGATTGGCTTGCCGGTAACAAAGCGCACCGATAGCGCGGCCCCTCCTCGCGCGTCGCCATCGAGTTTTGTGAGTACAATTCCGGTGAGCGGCAATGCGCTGGCAAACGCCTTGGCCATGTTTACTGCGTCCTGGCCCTGCATCGCGTCCACTACAAACAGGGTTTCAATCGGCTTGAGCGCGGCATGCAGTTCACTGATTTCCCGCATCATGGTTTCGTCAATCCCCAGCCGTCCCGCGGTATCCACAATTAGCGCCTCATAAAAGTGCTTGCGCGCAAAATCGAGCGCGTCTTGCGCTATGGAAAACGGCTTGTCCCCAGGGATAGCCTCAAAAAAATCAACCGGAATTTGTTTCGCCAAGGTACGCAGTTGCTCAATCGCTGCCGGCCGGTACACGTCGCAGCTCGCAAGCAATACTTTCTTTTTCATTTGCTCGCGAACCAGTTTCGCTAGCTTGGCAGCGCTGGTCGTTTTACCGGAGCCTTGCAAACCGGCAAGCAGTATAACTGCAGGCGGCACTGTCGCGAGACTGAGCGCGGCATTGGTATTTCCCATCAACTGGGTCAATTCACGATGCACCACGCCGATCACTGCTTGCCCGGGAGTCAAGCTGCCCAGCACTTCCTGGCCGAGAGCTTTATCTTTGACGCGGTCGATGAAGTCCTTGACCGCCGGCAAAGCAACATCCGCTTCCAGCAGCGCGATCCGCACGTCGCGCAATGCGTCCTGAATATTGCTCGCGGTCAAGCGCGCCTGGCCGCGCAGATTTTTTATAACACCGGATAAGCGGTGCGCGAGATGATCAAACAATTAAATCCCCGATGATGCCTTGCGCGGTGAGTTGAGGTAGACTTGAAAAACAAGCGACCAAGCCGTGATTCGGCATGCCTGCTATTTTACCCTATCTCGTCGTTACTCTGGTCTACGCGCTGCTTGGTTTGCATTTTTGGCGCACGCGCTGGCAACCTGTCCTGCCCAGGACGCGCGGCAATGAGCAGACCATCCGCGTTGCGGAAAAAATGGCAGTTTTGATTCCGCTAGCTTTACACGGCGTGCTGCTCTACCAGTCCACTTTCACAGAAACCGGTTTTAATCTTGGAGTCGGAAACGCGGTATCGGCAATCTTGTGGCTCACGGTGCTGATTTACTGGGCTGTTAGCTTTCTCTACAACCTCGAAGGCCTGCAAGCACTGGTGTTGCCGCTCGCCGCAGTGTGCGTATTGCTGCCCTGGCTTCTGCCTACCAAGCACATTCTTTCCAATACTGGGCTACTCGCATTTCCAGTGCATTTCCTGCTTTCGATGCTGGCTTACAGCTTGTTCACTATCGCAGCGCTGCACGCCGCCTTAATGGCGGCAGTGGAGCGCCGACTGCACGACGGCACCCTGCCCGCGACGTTACACACATTGCCACCCTTATTGACCATGGAGACCTTGTTGTTCCGGCTCATTATCGCCGGGTTTGTGTTGCTGACTTTGGCACTTGCGAGCGGCATGCTGTTTTCCGAGGAATTAATCCATAAGCCGGCGCAATTCACCCACAAGACGCTTTTTGCCTTTATCTCCTGGGGGATATTTGCGGCCCTGCTCGGCGGCCGGAAAATTTACGGTTGGCGCGGCCGGACCGCCCTGCGCTGGACCTGGGCGGGTTTCATAGCCTTGGTTCTTGCTTATGTTGGTAGCAAATTCGTGCTGGAAGTAATACTGCATCGCTGACGCTAGCGTTACCCGAGCAACTTGACAAGAAGCGTTCGCTCATCCGATACTCAATTCATCTCATTCCTCCCTAGCTGAATTCCCTTGGAAGAAATCCCTTTAGGCGCGCTGTTCTTCGCGCTCGCCGTATTGCTCATACTTTCCGCTTTTTTCTCGACCTCCGAAACCAGCATGATGGCCCTCAACCGCTATCGGTTGAAACATCAGGTTCAACTCGGCAATAGGAGCGCGCGACTCACTGCGCAGTTGTTGCAGAAAATCGACAGGTTGCTCGGCGTTATTCTGCTCGGCAACACGCTGATCAACGCGGCTGCCACCACTCTCAGCACCATCATTGCCGTGCAGTTGTTCGGCAAAAGCGAGATTGTGCTGGGCTTTAGCACGCTAACCATTACCTTCCTGCTGCTCGTATTCAGCGAAATCGCGCCGAAAATTGTCGGTGCTTCCTACCCTGAGCGCATTGCACTTCCTGCAAGTTACATTCTCACGCCCCTGCTCAAGCTGACCTATCCGGTAGTGTGGATCGTGAACCTTTTCGCGCGCGCTTTGCTGTGGCTGGTACGCTTTAAACCGACTACTGAAACGCACAAGCTCAGCATGGAGGAACTACGTACCCTAGTGCTGGAAGCCAGCCATTTCATTCCCCAAAAGCACCAGAGTATTTTGCTCAACCTGTTTGAGCTGGAAAATATCACGGTTAACGACGTTATGACTTCGCGCAGTCAGATCGAGGCAATCGACATCGACGCGCCGCTGGACGTAATAAAGCGCCAGCTTGCCACCTGCTACCACTCGCGGCTTCCGGTTTACCAGGGACAAATGGACAACATCATTGGCATTCTTCATGTGCGCGCGGCGTTGAACCTCAGTCTGGAACAGCAGATAAATTCGGAGCACTTGAGAGAAATGCTTCGCGAAGCGTATTTTATTCCGGCCGGCACACCGCTGTTTTCGCAGTTGCACCATTTCCAGGAAAAACACGACCGCATGGCATTGGTGGTGGACGAGTACGGCGAGCTCATGGGCTTGGTCACCATCGAGGACATCCTTGAAGAAATCATTGGCGAATTCACCACTCATGCGCCCGCGCAAAGCCTGATCATCCACAAACAAGCAGACGGCAGTGTATTGGTCGAAGGCAGCAGCCTTTTGCGCGATATTAACCGAAAGCTTGGCTTAAAACTGCCGGTGGACGGGCCAAAAACCTTGAACGGCTTGATCCTCGAGCACTTTCAGGACATCCCCGAAGCCGGCACCAGCTTGAAGATCGCAGGATACCCGATGGAAATTGTGCAAACCCAAGATCGGGTGGTTAAAGTCGTGTGCATTTATCCGCAGCAGGCCTCCGAGCCGCAATAGACCCCAATAGTCGGGCATCCTACCTTTACAAAGCACATTGACAAGTGCATTATTTGTACTTGTTTTTTGTGATTTTTTTCACAAGACCGGGATCCAAATGGTCGCCAACATGCAAAGCAGCTTGAGCGGTCTGGCACGCAGTTTGGTGCAGAACCGACGCCTGCTCGAAACTGACGCCGAAGCCATCCAGGCTAAGGCAAACCACTCGGGCGTCAGCTTTATTACGCAATTGCTGCAAACCGGGAAACTGAGTGCGCGGGACGTCTGCGAATTCGCTTCGCAGACCTTTGGCTTCCCTCAACTTGACCTCAACGCCCTTGACTCACGGCATTTTCCCAGGGATGTGCTCGATGGCGACATAATGCGCAGTAAGCGCACACTACCCCTGTATAAACGCGGCAACAGGCTGTTTGTGGGGCTCTCCGACCCGACCAATTTGGCTGCCCTAGACGAAATCAAGTTCAAGACCGGACTAACGGTGGCGGCGGTAGTGGTAGAAGATGATAAGCTCGACCCGCTTATCAGCAAGGCTCCACTTGCCGGCGACGCCAGCCTGAACAAGATTATAGGCAGTGATTCGGCTACCCTAGTTGAGCTAACCGGAGGACCAGACGAGGAAGTCGGGGGTGAATTCGGTGACGACGCTTCCGCGGCGGCGGATAACGAACTCGTCAGGCTAGTCAACAAGGTCATCATGGACGCGTACCATCAAGGGTCGTCCGACATTCATATTGAACCCCGTCCGGGCAAGCAAAAGACCAAGATCCGCTTTCGCAAGGATGGAACATTACTACCCTATCTCGAAGTTCCGCCCAATTTCCGTCAAGCCCTCGTCACCCGAATCAAAATCATGTGCGATCTTGATATCTCCGAGAAAAGAAAACCGCAGGACGGCAAGATCAAGTTCAAGAAATTCGCTCCATTGGATATCGAACTGCGGGTGGCGACGTGCCCGACTCAGGGTGGAATGGAAGATGTGGTAATGCGTATTCTGGGGGGAGGCAAACCCATCCCACTCGACAACCTGGGCTTGAGCGCGAAAAATTTGGAGACCTTGAAAGAGGTGATTTCCAAGCCGTATGGATTGTTCTTTGTGTGCGGCCCGACCGGTTCAGGCAAGACCACCACCCTGCACTCGGTGTTGAGCCATATCAACACCGAGGAAACCAAGATCTGGACCGCGGAAGACCCGGTGGAAATCACCCAGGAAGGCTTGCGCCAGGTGCAGATGAACCCGAAAGCCGGGCTTACCTTCGCGGTCGCGATGCGCTCGTTTCTGCGCTGTGATCCGGACGTGATCATGGTGGGTGAGATGCGCGACAAGGAGACCGTTTCCATCGGC
>DASPRI010000111.1:0-3130 GCA_035624535.1 Burkholderiales bacterium
ATTACTACAACGCCCGTATTCATTATGAATCGTACGTTTGGACCCAGGAAGGGAAGCTGGTGCAGGCTGCTGCGCTTACCGCTTTCGCACCCATGGTCGAGCAGGTTTTGCCAAATGAAGCGATGCCCTTGCCGGACCTGATCATCAAAGTTCGCGGTAATAGCATTTTCAATCCCGGGATGCAGTATTTCTATGCCAATGTCAGCGCGACCGCCTATCTTCCAAATGGCGAAGCGGTTGGAACGTTTCAAGCCGAGTCGGTAGCCAAGGGCGTCATGGCATTTCATGAGCAAGCGCTTGAGGGCGCTTATGTCGCGGCCTTCCAGGACATCGGCAGTCAGTTACTGCAAAGCGGAGCAATCAAACGGGCAATGAACCAAGGCGCGACAAAGTAACGCGTCTAAGGACTTCCCGCTGTTTGCAGAAGGGCCAGCGGTACTTGTTTCAAATTATAGGCCACCCAATGCTTCACACAAGCAAATGACGTCTTGCCAGGCACCAGGCTTACTCGATCGGTCTTCCCTGCTCTTACCTAGCTCCCCATTTAGGCTCGGACTGCCGACGCAGGTCAATTGCCTAAGTCAGTTGCTGCTTCAGATCGGAAGTAGAATTTTACGAATGTCTGCGTTCGGCCAAAAGCGGACCGTTGAATGACCGGCTCGCATGCATCAGGAACCGCCTCGTTATCGTAGGCCGGGAAACAAGACCAACAGGCCGCTCGCCAATATTTCGACGGCAACTGCGGCAAGCAGCAACCCCATTATTCGGATCGCGATGTTGACCCCGGTCTTCCCCAGCCATTGACTAACCGGAGTTGCCACCCGCAGCGCGCCCCAGGTGGTAAGCGAGATCAACAGGCAGCAGGCAATGATGATCCCGATGTGAGTCCATGAAGACCGTTCCGTCGCGTAAATGATGGTCGTCGAGATTGCGCCCGGGCCCGAGAGCAGCGGTATGGCCAGTGGAACCACGGCGATGCTCTCCTTGTCAACAGCCTCCTTCGCCTCCTCTGGCGTTTGCTTTTCACGGGTGGGCGTGGCGTGCATCATCGAAATCGCAAGCATCAGGATCAGTATCGCGCCGCCGACTTTGAATGACGCAATCGTGATGCCGAAGAATGCAAGCAGTGGTTGGCCGCCGATCGCTGCGACAATGAGCACGATGGCGACTGAAACGCTGGCGACGAACGCGATATGTTTCTTTCCCTCGGCGTCGACCTGCGCGGTCATGCTGACAAAGAGGGGCACCGCGCCCAACGGATTCACGATTACAAGCAGCGCTAGAAAAAACTTGCTGTACTCGGCCCAGTCAAGCATTTGCATGCGGCCTCCATTACGCAGCGTGGATTGCGCAAATCATTATGGCTTCGAGAATACACCAACCGCTCTGAAAAGGCATGCGCCCGGCAAATGGAATGACCGCTATGGGTCGGAAGCGGTCATTCGGGAACGTCCGCTTTCGGCCAAAAGCTGACATTCGCCGAGCCGCGGACGCTGGACGACGCGATCAGTATTTCGTTCAGTAGAACCGAACTATTATTGAAGATCACTATCCTTGTAGAACTTTGCACCCGTAATGCTGACACTAACGATGGCGCCTTCTTCGCTGAATTGATACATATACACACCTGATGACATGGTCACCGCGGTTTCCTGAAGCTCAGATACCAGGCTTGCCCTTCATACAACTCCTGATACTTCAGCTGTTCCATCGCTGCCGGGATTAGCGTCGTGGGAGGAACGATTGGCCTGTGCTGATGCCTGAACCAAGTATTAATGCCCGGAATGTGCTCCAGCGTGCGGGCAACCTTTTCGGTTTCGTCCATCATAACGATTTTCGAGCCGTTCCTAGCCACGCGAACCATCTCGTTGATAGCTTTCACCTGGTCGCTGAAAAAGTTGATCCCTCCCATTTGGTAGACCACGTCAAAACTCTCATCCTTGAACGGCAGATGTTCAGCCTGACCCAGGAACAGCTCGGCGGCCGCATCCAGTTTCCGCATCTTCTTCTGGCAGACCTTCAACATTCCCGCTGAAAGGTCAAGGCCGTAATAATCGCAATCCTGCGGGAGAAACGGCACATCGGAACCGGTACCGACCGAGGTAGCGAGCACCCGGTCGCCCGGCTTGATTTCGAGTGTTTCGACAAATTTCTTCCGTAACTTGAGTTCCGAGACGCCGAGCAGGTACAGCCCGACCCTGCTCAACAGGTCGTAGAAGGGCGCCCAGCCGTCGTAAATCCTGCGAAACCGGTTGTTGATGCCGGTAATCTGGTGAGGCTCGACAAAATGCGGGATGCCATCGCGAATCGGAAATTTGAGCCCGTACTCATGATTCACGAGAAATTGCCGGGTCTCGCCATTCGCAGCCGCATCGTTAACAAGCTCGAGCACAGCGTGCTCCAGCGGACTGCACAGGATCGACAGGGTTTCGGTTCGCATGCTCGTTGTTATTTTGGGAATTATCATTATACGGCGGCCCAGCGTGAGCGTTAGGAAGTGAAATAGCCGCCTCGTGAGCCTTTGCTATTATAGTGAGCGTGGTCCATCCGGTAGGAAGAAATCATGTGGGCAATCCGCGGATTCCGCTTGATCGCCCTGCTTGCGATCGCGTTCGCGGAAACGAGCGCGGCGCAACACTCTTCGACTAATCCGACGCTTATCAGAATCGAAAGCGGGATCGTTGGCGTGGCAGGGGTCGACGTCATCAACTTCAAGGGGTCACCCAACGGGGTCAGGCTTGGCAAATTGCATAAAGTCGCTGACTGACAGTCAAAGGATCGCGCAGTCGGCGGGAATGTCTGCTTTGGGTCGAAAGCGGACGTTGAGCCATGCTCACTTTCGGCCAGAAGTGGATGTTCACCAGCGCCGCCCTCAACTCCAATCGCACACCAATTGGTTAATGACTTTTATGAACTTGTAACAGATTATCGGACAGTCCACGCGACCAAAAGCGAAAGCTCAGCAAGCAGGCCGGGCGAGCGCGAGGCAGCGCTCACTGCTCGGGCGTAAGCGGGATTGCCACCGGGTTATCGGTGCCCTTGTATTTTTCCACATGTGCCGTCTGCTCGGCGTCGTACTGGTCTGTGGCTTCCGGTAGGTGCTGGTCGGCCGTCACGGGGTTGGCCGGAG
>DASPRI010000112.1:0-9629 GCA_035624535.1 Burkholderiales bacterium
TATTTATCGAGTTCTGTTGCATTTTCGAGTTTCGAAGCGCAGCACTTTTCACCAATAATTCAACATGATACAGTGCACGAAAAAAGAATTGTACTGAAGGTTCGTGGTGAAACGCCGAGCAAAGCCCAGAAAGGGCTTGCATAATTCAAGAAGCGCTTAGCCGATAGGTCCGTGGGCGCCACAGTTTGAACCAATGCTATAATCGCGCCACAATTCATATCAAGCAATTACCTAATTATTAGAACAAACATGTTCAAAGTACTGCAGTTCAATATGCAATTCGCCCAGAGTTGGGATGATGCATATCCCGACCATGCGCCTGTCAACCTTAATCTCACCATCGCGGAAATTCGCAGCCACGAGGCCGATATCGTGTTGCTTCAGGAGGTGGAGCAAGTGACCCCGATTGGCGTGCAGCATAATCCGCCGCCCAATTACACGCGACTTCGCGCGGCGCTTAGCGGCTACGACGGATATTTTTATAGCCGAAAAATCGATCCGCGCGAACTTCCTTTCGGGGTAGGCCTTGCAATTTTATCGAAGACGCCATTGCGCAACACTATGTGGCTCAATTTACCCTCGCCCGCGATTGAGTTCGACTTCCGCGGTCAAAAAAGGACTCCCACCGACCGTCTGCTCATCGGCGCAACAACGACGATTGGCGGCCGCGAGCTGCGGGTCTTCAATACACACCTGCTGGCGTTTTTCATGCTCAATCCGTCCGCCGAGGAAGAAGACGGCCAGCGCCAGCTTGTTATTGAGCAATTGCGCGCATCGACCGGGCCGACCTTGCTCGGGGGCGATTTCAATGTCAGCAAGCACGACTCTTTAGTGCGGCAGTTTGGAGACGCAGGCTTTCGGACCGTGCAAACTTCGGAGGTCACATGGCGCCGGCGTCCGTACGTGCTTGACCATATATTTTATAGCCGACAATTGCGGCCGATTCGCCATTTGGTGAAGCCGACCCCTGCGTCCGACCACCATGCACTCCTCGCGGAATTCGAGTTTGTCGGCTGAATCGCGGCTGCACTGCTTTCGAGGATCAGTTGAGACAATCTGTCCAGGCACAGCACCTTTATTATGGATGCCTGCCAAACCATACTGTAATTGCAATGTTCAATAAGCCCCCGCAGTAAGGATTCGTCCCGTTTAGTTCTATTAGATCTTTCTGCTAAAAGCGCTTTCTCAGCAAGGATTTTGTAAGCTGAGAGTCAGGCTGTTGCAAGTTCCATTTCCTTAAAATCTGGATCGAAACACCGCAATTTTTGAGCATTCAACGTTCGGATCTCAGATCGAAGATTGATTAAAGCGACAAGAGTTTCGGCCGAATAAGCTTAGCGGTTCGTCTAGGGAGGCAACCTATGTTACGTGGGGAAAATGGTTTTACCCTGATCGAGATCGCCATCGTCTTGGTGATCATCGGCCTGCTTTTGGGCGGAGTGCTCAAAGGACAGGAACTGATCACCAGCGCGCGAGTCAGGAACCTGATTGCCCAGGAAGATGGCGTCAAGGCGGCTTTCTTCGGTTTCCAGGACCGTTACCGCGCCCTGCCCGGTGATTACCCTGGCGCGCTGGCCAGCGCCAACATTCCCAACGTCGCTGCGACTTTGGGCGGCAACGGTGATGGCCAAATTCTCAATACTGCGGGCGCAAATGAACAAACCATAGCCTGGGTGCATTTGTCGCACGCCGGTTTCCTGACCGGCAGCTACGATATGGCAACGGCGACCGATGCCGTCAGTGCGTCTAATACGCCGATCAATTCCTACAACGCGTTCCTGCAAATAATCTACGACAACAACTACTCGGTTGTGGTTGGCGATCCGGCCGCATCGAGCCGGCACAACCTGAAGACTGGGAACCAGGTGCCGGTGGAAGTCATGACCGAAGTCGACCGCAAGATCGACGATGCCAATCCGGGCCGCGGCACATTCCGCTTCAGCACTTATGTCGGCGCTGGTACCGCGCCATCTGCTGCAACCTGCGCCGACTTAACGAATGGAGTTTGGCTTACCACCAGCGGGCAAACTGACTGCGGTGGAGCGAGCTTGTTCTAGTCAAGATAGGGCAAATCTAAAAAAGCGCCGCATTCGGTACGCTCGTTCGGTTCCAGTTCGGTGCAAAAAGAGGACTTTTTAAATGCTTTGGGGGAGGAGCTGACCGTGATCGAGTGGCCAGGAACGCGCCAAATGCCTAATGTCTCGTCACGACCCCTCGTCCATACCATGCGTACGTTGGCGCGACGAACTCAGGTGCTCGTATTGCTTGGTGCGCTGCTCATTATTGCAGTTGCCTTGGGAATGCACTCGTTCGTGAGCCATATCGTTTCAGCAGCTTCGAATCCACAGGCCGCAAAGGCCGCGGCAACGAACTTGCCTGGGACCTTCCGACCGACGAAGGCCCAGTGGGCAAGTCTGAAAGTGGCGGCGGTTCAAACGATGACATTCCGTACCGAAAGGGTGACCGAAGGCAACATCGCAGTTAACGAGGAAACGACTACGCCTGTGTTCTCGCCTTATTCCGGGCGAGTCACAAAGCTTTTTGCCAAAGCGGGCGATTTCGTCAAGAAAGGCGCGCCTCTGATAGCGGTCGAGGCGTCGGAGTTCGTGCAAGCACAAAATGATCTGATCACTGCAGTTTCCGCCCTCAACACTGCGCAGTCGCAGCTTAACCTCGCCCAAGTCAATGAAAAGCGGCAGCATGAGGTGTACTTAGCGAAGGGAGGAGCATTGAAGGACTGGCAACAGAGCCAGGCCGAGCTTACCAGTGCGCAAAACAATCTGCGGTCTGCAGAAATCGCGCTCGCCGCGGTGCGTAATCGGCTGCACATACTCGGAAGGTCGGATTCAGAAATCAGCGCTTTCGAAAACGAACCTAACGCGCAGAAGATGAACTCGGAAGCCCTTGTTCGGGCACCGGTTGCGGGTACGGTGACCCAGCGTCAGGTCGGCCTAGGCCAGTATATCAATAGCGCTTCGACGGGCGCTTCCAATCCGCTGTACTCGATTAGCAATCTCTCGACGGTCTGGTTAGTCGCCAATGTGCGCGAGATGGATGCGCCTTTGGTGCATATCGGGGACCCAGTCGAGGTGCGGGTGCTCGCTTACCCCGGGCGGGTATTCAAGGCGAAGATCACCTGGGTTGCGTCCTCCATCGATCCGAGCATACACCGACTTCCAGTTCGTGCCGAAGTGGAAAACCCCGACGGAGCGCTCAAGCCGATGATGTTCGCAAGCTTCGGCATCATCACAGGCGGCGATACCATCGCGCCGGCAGTCCCTCAGAGCGCTGTTGTCTATGAAGGCGAGGAGGCGCGCGTCTGGGTGGCGCGCGATGATGGCACTGTCGCGGCGCGCTCGATCCGCATCGGGCGGAGTAGCAATGGCATGGTCGAAGTTTCCACCGGCCTTAGTTCTGGGGAAAAGGTCGTTACAAGTGGCACCCTGTTCATCGACCGAGCGGCTCTATACGAGTGACCATCAGATGATTCATAACGACAGATTAACCGATTGAAGCAAACAACGGGCAAAAAATGTGAACGCAATGATTGCATTTGCCTTGAAACAGCGCGTGTTGATGGTCTTCCTGCTGTTTTTTTTATTTGGCGCCGGCATAATCAGCTTTACCAGGCTCAACATCGAGGCTTATCCAGACCCGGTGCCGCCACTTGTTGACGTGGTTACCCAGAGCAGCGGCCAGTCTGCCGAAGAGATCGAACGCTACATCACCATTCCCATCGAAATCCAGATGGCGGGAATCCCGCACGTCACAGATATTCGGACGATATCACTGTTCGGCCTGTCGGATGTCAAAGTGCAATTCACCTATGATTTCACCTACCAGCAGGCGGAGCAGTGGGTGATCAATCGCCTTTCCCAGCTGCCGACGCTGCCCAATGGCGCGCAGCCGCAAATTTCGCCCTGGAGCCCGATCGGCGAGGTTTACCGGTATCGCGTCTTCGGTCCGCCCGGATATTCGCTTATGGATCTCAAGACCATCCAGGACTGGATCCTCGAGCGCCGCTTCAAGGCGGTACCGGGAGTAATCGATGTCACCGGCTGGGGCGGCAAGACCAAGACTTACGACATCACCGTCGATCTCAATAAGCTCGTCGATTACGGCGTCACTTTACCTCAGGTACTGCAGGTCCTGAACAACAGCAACGTCAACGTTGGCGGCCAAACCGTAAATATTGGGCCGCAGGCGGCAGTGGTGCGCGGCGTCGGCCTCGTTCACTCGATGGAGGACATGCGAAATACCATGATGATTTCCAACAGCGGGACACCGGTGCTGTTAGGCGATATCGCGACCGTAACTGTCGGACATGAACCGCGCTTGGGCATTGCGGGCCAGGATGGCGATGATGACATTGTTCAGGGCATTGTCCTCATGCGTCGCGGCCAGCAGAGCCTACCCACGGTCAGACGCATTGAAGCCGAGGTCGAGAAGATAAATAGCTCGGATATTCTTCCACCCGGGGTGCGGATTGAACCGATTTATGATCGAAGTGAACTGATCAATATCACCACGCGCACAGTGCTCAAGAACATGATTTTCGGCATTTTGCTGATCTTTGTGGTGCAGTGGATATTCCTCGGCAACCTGCGCAGCGCGATCATCGTCGCTGCGACCATTCCGTTCGCGCTGTTCTTCGCCATATGCATCCTGCTGGTGCGGGGCGAATCGGCCAACCTGCTTTCGGTTGGTGCCATTGATTTCGGCCTTATCGTCGATGCCACCGTGATCATGGTCGAAAACATTTTCAGGAATTTTGCCGAGGCAGCGGCCGCGCAACCCTCTGGCGATCCTTTCCTCTCGATTTCGCCGACCGGAGGATTGCGCGGCAAGCTGGCACTTATTGCAAACGCGGCAGCCGAAGTGAACAAGGCGATCTTTTTCTCTGCTGCGATCATCATTGCAGGCTTCGTACCGCTTTTCGCACTTTCCGGGGTCGAAGGACACATCTTTGCGCCCATGGCTAAGACCTACGCTTATGCTATTGCTGGCGGACTCATTGCCACTTTCACGGTTTCGCCGGCGCTGAGCGCGCTGTTGCTTCCCGATCGGATCAGCGAGACCGAAACGCTGATCGTGCGCGGGCTTCGCCGCGTTTATTCTCCCGTGCTCGAATTCGCGCTCGCCAATCGTATTCTCAGCCTGGGTGGTGTTGCCGTATTCATCGTGCTGGCACTTCTCGCTGTTCGCTCGCTGGGCCTCGAATTTCTTCCCAAGCTGGAGGAAGGCAATCTATGGATCCGGGCGACCATGCCGCCGTCGATCTCGCTTGAGGAAGGCAACGGATACGTCAATCGAATGCGCCAGGTCATTGATGGGTTTCCCGAAGTGGAGACCGTTGTTTCACAACACGGACGGCCGGATGATGGCACTGATGCCACGGGCTTTTTCAATGCTGAATTTTTTGTTCCGCTCAAGCCATTCGAAT
This sequence comes from Burkholderiales bacterium, assembly GCA_035624535.1. Taxonomy (GTDB): domain Bacteria; phylum Pseudomonadota; class Gammaproteobacteria; order Burkholderiales; family JAHFRG01; genus JAHFRG01. The sequence continues at coordinate 5,444 of DASPRI010000112.1, forward strand.
CATGGCCAGAAGGAGTCAACAAGGAGAAGCTCACCCAGCAGGTCAACGCTGCGTTGCAGGAGCAATTCCCAGGCGTGGCGTTCAATTTTTCGCAGAACATCGAGGACAATGTGGAAGAGGCCGCCTCGGGAGTCAAAGGTCAAAACTCGGTCAAGCTGATCGGCAACAATCTTGAAACGCTCGAGAAAACCGCAGCCAAGATCAGGGATGTGATGCGAACCGTACCCGGCATCACCGACCTCGCCGTCTTCAACTCGCTTGGCCAACCGGCCGTGAAAATTGAAATCGATCGTTTGCGCGCCGCCCGCTATGGTTTAGCCCCTGGCGACATCAACGCGACCATCCAGGCAGCGATCGGCGGCCAGGCGGCTGGCAATCTTTACGAAGAGGGCAGTGACCGCAACTTCCCGATGAAGGTCCGCCTCGCACCGGAGTACCGTCAGAGCCTGGATGCCATCCGGCACATTACCATCGGTGCTCCGAGCCTGGACGGCAAAGGCATCGTCCAGATCCCCTTGGGCGATGTCGCAAAAGTGAGCCTGGTGTCTGGCGCTTCTTACATTTACCGTTCGCAGCACGAGCGTTACATTCCGATCAAATTCAGCGTTCGCGGTCGGGACCTCGGTGGCGCTGTCCTCGAGGCGCAGCGCAAGGTAGCGGAGCAGGTGCAAATCCCGGGCGGTTACCGTTTGGAATGGGTCGGTGAATTCGGCGAATTGCAGGATGCGATTGCGCGTCTGAAAATTATGGTGCCCTTTAGCATCGCACTCATCGGCGTGCTCTTGTTCGTTAATTTTTCCTCGTTAATTGATACTCTCCTTGCCGCAAGCGTTATTCCGATGGCGCTGATCGGCGGGATCTTTGCGCTGTTTGTCACCGGCACGCCGTTCAGCGTGTCAGCCGCGATCGGCTTCATCGCACTGTTCGGCATTGCGGTGATGGACGGGATTATCGTGCTTTCCTACTACAATAAAATGATCTTCAGTGGCCTTGACCGTTCCCGCGCGATTCTGCGGACCTGTGAGACGCAAATGCGCCCGGTAATGATGACCTGCTTTGCCGCGGGCGTGGGCCTGTTGCCGGCAGCTGTCTCAACGGGCATTGGCTCGCAGGTGCAAAAACCGCTTGCACTGGTCGTCGTCGGCGGAATGCTCCTCGCGCCGGTGTTGATACTCATAGTGCTGCCCGTGCTGATCGTCTGGTTTTCGCGCTGGGAACGGACGATCGACGAACAACCTCAGCCCAGGCCGGCAGCTTGAGCAACGAAGGCAACCAACATGGAAATTCGTATGCGCGTTCTTGAACCCTGCAATTCCTGGACAACAGGAAGAATTCGCTGGAGCTATCCGTGGAAGAAATGCGCATGGCTTTTCCCAGGAATTTCGGGTGCGCTGCTGGTTGCAGCTTGCGCAGTGGGCCCGGATTTTAAACACCCTGCGGCTCCAGCGGTCGACGGCTACACTCGCGAGCCTCTCTCGGTACTGCCAAAGTCGGCAGACATCGCCGGGGGAGAGGCACAACGCTTCGCGTATGGACTCGATATCCCGGGGCAGTGGTGGACATTATTTCATTCGAAACCGCTCAACAATTTAATTGACCAGGCGCTGACGGCCAATCCCGATGCACAGGCGGCGCAGGCAGCGCTGCGTGTGGCAATGGAAAATGTATACGCGCAGAAGGGGGCTTTTTACCCCAGTTTCGAGGCCAGCTACTCGCCAAGCCGTCAAAAAAATGCTGTTGGCACGCTCGCTCCAACCTTATCTTCCGGCGTTCCAATCTTCAATCTATACACAGCTCAAGTAAGCGTGTCTTATACGCTCGACGTGTTCGGCGCAAATCGGCGGCAAGCGGAGACACTGGAAGCGCTGGCAGAGTCCCAGCGCTTCCAACTCGAAGCGACTTACCTAACTCTTACATCAAATGTGGTTGCCGCGGCGGTACAGGAGGCTTCCTTGCGCGCGCAAATTGCAGCGACCCAGGAGGTCATCAATTTCGAAGCCGAGCAGCTCGAACTATTACGGCGCCAATATGAGCTGGGCGCGATCGCCGAGTCAAACGTGGTGGCGCAGCAAGCCGCGCTTGCACAGGCGCGAGCGACATTGCCGCCGCTGCAGAAGCAATTGGCGCAGCAGCGCGATCTGCTGACTGCTTTGCTTGGACGTTTCCCCAGTGAGGAGCCGAGCGAGAAGTTCGAGCTCTCGATGCTTCAGCTTCCTCAAGAACTTCCGGTCAGCCTGCCTTCCAGTCTTGTGGAGCAACGTCCGGACGTGCGTTCGGCTGAGGCGCAATTGCATGCGGCCAGCGCACAAATCGGCGTCGCTGTCGCAAACATGCTGCCGCAGTTCACCATTAGCGCCAATATCGGCAGCGTGGCAACCGAGATGGGTCATTTGTTCGCTGGTGGCACGAATTTTTGGAGTTTGGCCGGCAATCTGGCGCAACCCATCTTCGAGGGCGGCGCTTTACTGCACAAAAAACGCGCAGCCGAGGCCGCCTACGACCAGGCAGCGGCACAGTATCGCGGCACGGTTATCACCGCTTTCCAGAACGTGGCCGACACGCTGCAGGCGCTTCAAAACGACGCCAACGCCCTGAAAGCAGCATCCGACGCCGAACGGGCCGCTGCCGAGAGCTTGAAAATTGCGCGCAGGCAATTGCAACTTGGGGATATAAGCTACTTAGCGCTGCTCAATGCTGAGCTGACCTATCAGCAGGCAGCGATTGTTCTCGCGCAGGCGCGGGCTAACCGTTATGCCGACACGGCAGCACTGTTCCAAGCGCTCGGCGGCGGCTGGTGGAATCGGTCCGATTTATCCAGCAATTGATCGGATTTAAATTTGCGGCGCAGGGATTCGATATTAAGGACACGCTCATGACAGGAAATAAGGAATTAGTTCAAGGCATTTTTGCAATCGTGGGGCTTATGCGACCGCGACTGAACATTGCTGAAGGCGGCTGTACAACGTCAAATCCGCGCGGTCCCAAAATTAACTCTAGAATAAAAGAATTAAGCCCGCATAAAATCACTGTGTTTTTGGCATTGCAATACCAAATGGGTGCAACATGAGAATCCTGGTCGTCGAGGACGATAGCATACTTGCGGACGGCCTGGTTCGCTCGCTGCAACAGGCCGGTTACGCAGTCGACTGGGCAGAAACCGGTATCAAGGCCAATGCGGCGCTTGCGCAGGAAAGCTATTCGCTCGTTGTACTCGATATTGGTCTTCCGGGAATGGACGGATTCGAGGTATTGCGCAGGTTGCGACAGCGCCGAAAATATGTTCCGGTGCTTATATTGACTGCACGGGATTCCGTCGAAGATCGTGTCCGTGGCCTGGATCTTGGTGCGGACGATTACCTCGTTAAACCGTTCGCGCTGCCCGAACTCAAGGCCCGCGTGAGGGCGGTCTTGCGCCGTGGCCAGGCAAGCATTAAGCCGCAAATCAACTATGGCGCGTTGACTCTCGATCTAAACGCGCGAAGAGCCTGGCTCGAAGGAAAACCGCTTGACCTGACCTTACGCGAGTGGGGCGTTTTGGAGTACATGCTTATCAATTCCGGGAAGGTGCTGAACAAGGCTGAGATCATTGAAGCGCTGTGCGACTGGGGCGAGGAACTCACCCCAAATGCGGTAGAGGTGTACGTCTCGCGGCTGCGCGATAAGATTGAATGCGCTGGAATAAAGATTCGCACATTGCGCGGCTTCGGCTATTTAATAGAGGAACCTGCAGATGAAAAAAAATAGCTTGCGGTACCTGCTGCTCAGTTCGCTGCTATTGCCGCTCCTGGCGTTACTGGTGATAGGCGTAATTGGAGACTATTTTACTGCGCTGCGGCCGGCAGTCGCCGCCTACGATGAAAACTTGTTTTCCACCGCGCTGGCGCTCGCCAACAATGCGAAGATTGTGAACGGCAGAATAACGCTTGATCTGCCGCCAGCAGCGGATCAGGTGCTGCGAACCGACAAATACGACCGGATCTTCTATTCTGTCCACGGCCCCAATCAGGAGTTGCTTGCGGGCAACAAAGAACTTCGATTGCCAACCGTGGAAATGGGTCCTAATAAACCAATTTATTACGATGCCAATGTTGCGGGCGAGGCAGTTCGCGTTGCGGCGATGCGCGTCTCTAAAGGGGATACCGATCTAATTGTGCAGGTTGCAGAAACAACTGTAAAGCGCAAACGC
>DASPRI010000133.1:0-18692 GCA_035624535.1 Burkholderiales bacterium
GTGCCGCCGATGAGTTCCACAACAATGTCGATATCGGGGTGATTCACCACTTCCCAAGCATCGGCGGTCACCACGGCACTTTTTCCTGCAAGCTTGCGTGCCTTTTTTAGATCCTTGTCCGCGATCATTTTCAGCACAATGGCCCGCCCAGCCCGCCGGGTGATTTCCTCCTGATTGCGCCTCAAAACCGTAAACGTGCCGCCGCCTACGGTGCCGATACCCAGGAGTCCTACGTTGATCGGTTTCACATTAATCCGTCCTTCCGGAACATTTCCTTGATTCCGCGCAGAGCCTGTCGGGTGCGTGCTTCATTCTCAATTAGGGAAAAGCGCACATGGTCATCACCATATTCGCCAAATCCAATGCCCGGCGAGACTGCAATCTTGGCTTCGACCAAGAGTTTTTTGGAAAACTCCAGCGAGCCCATGGCGCGGTACGCCTCCGGGGTCTGCGCCCAAACAAACATGGTTGCCTTGGGTGTCTGCACGTTCCAATTGATCGCGTGCAATCCTTTGCACAGCACGTCGCGCCGGTTCTGATAAATGCCGCGGATTTCCTCCACGCAATCCTGAGGTCCTTCCAGCGCTAAAATGGAGGCTACCTGAATGGGCGTGAACGTGCCGTAATCGTGGTAGCTTTTCAGGCGCGCCAATGCCGCAACCAGTTTTTTGCAGCCTACCATGAAGCCGACCCGCCAGCCCGGCATATTGTAGCTTTTGGACAAAGTGAAAAATTCCACTGCAACCTCACGCGCGCCGTCCACCTGCATGATGGACGGCGCGGCGTAGCCGTCAAATACGATGTCGGCATAGGCCAAATCATGCGCCACATAAATTCCATATTCCTTGGCGAGCGCGATGATCTTCGCGAAAAACGTCAGGTCCACGCATTGCGTCGTCGGATTGCTGGGAAAGTTGATAACCAACAGCCTCGGCTTGGGATAGGAATCCTTGAGCGCTTTTTCCAATTCAGCAAAGAAGTCCACGCCCGGTGTCAAGCGCACGTGCCATATGTCGGCACCGGCAATTACCGGTCCGTATATATGTATCGGATAGCTTGGATTGGGTACCAGTACAATATCCCCGGCATCCAGGACGGCCAGCGCGAGGTGCGAAATTCCTTCTTTCGAACCGATGGTGACGATCGCTTCGCTTTCCGGATCAAACTCGACATTGAAGCGCGACTGGTACCAGTTGCAAATTGCACGGCGCAGCCGCAGGATGCCCCTGGAAACCGAATAGCGGTGCGTATCCGGACGCTGTACCGTTTCAATGAGTTTGTCCACGATGTGCTTGGGCGTCGCGCCATCGGGATTACCCATGCTGAAATCAATGATGTCTTCGCCGCGTTTCCTGGCTGCCGCCTTGAGTTCGCTGGTGATGTTGAAAACATACGGAGGAAGACGCTTTATGCGTGGAAATTCCTGCATGAAGTTGTGATGTATATCAAATCTGCTGTTGTGCAAAAAAGGTATAATTTTAGCCGACGAGTTGCGCTGTCGCAATTGGATTCGCCAACGGTTGAAAACATGAAACTACATCTTGCCGCTTCCACAACCGAAAACCGCTTCACCGGATATGGGCGGGGTTATGTAATGGTCAACAATGTGCGGCACGAAAAGAACATCGTCGTGCTGCCGGAACGCGTGATGCAATGGAATGTCGCCGAATTCGGGACCCTTAGCATGCGGGATTTCGAGGACTTGGCCAAATTGGCGCCCGAAATCGTGCTGCTGGGGACGGGTTCCAGCTTGCGTTTCCCGCATCCGACATTGTCGCAAGCGCTCGCCAAGGCTAGAATCGGCCTAGAAGTCATGAATACGCCGGCCGCTTGCCGTACCTATAACATCCTGATGGCGGAAGGACGCAAAGTTGTCGCGGCTTTGCTGGTCACGGAATAATACAGATTGCCGACATTTAAACGGAGAATGAGACCAACTATGCAACCGCATTTGCTTCAGCAAGATCTCAAGGAACAACCAATTGATCGGGTCATCGCACAGGTAAGCAAAATTATCCTCGGCAAAGATCGACAGATTCGCTTGGCGCTCGCCTGCCTTCTGGCGCGCGGCCACTTGCTCATTGAAGATTTGCCAGGCGTGGGCAAAACCACTTTAGCTCATGCCCTGGCGCGGTCGCTGGGTCTGGAATTCCACCGCATCCAGTTTACCAGTGACATGCTGCCCGCCGATATATTGGGTGTTTCAATTTACGACCGCGGCGCTGGCGCCTTCAAGTTTCACCCCGGCCCGGTGTTTGCACAGGTCGTGCTCGCCGACGAAATCAACCGCGCCACGCCGAAAACGCAAAGCGCGCTTCTGGAAGCAATGGAAGAACACCAAGTCACAACCGAAGGCGAAACTCGTCCCCTGCTCCAACCTTTTTTCGTGATCGCAACACAAAATCCCGCGCAATTCGTTGGCACCTTTCCACTCCCTGAATCCCAGCTTGACCGCTTCTTGATGCGCATTCGGCTCGGTTACCCGGACAATGCCGCCGAACGCGCTTTGCTCAAGGGCGGCGAACGGCGCGATATGGTTTCGCAACTTACGCCGTGCATGAGCGCAGCCGAATTGCTGGAAGTGCAGCACAAGGTGCGAATGGTTCACACCTCGGACGCCCTGCTGGATTATCTGCAAGCGCTGATCCTGCGAACCCGCCAATCGCCTCATTACGTGAACGGTTTGAGCCCGCGCGCTGGACTGGCGCTCCTGCACTCGGCGCGTGCCTGGGCCCTGATGCATGGTCGTAACCAAGTGCTGCCTGAAGATGTGCAGGCCATACTGCCGAGCGTGGTAGGACACCGTCTGCACCCGGCAGGTGAACAATCGCACAACAAGGATCTTGCCGAGCACCTGATCAACGCAGTGGCGATTCCCTGAGATTTGCCGACGCGAGAACAGGCTTTGCATGCGACTCGCGCTCAAGAATTATCTTGACAAGTGGCTGTTCAAGCTCGGCGGGCCGGCGACGGACCCGATCGTACTCACGCAACGTCGTGTGTTCATCCTTCCCACGCGCTTGGGTCTGTTTTTCGGATTGCTTTTGTTGTCGCTGCTGATTGGCTCAATCAATTACAACCTGGGACTAGGCTATGTGCTCACGTTCCTGCTTGCGGCGATGGGCATTATTTCCATGCTACACGCTTTCCGCAATCTCGCCGGGCTACAGGTACGTTCCGGCAAAAGCAAACCGGTGTTTGCCGGAGAACAGGCAAGCTTTGAGGTGTGCCTGGACAATCAACGCACTCTGCCCCGCTACGCCATTGCGGTAACGCGCGGAAAACAAACGCCGGTCTTCCGCGACGTCGCGCAAAACGCGAGTTCAACCGCGGAGGTCGCGGTTCCAGCGATGCGGCGCGGTTGGCTGAGGCCGGGCCGAATCACGCTGTTCACGCATTTTCCGCTGGGACTGTTCCACGCCTGGTCCTATGTCGAACTGGATTCGCGCTGCATAGTGTATCCGCGCCCGGATCCGGCAAAGCTTCCGCCGGTCAAGCCGCACTCCTATACCGGGACAGGCCTTGAATCAGGCCAGGGAAACGATGATTTCACCGGCCTGCGCCCGCACCAGCCCAGCGACTCCCCTCGGCACATTGCGTGGAAAGCGGCGGCGCGCGATTACGGACTACTCACCAAGCAATTCATCGGTCGGGCCGACGCCGAGCTTTGGCTGGACTGGAATGACCTGCCTGCGACTTTGGATGATGAAGCCAAGTTATCTCGGCTCTGCCGCTGGGTGCTGGATGCCGAGACTGCACGAATTAGCTACGGGTTGCGCCTGCCCGGCAAGGAATTGCCGTTGGCCTACGGCGCACAGCACCGCCAAAACTGCCTAGAAACCCTGGCTTTGTTTAGGCTGGGTGACAGCGTGCATGGAACAACAGATTAATTTTCGCGATATCCTTTGGATCTTGCTTGCGCTTGCGCTGGTGGCTGCCCCGCACGCGGAGCGGCTGCCGGCCTGGGTTTTAATTTTCGCCGGTGTTCTTGGCCTCTGGCGACTTTATATCGCGCAGCGCAGGTCTCCCTTGTTGTCCAAGTGGCTGCTGTTCTCAATACTCGGCGCCGGGACTGCCGGCATCTATTTAAGCTACGGGGTCCTGCTTGGGCGCGACGCGGGCGTGGCGTTTCTGGTTTTGCTGATCGGCCTGAAACTCATGGAAACGAGCAGCTTGCGTGACGCGGCCCTGGTATTGTTCCTCGGTTATTTTCTGGTGATCACCAACTTCCTCTATTCGCAAACCATGCTCACCGGCCTGTACATGGTGCTCGTGGTGCTGGTGCTTACTGCTGCGTTAATCGGCTGCAACCACCCTTCCGATGATATTCCCGCAAAGTTAAAGATGCGTATTGCCGGCAGCTTGCTGTTGCAAGCGGTGCCGCTGATGGTGGCCCTGTTCCTGCTCTTTCCGCGTGTGCAGGGACCGCTCTGGGGATTGCCGCAAGATGCTTATTCCGGAATCACCGGTCTCAGCGATACCATGTCGCCGGGCTCCCTTAGCAGCTTGGTGCAGTCCGATGCGGTGGCGTTTCGCGTTAAATTTGAAAGCGCTGCGCCCCGAGCGTCGATGCTGTACTGGCGCGGCCCGGTATTATGGCGCTTTAACGGCCGAACCTGGTCCGGGGCGAGAGAAACGTCCTTCGAAACTCCGGAGCTGCAGGCTCTTGAGCGGCCGTTGCGCTACACCGTCACCCTAGAGCCACACAACAAAAATTGGCTGTTCGCATTGGATCTGCCCGGTACTTTCCCCCCGCACTCCAAGATTACCGCGGATTTCCAGGTTCTCGCCAATGCCCCCGTACGCAACCGTATGCGCTATGAGATCGCGTCCTATGTCAAGTATCGGACCAAGCTGGATGAAGATCCCAACTTATTGCGACGCGCGCTGCAACTTCCGCAGAAGTCAAATCCGCGCGCCAGGGAATTAGCGCAATCCTGGCGCCGCATGTCCAGCGATAATATGGCGATCATCAACCAGGCGCTGAATTTTTTCCGCAAGGAAAAGTTTTATTACACGATGGTGCCGCCGCTGCTTGGCGAAAACCCAGTGGATGAATTCCTGTTCGACACGCGGCGCGGCTTCTGCGAGCACTATGCTTCGAGCTTCGCATTCCTAATGCGCGCTGCAGGAATACCTGCGCGCATCGTGACCGGTTATCAGGGAGGCGAGTACAACACCATCGACGACTATTTCATCGTGCGCCAGGCCGATGCGCATGCGTGGGTCGAGGTCTGGCTAAAAGAGCGCGGTTGGACGCGCATTGACCCGACCGCGGCAGTATCTCCGCTGCGCGTGGAAGCGGGAATCGCCGCCGCGGTGCCCGCAACCGACCCATTGCCATTACTGGTACGGCAGGATTACCAATGGCTGCGCCAAGCGCGCTTCATATGGGATACCATGGCAAACGGCTGGAATCAGTGGGTCTTGGGCTATACCCCGCAGCGCCAAGTACAATTCATGACGCAGCTCGGCATGAGCGATGTGACTTGGCAGAACATGGCCATCGCGCTGCTCGTTGCCTCGGGATTTATCATGCTGGGATTGGCCGGAATGATATTGTGGCGCTTAAAAACCGCGCCACACGACCCGGTACGGAAGGCCTATAACAAATTCTGCGGCAAGCTGGCCAAACAGGGATTGGCGCGCGGTCCCGCGGAAGGCCCGCTTGACTACGCACGCCGGATGGCACAAGCCATACCTCAGCAAGCGGCGCCCGTACGTAGTATCAGCGATATTTATATCGGTTTGCGTTACGGTCGATTGGCGGGCAAGCCGGCAGTGAAACGGCTGACACGCCTGGTGCGCGAATTCGAGCCGTGAACCGGCAATGCAATATTTTGGAATTGCAATTCAAGAAAAGCCTGCAACCTAAAGCGCTATAACAATATTTCCTTCGACACGCCCCTGCGCTTCAATATCTTGCGCAGGCTGTGCAACGCTTCGATCTGGATCTGACGTACCCGCTCGCGTGTCAGACTCAAGTGCTCAGCAAGCTGTTCCAGAGTGCATATATCGCAGCCGTTCAACCCGTAGCGGCGTTCTACCACGCGCCGTTGCTTGTCGTTCAGCTGATTGAGCCATTCCTGAACATAGGCTTCCAGCTCGGCGTGCTCCAGCTTGAGGTCGGGCGTGGGGTTATGCTCGTCCGGAATGGATTCGCCAACAGAGAGCATTGGATCGATTTCCAGCGGTGCGTCAAGTGATGCCATGCGCTCGTTGTACGCCAGCACGCGACGCACGTCCTCTACCGGCACACCGAGGAGGTGTGCTACATCGTCGGTAGTCGGCTCTTTTTCGCAATGTGTTTCTAGGTGGCGCAATGCACGCAACACGACATTGAGTTCCTTAATGACATGAACCGGCAGGCGGATGGTGCGGGACTGATTCATTATTGCGCGCTCTACATTTTGCCGAATCCACCACGTAGCGTAGGTGGAAAAGCGAAAACCACGTTCCGGGTCAAATTTCTCCAGCGCGTGGATCAAACCCAGATTGCCTTCCTCGATCAAATCAAGGAGCGCCATGCCGCGGTGCGTATAATGTTTGGCGATGCTGACCACCAGCCGTAGATTATGTTTGATCATTTTCTGCCGCGCCTCGAAATCCCCCTGCTTGGTCAAGCGCGCGTAAAGCAACTCGTCCTGGGCGCTCAGTAACTCATTCTGGCCGATTTCATTGAGGTAAATCTGCGTTGCATCCGAAAGTACGTCGGCGGTGAATTGGTCCACTTCCGCGACGGTCTCTTCGGCCTGAAGGGAGAGCCCTTCTTCCGGCAGTTCGTCTTCTAGCAAATAATTTCTCATGATGCCTTGTTCGCGGGTAAATATTTCAGCGGATCAACCGGCTTGCCCAGGCGGCGAATTTCGAAATGCAACATGACCTGATCCGCATCGCTATCCCCCATTTCCCCGATTTTCTGGCCTTTCACCACCGCTTGTCCTTCTTTCACCAGTATTTCGCTGTTGTGCGCGTACGCACTCAAATAGGTGTCGTTATGCTTGATGATTATTAGTTTACCGTAACCACGCAAGCCGCTGCCGCTGTACACCACTCTCCCGGGCGCACTGGCTAACACCGGCTCGCCAAGCTTGCCTGCAATATCCACGCCTTTTAGGTTGGCGGTTTCGCTAAAACCAGAAACAACCTTGCCCGTAGCGGGCCAACCCCAGTCAATTTCGCCACTAGCCGTTCCAGGAATTTTATTTTCGGTTTTGCCCTCGGTTTTGTCCTCGGTTTTGTCATTCGTTTTGATCGCGAGTTTCGTTTCCGGAACTGGCTCGGTTTTACTTGCGGGTACGTCTGACTTTTGCAATTGCGCCAGCGCCTGATCGGAATACGGCAGTTTCACCGCCTTGGGTTCGGTTTTCAGCATCCCGGGTGGAGGTAGAGGTTTGCCTTCCGGGCTTTCGACCGGTTGCCCCTCAACTCCCGGTGTGGTTATCAGCGGCGCAGTGACCACTGTTTCCGAAGCCGGCGGTGTCAGCCGCAGTTGCCGGCCTTCACTGACGGCAGTGGGATCGCTGATATTGTTCCATTGCGCAAGCTCACGGTAGTCAATGTCATGTGCCAGCGCAATGCTGTACAAGGTATCGCCTTTCTGCACGGTATAAAACTCGGCGGGCGCACCGCCTGCCTGTTTGACAACCGCTTTCTCTTTTGCCGGTTTCGCCGCTTGCACGGCCGCGGGCGATTTTTCTACCACTGGAGCCGGATGCTCACTGACGCACCCGGCTACCACGAGATTAACCGCCAACAGTACGCCTACGTTAAAGGATGATGCCGTGGCCTTCATTACTCCATCCCAGCCCGCATAGGTACAAACTTTACCGTTTCCAGAACCGACTCGATGTAGCTTTGCGCACCACGTTCGACGACGCGCAGGTGCTGCTCATGCGCACCCGTCGGCAGCACCATTCTACCACCAACCGCAAGCTGCTCTAACAGCGCCTGCGGCACATGAGTTGCTGCGGCAGCCACTATAATGGAATCGAATGGCGCAGCATCAGGAAAACCAGCAAAGCCGTCGGCTTGCCTGACCCGCACGTTGCTGATGCCGAGATCGCGGAGTCGCACCCGCGCCTTGTTGGCGAGCGGGACCACTCGTTCCAGCGTATACACTTCCTGCGCGAGATGCGACAGTATCGCTGCCTGGTAACCGCATCCGGTGCCGATTTCCAGTGCACGCTGGATTGTCTTGCCGGCCCGCAACAACTCAAGCATTCGCGCCACAGTGTACGGACTGGAGATCGTCTGGCCATAGCCTAGCGGCAATGACACATCCTCATACGCCCGGCTTGCCAGGGCTTCCTCTACAAAAATGTGGCGTGGCACTTCGGCCATAGCAGTGAGCACCACCTCGTCGCGAATGCCCTGTTTACGCAAACGTTCCACCATGCGCGCGCGCGTGCGCTGTGAGGTCATGCCGATTCCGGAATAGTGTGCCTTCATGCTAAAGGTTCTCAAGCCACTTGCTGAGACTTTCGAGTTGTGAGAACTGGGTGAGATCGATTTGCAAAGGTGTAATGGAAACTTTATGGTGCAAAACCGCGTGGAAATCGGTGCCCTTGCCGGCGTCCTGCACACTTCCCGCTGCACCCACCCAGTACACCGCTTCACCGCGCGGGTTGTGAGTTTTTACTACCGGCTCGGCCTTATGACGCCTGCCCAAACGGGTGACCTCAAACCCCTTAAGTTCGGCATAGGCCACATCCGGAACATTGATATTCAGCAACAGGGGTTGCGCGTAGGAATATTTTTGCAAACGCCCGATGATTTCTGCCGTGACCCGTGCGGCAGTTGCATAATTGTCACCGGAGCTCGCTACCAAGGAAACCGCGAGCGAGGGAATGCCGAGCAGAAATCCTTCAGTAGCCGCAGCGACGGTGCCGGAATAAATCGTGTCATCACCCATGTTGGCGCCATCATTTATTCCCGAGACAACTATGTCAGGCAGCTTGTCCAGCATGCCGGTCACCGCCAAATGCACGCAATCGGTAGGTGTGCCGTTTACATAATAGAAACCGTTATGAGATTTGCGCAGGCTTAACGGCCGGTCCAGCGTAAGCGAGTTGCTTGCTCCGCTGTTGTCGCGTTCCGGCGCCACCACTGTGATGTCTGCGGTTCGCGATAGGCTTTCGGCAAGCACCGCGAGTCCCGGTGAGAAATAACCGTCATCGTTACTGAGCAGGATATGCATTTCCGAAAGATAAAACAGGGTGGTGGAAGGCGGGCGGCCCGCTGGTCGATAAACAATCGGCGCAACGGAAAAAACTCAAGTTTTCGATTTCTGACCCCCGTTTTCTATTTTCTCAAATCTGAACTGATCGGGCAGACGAGACTCAAACTCGCGACCACTTGCACCTATCGGTCATCGTAACATCGCTGCTGATTGCTAATCAATATCTTGCAACGGACAAAACCAATACGGCAGCTTTATTTTAACGAAATTCAAACCGAATCGATAATTCGAACATTGGCAAAACAGAATACACTGAAGATTTGCCGACAAAAAAATGCCCCAGGGCGGGGCGCAAAGGGGGCAACCTAAAAAGGGAGGGTAGGTAGACCCTACCGCCCCAGATTGTCCCTCCAAAATATTAAACAAATATTACAATTTTTCGACAGGAGAGTTGGGGCACCGTGTAGACACTCAATCCAAATATAGGAAAAACTCAGCTATCGGTGCCGGAGATTCATTTGCAGCCGAGCACTGCAAATTAGCGAACAGCCAGCGGGGGTGCGCCAGTTCCGGGCGCCGCGTTGCTAAGCATTCCATCCGCGATAGCCGCCAATACCAAACGAACGAACTCCGGATGGTCCCAAGCGCAAGGGCGCCGCGTCAATCCGAGTCGGACGAGCACCAGCTTTCGAGAAGGGATGATCGTAACGAATTGCCCCTCGTATCCGATGGCGTGGAAGACATCAGGAGGCAGCGCATCGGTTCCGTTTCCGCAGTGGAATTCCTTGGGAACACGTAGCCAAAAATGCGCACCGTAGGTCTGGTCCGGAGCATCGGGTGTCGGTTTCCGTGCAAAGGCCACCCAGCCTTCCGGCAAGATGCGTTGTCCCGACCAAACGCCGTCGCGAAGATACAGCAAACCAAAGCGCGCCCAATCGCGCGCGGTCGCATACATGAAGGACGATCCGACAAAAGTCCCGGATGCGTCGCTCTCCATCACTGCACTTTGCATCCCCAGCCGGTCAAAAAGCGCGCGGCGCGGAAAATCCAAGTAGTCGGGATCGCCAACCACTTTACGGATTGCGAACGAGATGATGTTGGTTGTCCCGCTTGAATAGCTCCAGCGCGTTCCCGGTTCCACCTCCAATGGCTTGGCAATGGCGTAGCCTGCTGCGCTGGGTACACCGAACAGCATGTGGGTCACGTCAGCCAGCGGATTGCGGTAATCCTCGTCGAACTGCAACCCGCTGTTCATTCGCAAAAGCTGTTCCCAGGTGATCGCCCGGCGCATATCACCCGGTGATTTCCACGCGGTTATCGGAACCGGATCTTGAAGAGAAATTTTTCCTTCTTGGACCAAGACGCCGACTAATGCGTTAATGACGCTCTTGGTCATCGACCAGCCCGCAAGAGCCGTGGATTTCGAAAAGCCGTCCGCGTAGCGTTCCGCAACCAGATGACCGTCATGGACGACAACCACGGCGCGCGTGTTTCTTGGAGTAACCGGGTCACGCTCGGCGAATGCCCACTCCAAAGCGGAGTTCAAGCGAGCCGTGTTTACCTGAGCCGGCAGCCCCTTCTCACCGCCGAAATCGCCCTCCGGCTTTGCACTTATATCGCGATTTGAACTTCCAGCCGATTGCGCCGATGGTCGTTCAACATTTTCATAAACAACCGTGCATCCGCGTTTATTTTGAAATACCGCTGTCCGCGTGATGAATCCTAAAAAATCGGCCGTGACCTTATTCAGCTCGCGATCAATGTGCGTATTTACCAAGCGTAAAGCGGCCAGATCATCCCCCGCGAGGTCCGTGTTGAGCACCGAGTGAGGATCGCGCTCCGACACAAAAACGCCGGAACACAGGATCTTTGCCTTGTAGGCGGCGCCGACCGCTGCCAGCCTATATGCATAGTAAAAAGCGACCGCCAGCCCCAGCACCGCGACCAACGCAACGGCAACTGCTGTGAGTTTGTATGCTCGTTTCATTGCCATTAATCGCGTTGAAAACTGCAGGACATGCTCAAATGAAATGAAAAAGGCTCCAAATTCGGAACCTTTCGGGTTTGACTGGTCGGGGCGGTGAGATTCGAACTCACGACCACTTGCACCCCATGCAAGTACGCTACCAGGCTGCGCTACGCCCCGGACATGCAAATTATACCAAAACTAGTTTTCCAGAATTTCGAGGACGTTTTTGATCTCGCGGCGCAGCAGCGCGATATCGAATTTACCCTGATGGACGGGTTTTTCAGGAATACCCGCACTTTCATCGAGACGGCTGCGCGCGCCGTTGATGGTGAAACCCTGTTCGTAAAGCAGCTCGCGGATGCGACGGATCAGCAAGACTTCGTGGTGCTGGTAGTAGCGCCGATTGCCGCGTCGCTTAACCGGCTTGAGCTGAGTAAATTCCTGCTCCCAGTAACGCAGCACGTGGGGCTTGACGCCGCACAGTTCACTCACCTCGCCGATAGTAAAGTAACGCTTCGCCGGTATCGGCGGAAGCAGTTCTTTACGGTTTGCTTCCATGGTAGCTTTTTTCCACCAGTGCCTTTAGCTTTTGGCTGGCATGAAAAGTTACCACGCGCCGTGCAGTTATAGGGATTTCCTGCCCGGTCTTGGGATTCCTGCCCGGGCGTTGCGGCTTGTCACGCAACTGAAAATTGCCGAAGCCGGACAGTTTCACGCTTTCCCCTTTTTCCAGTGCGGCGCGCACTTCCTCAAAAAACGATTCCACCATGTCCTTGGCTTCTCGCTTGTTAAGGCCTACTTTTTCAAACAGCAAATCAGCCAGCTCGGCTTTGGTTAGTGTCATAAGTCCCCCCTTAGATACGTAACTTTGCCCGGTATTTTTGTTGCAGGATTTGCACCAATTGCCCGACGGCCGCCTCGACCTCGACATCGGTCATTGTTTTTTGAGTATCTTGCAATAACACGCGGAATGCAAGACTTTTTTGACCAGAATCAATGCCTTTACCTTGATATAGGTCAAACAGGTCGATTTCGGTAACCTGAGGCGGCTTTTTGGCGCGCAAATCCTCCAAAATCGCCTGTACGCTTATGCTCGCCTCCACCGTCACTGCAATATCGCGCCGAACAAGTGGAAATTTTGACACATCGGCAGCTTGTGGCAGGGTGCGAGCCGTCAGTGCCTCCAGTTCGAGTTCGAACAGAAGCGGTGATCGCGGCAGTTGGTACTTTTGCTGCCATGATGGATGAAGCTCCCCGAGCCAGCCCACCCGCTTGTCCCCGAGCCATACCTGCGCCGATTTTCCGGGATGCAGCGCAGCATGTTCAGCTTTAACAAAACGTGGGATCACAGGCCAGAACAAGGCTTCAATATCGCCCTTGATATCAAAAAAATCGACTTCGCGGGCGGGGGCGCCCCATTGCTCGGGAAGGGCATCCCCATAGGCCAGCCCTCCAAGCCTTTCCGGCTGTAAGTAACCATCACCTTTGGCCGCGAAACAACGGCTGATTTCAAACACGCGAACTCGCGGCTGCTTATAGCTTAGATTGTAACGCAGGCAGTCAATCAGACTGCCTGCCAAACTCGAGCGCATCACGTTCAGGTGGCTGGCAAGAGGGTTCTTGAGGCGTACTGGGACGGCGTTGCCGCACAAATCCGTTTCCCATTGCGCATCCACGAAGCTGTAGCTGATAATTTCCTGGTAGTCACGAGCGACCATAATTCCGCGAATCGAAGAGACGTCTCTTTGAAGCTCGGAATCGGGAGTCATGCTTTGCACCGTTCTCGGCAAGCTCGCGGGAATCGCCTCATAGCCGTATATTCTTGCGAGTTCTTCGATCAAGTCTTCCTCAATTACCAGATCAAAGCGGTAACTGTGCGGTGTTACGTAGAACGCCTCGCGGTTTTCTTCAAACTTGAATCGCAGTCTGCGCAATAAAGCGCTTACTTGGTGCTTTTCCAGCCTGATGCCGAGGACAGTCTGGGCGCGCGCCACTCTAAGCCGTATCGGGTCGCGCCTAGGCAATGTGTGGCTGGCCTCGGTTACCGGACCCGCCTCCCCACCACAGGTCTCTAGAACGAGGTGCGTCGCGCGTTCTAACGCATCCCGCGTCATGGCAAAATCCACACCGCGTTCAAAACGTTGCGAGGATTCAGTGGCAAAGCCCAGGCTGCGCGGTTTTCCCGCAATCGCTTCGGGGCTGAAGAATGCGCTTTCAAGAAACAGGTCGCGAGTTTTGGAACCAACCGCGCTTTGCTGTCCTCCCATTATGCCGGCCAGCGCCAAGACTTTTGCATCGTCCGCGATCACCAGCAGCCCTGACGTCAATGCCAGTTTTTGCTCATTGAGTAGTACCAATTCTTCTCCGGGCCGAGCATAGCGCACGTTAATGGCGCCTTTAATTTTCGCGAGGTCGAAAGCGTGCAACGGCTGACCCATTTCCAGCATCACATAGTTGCTGATATCGACGATCGCACTCAAGCTCCTCAGCCCGCTACGCTCCAGCCTGCGCTTCATCCACAAAGGCGTCGGCGCAGAGGGATCGACCCCGCGCACCACGCGGCCGCAGTAACGTGGGCATGCCTGAGGTTCGTTCACATTCACCGACACGGTGTCGCGGGTTTTCGCCGTGCAGGGGGCGATCGGTTCGATCTTCACGCTGCTCGCCGAAATTGCCGCTGTTTCCCGCGCCACGCCGACCACACTCATGCAATCGGCCCGATTGGGCGTGAGTTTGAGCGTGAATATCTGGTCATCAAGCTCGAGGTACTGACGTAGGTCCTTGCCGGCCGGCGCATCTTCAGCGAGCACCAGCAGCCCCGAATCGTCTCCGCTCAGACCCAGTTCGCGTGCCGAACACAGCATGCCTGATGATTCCACGCCCCGCATTTTGGTCTTTGCGATGGTCATGCCCGGAAGTCTCGCCCCCTCCAGCGCACAGGGAATTTTCATTCCCGCTTTGACATTCGGCGCGCCGCACACCACGGTGAGCAATGCGCCGGAACCGACGCTCACATCGCAAATACTCAGCCGGTCAGCCTCGGGATGCTTTTTTACCGACATCACTTGCGCCACGACCACCTTGTCGAATGCCGGCGCAACAGCTTCCAGCGTTTCCACTTCCACTCCCGACATGGTGAGCAGTTCGGCAAGCTTGGCGCCGGTAAGCGGCGGATCTACAAATGTGCGCAACCAGTTTTCAGAAAATTTCATACGCTGTGCGATCGCAAAAACCTCGATACGCTGGAAATGTTTTTATGCAATGGGGCTTCCTGTCCAGCTCGGCGAATTGGCAGTTCAATTGAATTGTTTTAGAAATCGCAAATCATTCTCGAAGAACAATCGCAGATCGTGTACCCCGTATCGCAGCATGGCCAGCCGGTCGGGGCCTAAGCCGAATGCGAATCCCTGATACTTTTCGCTGTCGATTTCAACGTATTTGAATACGTTGGGATGCACCATGCCGCAACCTCCCACCTCCAACCAGCCGTCCCCAAAACTCATGTCGACTTCAGCGGAAGGTTCGGTAAATGGGAAAAATGACGGCCGGAAACGCACCTTGAGATCTTCGCGCTCGAAAAATCTCAGCAGGAATTCGCGCACTACGCCTTTTAAATCGGCAAAGCTGACCTGTTCGTCTACCCACAATCCTTCGACCTGGTGGAACATCGGCGAATGCGTGGCATCGTAATCCACACGGTAGACGCGGCCCGGGGCAATGATCTTGAGCGGTGGTTTGTGTTTTTCCATGTAGCGGATCTGGATCGGAGACGTGTGCGTTCTGAGCAAGTGCTTGCCATCGTCCAGATAAAACGTGTCGTGCATGGAGCGAGCCGGATGGTTTTCCGGCTGATTGAGCGCGGTGAAATTATAATAATCGGTCTCGATTTCCGGCCCATCCGCAACCGTAAAACCCATCGATCTGAACAGCGTCTCGATGCGCTGCAGCGTGCGGGTCACCGGGTGCAAACCTCCCACCCCGAGCCCGCGCCCCGGAAGCGTTATATCCAGAGCTTCCTGCGCCAGCTGAGCCTCCAGTTTGTGCGCCTTGAGTTCATTCCTCCTTTCTTGCAGCGCTGCCTCCAAAGCTTCTTTGGCCTGATTGATGAGTTGGCCTTGGGCCGGCCTTTGGCTTGCGGGAAGCGTTCCCAGACTTCTCAACAAATCGGTCAACACGCCGGCTTTGCCAAGATAGCGCGCTTTCGCCTGTTCGAGCGCGGCGCCATCCTGAGCGCCCTTAAATTGCGCTAAAGCTTCTCGAAGAATGGCATCTAGGTTTTGCATATTGATGATTGCGACAGGAGGCGAGCGCCTCCTCTGGACTCACCCGGTGTCAGGCGTGGAGACTGGCTTTTGCCTGCTCCGCGATTTTCGCAAATGCCGGCTTGTCGAACACTGCAATATCAGCAAGCACCTTGCGATCCATTTGAATCGCGGCCTTTCTCAACCCGTTCATGAACGCGCTATAGGACATGCCGCATTCGCGCGCCGCGGCATTAATTCGTGCTATCCACAGTGAACGGAACTGACGCTTGCGTTGTCGCCGATCGCGGTAAGCGTACTGGCCGGCTTTCATTACCGCTTCTTTGGCGACCCGGTAAACGTTCTTGCGCCGGCCGCGATAGCCTTTGGCCTTGGCGAATAATTTCTTGTGTCGTGCGCGCGCCTCTACCCCTCGTTTGACTCGTGGCATGTCTACTCCTCAAGAATAGGGCAACATGGAGCGCACCGACGCCTGGTCGCTCGGATTTACGCTGGTAGTGCCTCGCAGCTGGCGTTTATTCTTTGTGGTCTTCTTGGTCAGAATGTGGCGTTTGAACGCCTGGGTGCGCTTGATACTGCCGCTTCCGCGCACTTTGAAGCGCTTCTTTGCACTGCGCTTAGTCTTCATCTTAGGCATGGCGATTCCCTATTTTAGATTGGCGCTTGGTGATTCCCGAGGGGAATGCTTGCAAGACCAAGACGCCACTTGTTTTGGCTACAACGATTCGTTAATTCGATCACTTACCTCTTTTTGGCGACAGCACCATCACCATTTGCCGGCCTTCCATCTTGGGAAACTGCTCGACCACCCCGTAGCTGTCGAGATCCGACTGCACGCGCCGCAGCAGCCGCGCCCCGAATTCCTGGTGTGCCATCTCCCGACCGCGGAAACGCAAGGTCACCTTGGCTTTATCCCCATCTTCGAGGAAACGAATGAGATTTCGCAGCTTGATCTGGTAGTCGCCTTCATTGGTGCCGGGCCGAAACTTGATTTCCTTGACCTGGATTTGCTTTTGTTTGAGTTTGGCTTCGTGCCGCTTCTTGGCTTCGCGATACTTGTACTTGCCGTAATCCATCAGCCTGCATACCGGTGGCTTAGCCAGTGGTGCAATTTCCACCAAATCCGTCTCAGCTTGTTCCGCCATGGCATTGGCGGCGGCTATGCTCACGATGCCAATCTGTTCGCCTTTGGTGCCTATCAGGCGAACCTCGGGCGCGGTAATCTCCCCATTGATCCGCAGCTCTTTTTCCTGAGCGATAAATCCTCCAAGCTAATCAATAACTACGCCGCGCAACCTATTGGATCATCTCGGATTGAAGGCGCTCGATGAACGCCTTTAGAGACATCTGACCCAGGTCTTGCCCGGATCGGGTACGCACGGCAACCCTTTGTGCGGCCACTTCCTTGTCACCAACGATGATTTGGAAAGGCAGCTTCTGCAAACTATGTTCCCGAATTTTATAAGTTATTTTTTCATTTCTCAAGTCGCATTCAGCACGTAGGCCGGATTTTCTGAGTTCTTCTGTCACCATCTGGGCATAGTGGGCCTGTCCCTCAGAGATATTCATCACCATGAACTGCACCGGCGCAAGCCATAGCGGCAGCGCGCCGCCATGGTGTTCCAGAAGGATACCGATGAAGCGTTCCATCGAGCCGAGGATCGCGCGGTGCAGCATTACCGGAACCTGCTTGCTGCTGTCTTCTGCAACGTAGCTCGCTCCTAGCCGTCCCGGCATGGAAAAATCGACCTGAATAGTACCGCATTGCCATACGCGCCCCAGGCAGTCTTTAAGGGCGAATTCAATCTTGGGTCCGTAGAATGCGCCTTCGCCCGGGTGAGTGGTAAAGGGAACCTGCGCCGCAAGCAAAGCAGATTGCAGCGCTTTTTCTGCCTTGTCCCAGGATTCGTCTGCCCCCACCCGCTTCACCGGCCGGGTCGAGAGCCGGTAAATGATTTCCTCAAATCCAAAATCGGCGTATACCTTTTGCAACAAGCTGATAAACTGCGCAACCTCCGGGAGAATCTGATCTTCAGTGCAGAAAATGTGCGCGTCGTCCTGCGTAAAGGCGCGCACGCGCATCAGTCCATGCAGGGTTCCCGAGGGCTCATTGCGGTGGCACGAGCCGAATTCCGCAAGGCGCAACGGCAGATCGCGGTAGCTCTTCAAGCCCTGGTTGAAGATCTGCACGTGGCCCGGGCAGTTCATCGGTTTCACCGCGTAATCGCGCGATTCAGAACGGGTGGTGAACATGTTCTCGCGAAACATTTCCCAGTGCCCGGATTTTTCCCACAGGCTGCGGTCGAGGATGTGCGGCGTGCTGACTTCTTGGTAGCCGTTGTCGCGGAAAACTGCACGCATGTATTGTTCGACGATCTGGTATATCACCCAACCACGGGGATGCCAAAAAACCATTCCCGGCGCCTCTTCCTGCGCGTGAAACAAGTCGAGCTGCTTGCCCAGCCTGCGGTGATCGCGTTTTTCAGCTTCGTCGAGGCGGTGCAGATAGGCATCCTGCTCTTCTTTTTTGGCCCAGGCCGTGCCGTAAATGCGCTGCAACATTTCGTTCTTGGAGTCGCCTCGCCAATACGCGCCCGCTACCCGCATCAGCTTGAACACCTTGAGCTTGCCCGTGGAAGGCACGTGGGGACCGCGACAAAGATCGACGAAATTATCCTGCTCATAAAGCGAAATTTGTTCCCCTTCGGGAATCGCGGCGATTATTTCCGCCTTGTACCGCTCGCCCATATTTCGGAAGAGTTCCACTGCCTTTTCCCGCGGCATGACTTGGCGTTTCACCGCAATGTCGCGTTTAGCGATTTCAACCATGCGTTTTTCTATATCCTGCAGGTCCTGAGGAGTGAAAGGACGCTTGTAGGAAAAGTCGTAATAGAAACCGTCTTCAATCACCGGGCCTATGGTCACTTGCGCATCGGGAAACAATTCCTTTACTGCGTGTGCTAGCAGGTGCGCGGTGGAATGGCGAATGATTTCCAGGCCTTCCTTGTCTTTGTCGGTGATGATTGAAACCTCACTGTCGCCTTCGACAAGGAAGGAGGTATCCACCAATTTTCCGTTGACCTTTCCCGCCAGCGCGGCACGCGCCAAGCCGGCGCCGATATCGGCAGCCACCTCCGCCACGGTCACCGGCTTGCTGAATTTGCGCTCCGAACCGTCGGGCAAACTAACCACGGGCATAGAATTGAATCCATAAAACAAAAATGCGGCAGCGCCGCACTTTATTTTGTATTGGTAGGCGCGATTGGACTCGAACCAACGA
>DASPRI010000137.1:0-2525 GCA_035624535.1 Burkholderiales bacterium
TGGCACGCGGGAGGGCGCGATGTGCTCGCGGCCCTGCAACAGCAACTCGGGCTCGCTGCAGGCGATTTGTGCTGGAGCAGCTCGGTGTTAAGCGAATATGGCAATTTGAGCAGTCCGTTTGTGTTTTTCGTGTTGCAAGCGGCGCTCAAGGGAAACGCCCCCGGAGGATGGTGGTGGTTGTCTTCGTTTGGTGCCGGCTTCAGTTGTCACGGAACTTTGCTGCATGTCCAGTAGCTCGGGCGAAAACCGCATGACCACGGCACGCAGTGTGGAGACTGAATGGCTGGACGTGTTGCCGGCAGAGGACCCGCGGGCGATTCGCTCGCGGCTCGACTTGCACCGCGTCAACAAATGGATGGGGAACGCGGGAATCATGCAGCGCGCTCTACTGAGGAGTTGCACGTCCGCTGGGCCTGGACTAATGCTCGAGTTAGGAGCCGGCGACGGCAGGTTCACACTGGAGCTCGCCCGGAGGCTTGCTCCGCGGTGGAAATATGTCAAAGTCGTTTTGCTAGATTGCAAGAACATCGTAACGGGCAAGACTCGGGACGGATTCGCGGCTTTGGGTTGGCAGGCTGAAGCGGTTACAGCCGATGCATTTGATTTTCTGGAGCACGCAAAGCCTCACTCGTTTGACGCCGTCACAGCAAACCTGTTTCTTCATCATTTCCAGCCTGGAAAACTAGCCCGGTTATTGACACAAGTGGCCCAAATTTCCGATATGTTTGTGGCGTGCGAACCGCGGCGCTCGGCTTTAGCGTTGGCAGGAAGCAAGATGCTTTGGGCAATAGGCTGTAACGCGGTGAGCCGGCATGACGCGGTGGCGAGCGTTCGTGCCGGATTTACCGGGCAAGAACTTTCCGAGTTGTGGCCCGGACAATGCGACTGGCGATTGAACGAGCTCGCGGCGGGGCTATTCACACATTGTTTTACCGCGCAACGCACGACGGACCCGACGGACGTGCAAAATGAAATATGACGCACTAGTCATTGGCGCGGGGCCAGCGGGCGGAACCGCTGCGCTGCTTCTGGCCAAGGCCGGATGGTCAGTCGCGGTGGTGGAAAAGTCCAAATTTCCAAGGCGCAAGGTTTGTGGCGAATTTATTTCCGCGACCAGTTTTCCGCTGTTTCACGAGCTTGGCATTGCCGGAGCTTTTTTTAAGCGGGCAGGCCCGGAGGTCCGGGAAGTAGGCCTATTTGCCGGTAAGACCATTTTAAGCTCGTTAATGCCCCGTCCGATGAATTCCTGTGATCCTCGCGGGAGGGCGCTCGGGCGGGAATATCTGGATGCACTTTTACTGGATGCGGCGACTGCCGCGGGTGCAAAACTATGGCAGCCGTGTGCCGCGGTAAAGCTAGAGAGGGACAATGAATATTTTGTTTGTAATGTTGCCACTCCGCGAACGACTGAAGAATTGCAGGCGCGGGTAGTAATACTAGCGCACGGATCGTGGGAACGAGGCATGCTTCCCACGCAAGCCGTTCGTCGACCGGCATATCGATCCGATCTGTTCGCGTTCAAGGCGCATTTTCAGGGCAGTGATTTGCCACAGGGAATGATGCCGCTGCTGGTTTTTCCGGGCGGTTACGGCGGGATGGTGCAAAGCGATCATGACCGGCTTAGCCTGTCCTGCTGCATCAGGCGCGATTATTTGCGCGAACTGCGTTGCCGGTTTCCTAATTTGAAAGCGGGGGATGCGGTACAGAAACATATTGAAGACCACTGTTACGGTGCGCGCGAAGCGCTCGCTCATGCGCAATTGGAAAATACTTGGTTGGCTGCTGGCCCGATCCGGCCGGGAATTCGCAAGCGCTACTTAGGAGGTATTTTTTTGGTAGGCAATGCGGCAGGCGAGGCGCATCCCATTGTGGCAGAAGGCATCAGCATGGCAATGCAATCAGCTTGGATATTGTGCCAAAGTCTTATCAAGCTGGAACAACAAGAGCTGTGTGGAATGGCGCTGAATACGGCTGGATCGCGGTATTCTTCAGCTTGGCACGCAGCTTTCGCACGGCGGATTCGCGCAGCCGCATGGTTTGCACATCTCGCAATGCGCCCGGCAAGCGCAGCGATGCTAAAACCCCTGCTGAAGCTGTTTCCTGGAATATTGACCTGGGGCGCCAACCTGAGCGGCAAAGCAAAGCAGGTTGTGAATCTGCCGCATTTGGAGATCTCGGAAACGCCTGCAAGCTCGCCTCTCGCGCAAGTGGCCAACAAACTATAATCGACTTTAATAATACATGATAACATGTTGTAGATGCTACACTATCTAATCGCGTCAGCCCAAGCGTCAAAGAATTAGGACCGTCTTTTCTGTTTACTGCTGTACGCGGCAAGGCAGGTTAGGTTATTCTGCAAGGAATACGCCTCGCTGAGTGAGTTAAAGCAGCAAAGATAAGCCGCGGAATTCCCTACCTTGGAGTTCGATGCACTCGGATTCAGCACACCGCCAGCGTTCGGAGGAACCTCGCCATGAATAAAATATCCGGTAGTGGCCACCGTTTCCGAAACAAAGTTCTGATTC
>DASPRI010000147.1:0-12326 GCA_035624535.1 Burkholderiales bacterium
AACTCGGCGAGAATGCTTTCCGCCCCATACACCTTATCACCGATCCGGGCTTTGACCAAAACCTCCAGCGGCAGGTAAACGTCGACTCTCGAGCCAAATCGGATGAAGCCGTAGCGCTGCCCCCGCCCAAGTGAGTCTCCGCTGTGCACGTAACAGAGTATGCGCCTGGCAATCAATCCCGCGATTTGCACGCAAACGATGTCAAAACCGTCCGTGGTCTTGATCCACAATGCCTTGCGTTCGTTTTCGCTGGAAGCCTTGGCTAGCGAAGCATTTACGTACGTCCCCGGATAATACCAGTCTTTTTCCACCCTGCCTGCGACCGGGCTGCGGTTGGAATGCACGTTGAACGGGTTCATAAACACGCTTACTTTCAATGCATCGCGTTGCAAATACGGGTCCTGGGCGCGCTCCACCGCAATGACACGTCCGTCCGCTGGAGAAACCACTGCGCGCTCGTCATTCGGCACCTCGCGTGGAGGATCGCGGAAAAACTGCAGGACAAACAGGCTCAGAAGCCACAGGGGCAAGCTGCAATACCACGGCGCAACGAAGGTCACTACCAAAGAAGCAATTACGGCGATTGCCAGATACAGCCAGCCTTCGCGCGCAATGATGGGATAAGGGAGGTTCATCAATGAAGTGAGTGCAGAACAATTTGTCTCCGCCTTACTCCTCGCCGCTTATCCCTTATTGCCCACTAATTTTTAGTGACGTCGACCAGTTTGTTCTTCTTGATCCACGGCATCATCTCGCGCAGCTTTGCTCCAATCTCCTCTACCGGATGCTTGGCGGCGAGACGGCGCATGGCCTTAAGCGAAGGCGCGCCGGCGCGGTTCTCAAGAATAAATTCCTTGGCAAACTGCCCGCTCTGGATTTCCCTGAGTATTTTTTTCATTTCGGAGCGGGTCTTTTCGGTGATGATGCGCGGGCCGCGAGTAAAGTCGCCGTATTCCGCGGTGTTGGAAATCGAATAACGCATGTTAGCGATGCCGCCTTCGTAGATCAGATCGACGATCAGCTTTACTTCATGCAGGCACTCGAAATAAGCCATCTCGGGCGCGTAACCGGCTTCCACCAGTGTTTCAAAACCGGCCTGAATGAGCGCCGTCAGGCCTCCGCACAACACCACCTGCTCGCCGAAAAGATCAGTTTCGCACTCGTCGCGGAAAGTGGTTTCGATCACCCCGGCGCGCGTGGCGCCGATGGCGCAAGCGTACGCCAGCGCGACATCGCGTGCCTTGCCCGAGGCGTCCTGTTTCACGGCAATCAAGCTCGGTACACCGCCGCCCTGGAGATAAGTTGAGCGTACCAGGTGGCCGGGCCCTTTCGGTGCAATCATGATGACGTCGAGGTCTGCCCGCGGCTCGATCTGCCCGAAGTGGATGTTGAAGCCATGCGCAAACGCCAGCGCCGCACCTTTCTTGATATTCGGCTCTATTTCCTTGCGGTAGACCTCGGGATGATGCTCGTCAGGAAGTAAAATCGTGACGACATCGGCGCCGGTTACCGCTTCCGCGATTTCCTTGACCGCGAGCTTGGCTTTCTTCGCCTTGTCCCACGAAATGCCGCCTTTTCTCAGGCCCACAGTAACTTTGACGCCCGAGTCCTGAAGATTGTTGGCATGAGCATGGCCCTGTGAGCCGTAGCCGACGATAGTGACTTTTCGTCCCTTGATCAGAGACAGGTTGGCATCTTTGTCGTAAAAGACTTTCATGGCTACCTCTCAGATTTTGAGTATGCGTTCGCCGCGGCCGATGCCGGACGCGCCGGTGCGCACCGTTTCCATGATCGCACCGGGTTCCATGGCCTGCAGGAATGCGTCGAGTTTCGACCCGGTCCCGGTAAGTTCAATGGTGTAGGCCTTGTCGGTGACGTCGATAATGCGGCCGCGAAAAATATCCGCCATGCGTTTCATTTCCTCGCGATCTTTGCCCGATGCGCGAACTTTCACCAGCATCAGCTCCCGCTCGATATGCTCGCCGTCGTTCAAATCCACAACCTTCACCACGTCCACCAGCTTGTTCAGCTGTTTGGTGATCTGTTCGATCACATCGTCCGAACCCCGGGTAACGATGGTCATGCGCGAAAGCGTGGGATCTTCAGTGGGCGCCACTGTCAGCGACTCGATGTTGTAGCCGCGCGCCGAAAACAGGCCGGAGACGCGCGACAGCGCGCCCGCCTCGTTTTCCAAAAGTAAGGATAAGATGTGTCGCATGTATCTAAACTATAATTTTCTTAAATTCGAGGTAATGAACAAGTATTTTGGGTCAAGACAAGGCGCGAGGCTTTGAGCGAGTGGAGCATACATAAGCAGTATGTGAGCATCGCGAGAAGCCGAGTAACGCCGTATTGTCCCAAAAGACGCCGTTCATCAGAGATCTTCTGCAAGAATCATCTCTGATATCCCCTTGCCGCCCGGCACCATCGGATACACGTTCTCGTTTTGATCCGTGATGAAATCCATGAACACCAGATCGTCTTTCCGGCCAAACCCTTCTTTAAGCGCCGGCTCGACGTCAGCCGGTTTCTCGATTTTCATGCCCATATGACCATAGCTTTCGGAAAGCTTGACGAAATCCGGAAGCGCGTCCATATAGGACTCCGAGTAACGGTTGCCATGAAAGAACTGCTGCCACTGCCGCACCATTCCCATGTAACGGTTATTGATGTTCACGATCTTGATCGGCAGCCGGTATTGTTTGCAAGTGGAAAGCTCCTGTATGCACATCTGTATGCTCGCTTCCCCCGTCACGCAAGCCACGACTGCGCCCGGATTGGCGAGCTGCACTCCCATGGCAGCGGGCAAACCGAAGCCCATCGTGCCTAGACCGCCGGAATTGGTCCAGCGCCGCGGCTTATTGAACTTGTAAAACTGCGCCGCCCACATTTGATGCTGGCCGACATCCGAGGTGACGAATGCGTCGCCCTTGGTCACCTCATAGAGCTTCTCCAGCACCAGCTGCGGTTTAATGATCGGGCTCGCGCGGTCATATTTGAGGCAGTCCCTGGACTTCCATTGCTGGATCTGCGACCACCAGGCCTTGAGCGCAGCGGCATCGGGCCTCTCCTTGGAAGATTCGAGAAGCTTGATCATTTCCTCCAGCACATCCTTGACATTGCCAACGATGGGCACATCCACCTTGACGCGCTTGGAAATCGAGGAGGGATCGATATCGACGTGGATGATCCTGCGGTTCGGATCGTAAAAATGCTTGGGGTTGCCGATCACGCGGTCATCAAAGCGCGCGCCGATGGCGAGCAGCACGTCGCAATGCTGCATTGCCATGTTGGCTTCGTAAGTGCCGTGCATGCCCAGCATCCCGACAAACAGCGGATCGGTCGCGGGATAACCGCCAAGCCCCATCAGAGTGTTGGTGCAAGGGAAACCCAACCAACGCACCAGACGGATCAATTCCTCGGACGCGGCGTTGAGTATCACCCCTCCTCCGGTATAAATCATCGGGCGCTTGGCTTCCATCAAAAGCTGCACCGCCTTCTTGATTTGTCCCGAATGCCCCTTGGTAACCGGGTTATAGGATCGCATGCTGATAGACTGGGGGTAGACAAACTCGGTTTTCTGCTGCGTGACGTCTTTGGGGATATCCACCAGCACTGGGCCTGGGCGTCCAGTTGTGGCAAGGTAAAACGCCTTTTTGAAGGTGGTAGCGAGGTCTTTGACGTCCTTCACCAGAAAGTTATGCTTGACGCAAGGACGCGTGATGCCCACAGTATCGCATTCTTGGAATGCATCCAGCCCGATGGCGTGGGTCGGGACCTGGCCGGTAATAATGATCAAGGGAATCGAGTCCATGTAGGCAGTGGCAATGCCGGTCACCGCATTGGTCACGCCCGGGCCCGAGGTAACGAGACAGACTCCTATTTTGTTGGATGAACGCGAATAGCCGTCGGCAGCATGCACCGCACCCTGCTCATGCCTGACCAAGATATGTTTGACCTTGTCCTGCTTGAAGAGCTCGTCATAAATAAACAGCACGGCGCCCCCAGGATAGCCGAACACATGTTCGACCTTTTCTTCCTGCAGGCAACGCACTACAATCTCTGCGCCGGTCAGTTCCACCGTTTTAAATCGTTCCATCGCGTTAAATCGCTAAATAACATGGGGAATCTTTAACACTACCGTGTCGCCGATTGTTGGTCAAGTATGTGCTTGCTACTCGCGCCGCGCAGGCTGAATCCGCGCCTTTAGTTGCGCTAATGAGGTCAAGTTAACTGGCTACTTATCAGGAACTCGCCATTTTTCTCGCGGGGGTGGAACGCCGCGCCTATAAACAAGCCTTGTTCTCGGTTCGAGACGAAGAAGTTGCACTGGATATCGTTCAGGACTCGATGCTCAAACTGACCGAGAAATACGCGGCAAAGCCTGTCGCGCAATTGCCCATGCTGTTTCAGCGTATTCTGCAAAACACCATCCGCGACCACTACCGTAGGCAGAAAGTGCGCTCGCTGTGGACCACGTTGATTTCAGCACTTTACCCAGGCAGTGATGACGAGGAGCGGGATCCTCTGGACACCCTGCAAGCAGCAGATGCCTCCCGGGCGGCAGACGGGCCCCATGAACGCCTTGAACAAGCCCAGGTAATTGCTATCATTGAGGAAGCATTGGAAAGCCTGCCATCGCGTCAACGCCAAGCGTTCCTGCTTCGTTACTGGGAGGATATGGATGTCGCCGAGACCGCTGCGGTAATGGGCTGCTCACAAGGTAGCGTCAAAACGCATTGTTCTAGGGCGACCCATGCGCTTGCTGCGATTCTGAAACAAAGAGGAGTGCAACTGTGAACGAACGCGACTTGGGAAGCAAAATTGCGGAGCAATTGGAGCAAGGGGCCAATCAGCTCAAGCCGGGCGCGCTCCGGCGCCTAGAAGCCGCGCGCGGCATTGCTTTGCAACAATACCTTGCCGAACCGGAGTTAGGCGTCGCAGGTGCTCGGCATGCGGTCCCGTGGCCCCGTCACAGCCAACTGTTTAGCGCCCGGCTTTTGCTGCCGCTGGCGCTGGTGTTGCTGAGCCTGGGCGGAATCATTTACTGGCAAACCGCCAAGCAGAATAATGACGTAGAAGATATCGACACGCATCTGCTGACTGGCGATCTGCCGATCAATGCCTACCTCGACAAGGATTTCGATGCATGGCTAAAGCGCTCCTCGGATTAATACTTTGGCTATGCTTCGTTTCACCCGCTTTTACCGCTGATACCAAGGCTCCTTCCTGGGGCGAACTGACTCCGGCGCAGAAAGAAATCCTTGCGCCCCTGCAACGCGACTGGAACAACATGGAGCCCCAGCGGCGCAGGAAATGGCTAAAGATTGCCGAACATTATCCAGAAATGCCCCCTGAGAAACAGCAACGAGTGCGTTCGCGGATGCAGCAATGGGTAGAGCTCACCCCTGAACAGCGGGAACAGGCACGACAACGGTATAAACGCATGGAACAGCTGCCCCCCGAAAAGCGGCGGGAACTCCCCAAAAAATGGAACCAATACCAGGAAGAACGGCAACGGCAATCCCGCACGGCTCCAAATCCTGCCACGGGTGCCCCTGCAACGCCTGAAGCTATGACTCAGCCTGCGCGCTGAACGGCGGTAATTGGTCCAATAGTGGTTTCTCCTGCTTTCTCAGTCCAGGAATGTGCTCCTCAAACAGCCGGACTGTTGCGCCGCATATTAAGCATGCTGTACGAGGCTCTGTTGTTGTTCGCGGTGTGGTGGGCTGCGGGGTTTCTGTTTTTGGCGGTTACTCACGGCATGAGCGCGCCGTGGGTAAGAGCAGCGTTTCAGATTTATCTTGTGAGCGTTGCTGCGGCTTACTACGTCTGGTGCTGGTTGCGCGGCGGACAGACCCTGGCAATGAAAACCTGGCGCGTTCGTTTAATAGCCACAAGCGGAAATCCAGTTACCTTAAAACAGGCGCTGCTGCGTTTTGCGGTGGCGGCCGCGGGAATTTGTCTTGCCGGAGCGGGAATCATCTGGGCATTTTTTGATTCCGAAGGTCAGTTCCTCCACGACCGGCTGGCGGGCACGAAAATCGTAAGATGTTAGTATTAAAGCACGATGCGCAGCCGAGATTTTTTTATTAAGCTGCCCGATCCGAATGCTTCATCGCCTTTCTTCCCACCACATCAGCGCCATTGCCGCAGTGAAGACCAACAACGTGGGTGCCGCTGCGGAAAAAAGCGGCGGCCAGTCATTCAGCAGGCCGACGTGGGCAAAAAGATTATTGAGAAAATGAAATCCCAGGCCAAGCAGGATCCCGGCAAATATTTTTGCACTGATGCCGCCGGTGCGCCTTTGATACTGGGCGAACGGAAGAGCGAGCAGCATCATCGCCAGCACCGCGACAGGATAAATCAACTTTTTAAAAAGGGCGAGATCGTGGCGCGCCGTTTTCTGGTTGTTTTCCCGCAAATGCTCGGTGTATAGATACAGGTTCCATGCCGACATCTGCTCCGGCACAACCATCAACACATTCAGAATGTCGGGATTCAAAACCGAATACCAGTTCGCCTCGGCAACAGAGTCTACTGTCGTACGCTGTTTATCGAAGCGTGTCTGCTCCACATTGCTCAGGCGCCACTTGTTATCCCTAAGATACTTGCCTTCCTTGGCAAAACTGATCGCGCGTAAGCGCTGCTGTGGGTCGAATTCGAAAATTTTTACTCCGATTAGCGTTGAATCGGGAAGGATTTGCGACACGTTGACGAAGCTCAGTTCGTCTTTTACCCACAGCCCGGAGCGAAATTCCTGAAAGACTACCTGCTTTAACGCCTTGAGGCGCATTTCGTGGGCGGCATGCTCGGTAATCGGCGCAATGAATTCGCCGAATACAAAGGTCAACGCCGCAAATACCAAGCCGGTCTGCAGCACAGACAAAGCCACGCTCTTTGCCGAAACTCCGGAAACTCGTATCACCGTGTACTCGGAATGGACTACAAGTTGCGCAAGCGCAATCAGAGTGCCGATCATCGCCGCGATAGGAAATAATTCGTAAATGTGTCCGGGAACGGTAAGCAGCACATAAAGAAGGATGTTACGAAGTTGATAGTTGCCGCTGAGGTCGCCCAGCTCGTGAATCAGATCGAGCAAGGCAAACAGCGCGAGAAGCGCGGAAAATACCAGCAGAGTGCTGCTGAAAATATGCTGTCTGAGATAACGGTTGATTGTCCTCATCGACGGAATCTAAACGAGATCACGGCGAGGCGCCGGTAAAACAATAGCAGAAGTAACAGCAGCATAAATAAATGCACTCCCCAGAATCCCAACATCAAACTGATTTTTTGCTCGGCCACGAGTCCGCGCGCGATGCTCAAACTGTTGCTGTAAATAATATAAACCGAAAGCGCCAGAATCAGGTTGAAGGAGCGACCGATGCGCGGGTTGACGAAGCTCAACGGTATCGCCAGCAGCGCAAGAAGCAACGCGCTCACGGGCAGTCCGGCGCGCCACACGAATTCTGCCAGGCTCGCGGGAGTACCTTCACGTAGCAACTCGCGCGTGGATGATCCACGTTTCTGCGGTATCACCTGCAATGCCTCATAAGGCTGTACCCGTACTTCGTATCTCTCAAAATCCGTGATTCGATAGGCTGCAGATCCAGGCACCCCCTCATAACGCCGGCCGTGGAGCAGCACCAAGAAACGATCACCATTCTTGCGCGTCTCCTGATATCCGCTTTTCGCCACCATGACGCCCAGTTGCTGGTGCTGAATGGAACTCACGAAAATATCCGATACGGTACCGCCGTCACCAGCGGCGCTGCCCACGAAGTATACGCGGTCCTCCCGTCTTGATTCCCGGAATATTCCAGGAGTGGGGGTGGCGACATCATCACGCGCTTCCAATTGGCGCCGGTATTCTTCACTTTTGCCGAACGCCCAAGGCGAAAGAAACAAGCTCAACCCAGCGATGACCGCAACCATAGGTACAGCAAACGTGAGCACCGGGCGAATCCAGGCGGTGACGCTTAAGCCGGAACTGAACCAAACAACCATTTCGTAATCCCGATAACTTCGGGTGAGGCTCAAGAGCACCGAAACGAACAGTGTTAGCGCCATCAAAATCGGGAGGTAATAGATTGCCATGAAACCGAGCAGGGCCAGCACGCCTTCTGGAGCCACAGTTCCGCTCGCCGCGGCACCGAGGAAACGCACCAGCTGCGTGACGATAATTATCGCCAACATCACTAGGAAAACCCCCAGCGCAACGTCGGCGAATTCGCGAAGCAAGGTACGGCGGAATATCAACATTTTCTTTTCCGCTGTTTTTGACTTTTCATAATAACTCTGTGGATAATGCGACGTTACCCGGCATCACTGGAAAATCTTCAGCTGGAAGGAGCGGAAATTGGAATTTAGCATAAAACTCGGCAGCTTGGATAAACAGCGTAGCGCCTGCGCGGTGGCCGGGGTATTTGCTCCGCGCAGACTTTCACCTGCGGCAGGCTTGATAGACCAGGTCTCCAGCGGGTACTTGAGCAGCATTCTCCGGCGCGGCGATATGCAGGGCAAACGGGGCTCCACCCTGCTATTGCACAATGTTCCGAAGATTCTCGCCGAAAGGGTTCTGTTGGTTGGCCTGGGACGAGAAGCAGAATTTAACGAGCAAAGATTCACGGAAGCGGTGCGCGCTGCAATTAGAACGCTTAAGGAAATCGGCGTACCGGAAGCGGCGCTGGGCTTTATCGAACTGCCAGTCAAGAAACGTGACACCGCCTGGAAAGTACTGCAGACCATTCTCGTAGCGACGGACTCTAGCTACCGCTTTGACCGCCTAAAAAGCAAGCACGACGAAGAACAAATATCGCTCGGAAAATTAACCTTAATGTTATCGGAGCGCATCGAATTAAAGCGCAGCGAAACGGCACTTGAGCAAGCGCTTGCCATCGCCGATGGTGTAAATCTCACCAAAGATCTGGGCAACTTGCCTGCCAACATCTGCACGCCGACCTATCTCGCGGAACAAGCCTCACAAATTGCCAAAAAGCATCATCTCAAGCTCGAGGTGCTGGAAAAAAAGGATATGGAACGCCTCGGCATGAATTCGCTGCTGTCGGTGGCGCGCGGAAGCCGGCAACCGCCCAAACTCATCATCTTGCAATATTCCGGCGCGTCCAAGAAGCAAAAACCCATAGCGCTGGTCGGCAAGGGAGTCACGTTCGATACTGGCGGCATCTCCATCAAGCCTGCCGCGGAAATGGATGAAATGAAATTCGACATGTGCGGCGCCGCGAGTGTGCTGGGCACGATCAAGGCGGCAGCGCAGATCAAGCTTCCGATCAACCTGGTGGGCATCATTCCCGCGACGGAAAACATGCCCGGCGGCAATGCCAGCCGGCCGGGTGATGTGGTAACCAGCATGTCCGGCCAATCCATTGAAATTCTCAATACCGATGCCGAAGGACGTCTCATCCTGTGCGACGCGCTGACTTACGCAGAACGTTTTCAACCGGCCTTGGTGATCGACGTCGCCACTCTCACGGGCGCCTGCGTGATCGCGCTTGGCCATGTTGCGTCCGGCCTGTACAGCAACGACGAAATGCTGGCGCGCGACTTGTTGCAAGCGGGCGATTACGCACAAGACCGCGCCTGGCAGATGCCGCTGTGGGATGATTACCAGGAACAGCTTAAAAGCAATTTCGCCGACATGGCAAACATCGGCGGTCGCCCTGCCGGAAGCATCACCGCAGCCTGTTTCCTGTGGCGCTTCACCAAGAAATACACCTGGGCGCACCTTGATATCGCGGGCACGGCGTGGAAGAGCGGCAAAGAAAAGGGGGCTACCGGCCGGCCGGTGCCGCTGCTCACCCGGTTTCTGATCCACAAAGCGACTAAAGCCTGAAAATCATGACGCAGATTGAATTTTATTCTCACGCGGAAAACAAGCTGCAAGTCGCCTGCAGCCTGTGCGCGAGAGTGCTACAACAGGGCACGCGTGTGATGATCTACACCCCGGATTCCGAGACTACGGAAAAGCTCGATAAATTGATGTGGTGTTACCCGGCAATCGGATTTATCCCGCATTGCCGCGCCACCGATCGCCTGGCTGAGGATACACCGGTAATCATCGATCATATCGCGGAGCCGCTTCCCCATGACGAGCTGCTGCTCAATTTACATTCCGGGCTGCCGCCGTTCTTTAGCCGCTTTCAGCGCCTGATCGAAATTGTGAGCACCGATAAAATAGACAGCGAAGCAGGCCGCGAACGCTTCCGGTTCTACCGCGACCGTGGATACGAGATCCGTCATTACGATCTCAGCCAACTTGCAGGCTTATTGTAAAGCCCCGAATGCCAAAACCAGACGACATACAGGACAAGCTGGATGCGCTCATGAAAAAGCCCGACGCGCTGGGGCGTGAAGAAGTTATACCCACGCTCACCGACGTCGTTGCCACTGGCTCGGAGCGCGCGGCGTTGCCGGAATTGAGTCCCGAGCAGCTGGAAGCAATCGCCATCGAAATTTACCAACATGTCCTGCAAAATCTGGATGCGCGCGTTACCAATGAGCTGCAGCGGCATCTAAAGCCGCAACTTTCAAGGATGCTGGAGCAGGTTTTGGAGCGAATTCTTGCCGAACTCAAGAACAGCACCAAGAACATGGTCGACGACGCAATAGCTCATGCGCTTGATGCGCAACTGGAGCATCACCAAAAATCATCTCGACCCGCGCCGCCCGCCGCGCGGCGTTCAAATAGCGACAAGTAGCGATAAGGTATAATCGCTGCTTTTCGTGTCAGCGTTTCACCCATGGAACTCAGCAAGAGTTTTGATCCGCACGCCATCGAGCGCCGCTGGTATGACGAATGGGAAAAGCGCGGTTATTTTTCGCATTCTGCAAGCTCGGACAAGCCGGCTTATTGTATCCAGCTCCCCCCACCGAATATTACCGGCACTTTGCACATGGGCCATGCTTTTCAACAGACGCTGATGGATATCCTGATCCGTTACCACCGCATGCGCGGCTTCAACACCAATTGGGTGATGGGAACTGATCACGCGGGCATCGCCACGCAAATCGTGGTCGAACGCCAGCTCGAGATGGAAAACAACACGCGCCGCGGACTCGGGCGCGAGAAATTCGTCGAGCGCGTTTGGGAATGGAAACATCAGTCCGGCGCCACCATCACCCGCCAGATGCGCCGCCTTGGCGTTTCCGGTAATTGGGACTACGCGAGCACTGACGGGCAGCACGCCGGTTACTTCACGATGGACGAGCGCATGTCGCGAGCCGTAATCGAGGTGTTCGTGCAGCTTTACGAACAAGGACTGATTTATCGGGGCAAACGCCTGGTCAACTGGGACCCGGTGCTGGGCACAGCGGTATCCGATCTGGAAGTGGACAGCGAGGAAGAAGACGGCCACATTTGGGAAATCCGCTATCCGCTGGAAAGCGGCGCGAACAGCGTGGTTGTGGCAACCACTCGACCCGAGACCCTGTTAGGCGACGTTGCGGTCGCGGTACACCCGCAGGACCAGCGCTACAAACCGCTCATCGGGAAGCAAGTCAAGTTGCCGCTCACTGGCAGAACGATTCCGGTCATTGCTGACCAATCGGTGGACCCGGTGTTCGGCACCGGTTGCGTAAAAATTACCCCAGCCCACGACTTCAACGACTACAAGGTGGGCGAGCGGCACCGGCTCCCGCAAATCAACGTAATGACGCTTCATGCCGAGATGAATGAAAACGCGCCGCCGGCCTTTCGCGGCCTCGACCGTTTTGAGGCACGCAAGCGTATCCTCGCCGACCTCGAGGCGCAGGATCTTTTAGTGTCCGAAAAGCCGTACAAACTGCGCGTGCCGCGCTCGGGACGCACCGGAGAAATCGTCGAACCCATGCTCACCGATCAATGGTTCGTGAAAATGGACGGTTTCGCCAAACTCGGGCTCCAAGCGGTTGCCGACCGCGAGGTGAAATTCTTTCCCGAGCACTGGACCACGACTTACAACCAGTGGCTGGAAAACATCCAGGATTGGTGCATTTCTCGCCAACTTTGGTGGGGCCACCAGATTCCCTGCTGGTACGATGAACAAGGAAACATCTACGTTGCCCGCGACGAAGCGGAAGCGGCGAAAAAGGCCGGCGGTAAGAAGCTCGTGCGTGATCCCGACGTGCTCGACACCTGGTTTTCTTCAGCGCTGGTGCCGTTTTCCTCGCTCGGTTGGCCCGAGAAAACCAAGGATCTCGAGATATTTCTCCCATCCTCGGTGCTGGTGACAGGCTTTGATATTATCTTTTTCTGGGTCGCGCGCATGATCATGATGACGCTGCATTTCACCGGAAAAGTGCCGTTCCGTCATGTCTACATCAACGCC
>DASPRI010000154.1:0-10141 GCA_035624535.1 Burkholderiales bacterium
GCGTTGCCTGGCGCGACTGGCAAAGTGGGATCGAAATCCCCATTGGTATTTCCGTTTAGGACGTTTTGGCTGAGCTGACGATAATAGACATTGGCGGCAATGAGATTGTTATCGGTGAGGAAATGGCTGCCTTTGACGTTAAAAAAAGTAAGCTGGTTCTTGGTGATGTCAGGAAAAGTGTAGACCAGATCTGAATTCACGTTGTAGAACGAAATGGGAATGGTTTGGCCTCCTTGCAGATTATTCGATGCGCCGGTATAACTCACATCGATATCGGTGGTGCTGTCCTGGTAGCCAACCTTGCCGAACCATTGCTGCACCGTGCTTGAGCTCGCATCATGATCCCGAAACCCGTCCGAGCTGAAATAGTTGCCTGTCAAAAAGTAATCCATGTGCTCCCCGTGCCCCCCCGCTTGCCCGACAACTGAATTAGTGGCGAATGAGCCGCCATAGCTCTCGATCGAATAGCCGGGATATTCAAAACCGGATTTGGTCTGTATGGCGAGCGAGCCGCCAAGCGTATTAAGGCGAAAACCGGGTTCGAGCCGGGGATAAGATTGATGCTGGAGATGGCCGATTGCGGGATCAGGTCCCAATTAACGGTGTCCCCGAATGACTCGTTGACCCGCACCCCGTCCTGGAAAACGGAAAGCCCTTGTGGCGTTCCAAGCAATGGCGAGGCAGTGAAACCCCGGAAATCCACATCAGGCTGAAATGGGTTTCCTTGCGCTGAATTGATGTTGACGCTGGTGAGATTTTGCTCAAGGAACTGGGTTAGATCCTGCGAATGCTGCTCCTCCATTTGCGCGCCAGTCGCAGCTTGAACATTGGATGGTACCTGCTGTATCGGCGTTCCGATGCTGGGTAAAGGCGTGGTTCCGATCACTTCTACCGAGGGCGCCTCCAGTTCGGTGGCTGGATTTACCGGCTCTTCTGCCAGAGCTGGCATTGCTAAAAGGCTGGCCGCGGCAAAAAAATTTCCGATAAATCGTTTTTTTTGCATTTTTCCTCCCCAAATACATAGGGACAGGGATGCGCGCATTATGCGAGTTTGGCTTTAGAATCTAGCTGGACGAGGGAATTCACGCCCGAGCCGCGCGCGACCCGTCTATATGACCACGGTTTTTTGCAACAACAGGGTCTATTGCATGACCTCATGATTATCGCTTAAACCTGCCGGGAATAATTCCCGACCAACGAATATTGATTATCAATAACGAGAAGGATTAACTGCAAGAGTGGCAAAATGGCATCGATCACGCGAGTGGCGAGACGACTGATCGCCTATGCCGAAACCCTCTGTCTTGTGGGTAAACATTTCTTGTACCAGAATCGCTAACGATCACACGTGGAAATGGGAACGGTTTGAACCGTTGCGACAGGTTCTTGAAGGTAAACACAATGGATCTTAAACAACTGCTTCGAGTCTTTTGGAAACGGCCTGCGTGGTGGCGTGATGCGCTGGGCGTGGCAATTCTTACCATTGCGACATACGTCATTTCGGTCAAATTGGAATTAAGCGAAAAGATAGTTCCACTTACCCGCGCGTTTGAAAAATACCAGCTTGATGAGCTTCCCACTGTTTTGATAGTAATGCTGCTATCAATGGTATGGTTTTCCTGGCGCAGGCGCAGGGAGGCGAACCTCGAACTTTCAAAAAGGGTAGCGGTTGAAACCGAACTCGAGGCAAGCGAACGCCAATACCGTTTGCTTTTCTTCGAGAACTTTTCAGGCAATCTTCTGGCGTCACCGGACGGCGTATTGCGCTTGTGCAACCCCGCCACGGCTCGCATACTGGGGCTTGATTCGCCGCAGGAAGCGGTGGGTAGATCGCTCGAGGAGTTTTACGCTGACCGCGATCTCTGGCGCAGGCATCGGGAATGGCTGCTTGATCGAAAAAGAATTGAACTCGACCAATTACAACTCGTTGACTCGGCCGGTGCCGCAGTCGCAGTAATGGCCAGGATGATGGCAACGGTGTCCGCGGACAAAGTGACCGAATTGCACATTTTTTTGACCGACATCACTGCGCTAAAAGACATGGAGCAGAAGCTAGCGGACATGCTTTCCCAGAATCGGCATTTATCCCGTCAACAAATCCTTTTGCAGGAAGAAGAGCGCAGGAACATGGCGCGCGAATTGCATGATGAACTCGGACAGTATCTGAACGCCATCAAGCTGGACGCGGTGTTTATCCGCGATCGAAGCCAGGGCGTAACAACCGAGGTTCATGCGAGCGCTGAATCCATTGTGGAGATTTCAACTCGTGTATACGACGTGGTTCGCAGCATGATGCGCAGACTGCGCCCGGTAGCGCTTGACGAGCTCGGGCTGAGCTCAGCGCTGGAGCACATGGTCCAAGGCTGGCAGGAACGAATGCCCGCGACCATTTTTACGCTGAGTATCGGCGCTAGCGTAAACGGCTTCAGCGAATCGCTGAATATCACTTTGTACCGCTTGGTGCAGGAAGCCTTGACCAACGTTGCCAAACACGCCGGCGCCTCGAAAGTCAGCATCACATTGGACAGACGCGAGCCGGATGAATCGGGTATCTACTGGGTATATCTCTTGGTAAGCGATGACGGCGTCGGCTTTAATCCCAGTGATCATGATCCGGGTATGGGGATTCTCGGCATGCGTGAGCGGGTCGAAGGATTAGGCGGCAAGTTCGAAATGGAAAGTGCGCCCGGGCGCGGTCTCTGCCTGAGAGCTGCAATCCCGATTACAATGGGGACCTGATCCTTATGCCAGACTCAAAACAACTACGCGTTTTGCTTGTGGATGACCATGCTGTGGTTCGGGAAGGCTATAAACGATTACTCGAATGGGAAAAGTCCATTAGCGTGATCGGCGAAGCGGACGGCGGCCAGGACGCATACCGATTGTTTAGCGAAAGGCGGCCAGACGTTGTGGTCATGGACATTTCGCTTCCGGGAATGAGCGGAATTGAGGTCATGCGGCGCATGCTGATGAGGGCGCCTGACGCGAAGGTACTGATTTTCAGCATGCATGAGGACGAGGTGTTTGCATCGCAGGCATTGCAGGCCGGCGCGCGCGGCTATTTAACCAAGTCCAGTGCTCCTGAAGTCTTGGTCAGAGCAGTGCAGGCCGTGGCGCAGGACCAGTTGTACATCGACAGGAAAGTCATGGAAAGGCTTGCAAGGCGGCGTCAGGGTGGCGAAAATGCCTTGCAGCGGCTTTCTGCTCGGGAATTTGAAGTGTTCCGGCTCTTGGCCATTGGGCAGACGATTGCGCAGATTTCGGAGACCCTGAACCTGAGCTGGAAAACCGTTGCCAACTACCAGTCTATTCTCAGGCAGAAGCTCGGTGTGCAAAGCGCCGTACAAATGGCATGGCTCGCCATATCCCAAGGGCTCATTGGAAACAGGAATTGAAAACGCTTATTTTCATCAGCAGTTAATTGCTTTAACTATCCTTAAGCAGCGACTCGAGAGGACACAGCATGCCTTATGCGATCCGCATTCATGAGACCGGCGGACCGGAAAAAATGCGCTGGGAAGAAGTCGCAATTGAAACGCCGGGGCCGGGACAGGTGCTGGTGCGCAACACGGCAATCGGTCTGAATTTCATCGATACCTATCACCGCAGCGGGATGTATCCGGTAACGCTCCCCGCGACCTTGGGCATGGAAGGCGCAGGTGTCGTTGACTGCGTGGGACCGAAAGTAACTGGCTTGAAGGCGGGAGATCGCGTGGCTTACGCGCAGCCGCTCGGCGCCTACGGGGAATTCGTGCTACGGCCGGCTGACCGGCTGGTTAAAATTCCCGCGGGCATCGAAGATAAAACCGCTGCGGCGATGATGCTCAAGGGAATGACCGCCCAGTATCTCCTCAGGCGAACCTACAAGGTGAAGGCTGGCGATACGATTCTGGTGCACGCTGCGGCCGGAGGCGTGGGCCAGATCCTTTGCCAGTGGGGGAAACACTTGGGTGCCGCGGTGATCGGCACCGTCGGCAGCGAGGAAAAAGCAAGACTGGCAAAAAAAGCCGGCTGCAGGCATGTCATCGTCACAGCCCGGGAAAAATTTTCCGAGCGGGTCAAGGAAATCACCAAGGGCGCCGGAGTGCCGGTGGTTTACGATGGTGTCGGCAAGGACACCTTTATGGGCTCGCTCGACTGCCTCGCACCACTGGGCTTGATGGTCAGCTACGGCAGCGCTTCCGGCGCAGTTCCGCCGTTC
This sequence comes from Burkholderiales bacterium, assembly GCA_035624535.1. Classification (GTDB taxonomy): domain Bacteria; phylum Pseudomonadota; class Gammaproteobacteria; order Burkholderiales; family JAHFRG01; genus JAHFRG01. Next base: position 4,202 of record DASPRI010000154.1, read on the forward strand.
GATATTCTCATCCTCTCCCGAAAAGGCTCATTGTATGTGACGCGCCCGACCTTGATGACCTACACCGCGAAGCGCGAAGATCTGCTAAAGAGCGCGGCGGAACTTTTTTCAGTGGTGAAGAAAGGCGCAGTCAAGATCACCATCAATCAAACTTATGCCTTGCGAGACGCTGCGCAGGCGCACCGCGACCTAGAATCGCGCAAAACCACCGGCTCTACCGTATTGCTGCCCTAGGCTTCGTTTCAGGTTACTTTCATCGGTAGAATCACCATCTGCATTCCGCGCAGATGCAGACGGGCTTGCATGGTGAGAGCAGTTTGGTTGTGCAGCATGCGGGTCAGGAAATTGTCGTGCTGGAAAATCAGCTTGCTAGCGAAAAATACACAATTGGGAAATTGCTGTGCAACTTTTTCAGTGAGCTCGGTGAGTTCATCGACTGGGTCGCAGCCGAATACTTGAAAGGCGGCGGCGGCCAGACCGTGGCTGTGGCAAAACCCGATGTAGTAATTGAGCGAGTCGCTGATCTTCTGTTGCAGTTCATTCAGCGTCTCCTTTGCGTCATAGCTTTTTGCGTCGACCTCGCCTGCGGCGAGGAAAATGAAATTCTTGAAATGGTTCGGGAACAAGCGCTGTACCCAGAGCAGCGTGTGCATACCGACGCCAAGGTTTTTGCCCACCAGAAACACCGCAGTGGGTAGCGAAGGGTCGATTTGCGGAACAGGCACGGAGTTGTTCCAGGTGGGCGCGGTCACAAACAGTTCGTCGATTTTCCGCAACTGCTCGCGCACTTCGTCGTAATGATTGTGGATCAGCAAGCATACGCCGATGACCACGCCGGTAATCAGCAAGGTCACCCAGCCACCTTCGGTGAATTTTTCGATCAGTGTAACCAGCAAAATACCACTGGTGACCAACAAGCCGGATATCGACAGTACAAACCTGCGGCGCCAATGTTCCAGCGTCTGGCGATTGCGCCACCAGTGCACGCATAAGCCCAATATCGACATGGAAAAGGTGAGAAACACGTTAATGCTGTATAACACGACCAGAAGATTGACGCTGCCACGTGTCCAAATTAGGATAGCGAGCGCTGCGACGCCCATAAGGGAAATACCGTTTTGCGTTACCAGCCGGCTTGAGAGCTGGCGGAATTGGCGCGGCACCCAGGAATCCGCCGCCATGTTGGCCATCACCGCTGGCCCGCCGAGAAAACCGGTGTTTGCAGCAACCAGCAGCAATCCTGCTTCCAGCGCCAGTACCACTGCCAGCGCAGTCTGGTTTATCCATTCACTGGTCTCGCCATAGCTCGTGATGATCGCGTTGAACACTACTGCGTTCAGCGTTTGACCTGGCGCCGGTTTGGCCTCCCACAACAGGTAAAGCAGAATGATGCCGCCTGCGGTAAATGCCAGGGACAACGCCATATAAATCATGGTGAGCTTGCCGGTGCGCACTCGTGGCTCGGCAAGCCTGTTGATGTTGTTGGACACCGCCTCGATGCCGGTGTAGGTGCCACCACCCAGCGAATAGGCGCGCAAAAACAGCGAGGCTACAAACAGCCACCCGGTTTCGCTGGCCAAGCCAACGGTTTCGTCCAGGGTGTCGGGTATCAAACGCGGAAGATTTTCTACGTGGGATTGAACGCCGTACACGATCAGCAGAATATGGGTGATGACAAAGCCCAGAAAAATGGGTAGCAGAACTTTGATTGATTCTTTCATGCCGCGCAGATTAAGACCCGTCAACATCATGATGAGCAGGATTTCATTTGCCAGCTTGAATGGCTGCGCGCCGGTGGGAAGCAAACTGAACAGTGCGTCGACTCCGCTGGCCACTGAAATCGAAATGGTCAGCACGTAGTCGACGATTAACGCGGAGCCCGAAACCAGCCCGGCGTGCGGGCCGAGCAGTTGGCTCGCCACTTTGTACCCGCCACCTCCAGAGGGAAACAGTTCGATCACCTGGTTGTACGCAAGCGCGATGACGAAAACCGTTAGCGCGGTCGCTGCGGCCATATACAGACCAAGATGAGTGTGGGTTCCGAGCGCCAGAAAAGCTTCCTCCGGTCCGTATGCCGATGAAGACAGACCGTCGGCGCCCAGCCCTACCCAGGCCAGAAATGCAATCAGCACTATATTGCTGCGGGTTTCCGGCTTGAGCGGATCCAGAGGCGCACCGATGATGAACTTGCGGATTTTTTTTATGACAGGCATGTATTATTGTTTTTGCCCGGATGCTAAGCGCTGGGCCAACTGTTTTTCAATTCGGCGTGCAAATACTTGCATTTCCTTCGCAGCCTGCCGGTCACCTTTTTTCTGCGCGACTGCGATTCCCTGTTGATAGGCGGCCAGGGCTTCCCGCACTTTACCGCATGCGGTAAGCGCCTTGCCTAGCAGTTTCCAAGCAGCTGAATAAGCCGGGTCTTGACGCACCGCTTCGCGCAGGTGCCGCACCGCGGCAGTCACATCGTTGATCTTAAGATACTCGTTGCCGAGACTAAAGCGCAATAAAGCATTATCCCGTCCCCCCGCAAGCATTTTTTCCAGGTTTGCAACAAGCGAGTCCGTCATCTCGCACTAAATCCCAACGCGCATTTGCGGCTATCATAGCTCAATTAACGCGACAGGTGACCACTGAGTGCTGTGATACATTTTGTTAACAGGTGGCGATTCCTGATAACATCGGCAACACGAGGAAAATGCCCATGCCCAGGAAAATCATCTATACCGATGCCGCACCCAAGGCAATAGGTGTTTATTCGCAGGCGGTGCGTGTCGGACAAACGGTTTACTTATCCGGCCAAATTGGTCTCGATCCGGCAAGCTTGCAATTGGTGGAAGGCATTGAAGCGCAGATTTTGCGGGTGTTCGACAACCTCAAGGCGGTGGCGCAAGCCGCAGGGAGTAGTCTGGACGATGCAATAAAAATCAATGTGTATCTCGTCGATCTCAAGCATTTTTCACGGGTCAATGAAATAATGGCCAAATATTTTCGCGAACCCTACCCGGCGCGCGCAGCGGTAGGGGTCGCTGCGCTGCCGCGCGGCGCGCTGGTGGAAATGGATGCAGTCTTGTTTATCGGGAAGTGAGCAGGTGATGAGGATTGTGGTTCATCGCTTGTCCGGCGTCGAGATGTAAGGCATGCCCTTAGCCGCAGTGCAGCTCGATCGTAAAACAACTGGAGCGAAAGCTTCCGCCCCCCCGGGGCTTGCAGGAATCAGCCCGGCCACTCTGGAAAAGCTTGCGAGACTTGGCATATTACGTTCGCTCGATCTCGCGCTGCATCTGCCGCTCAGATACGAAGACGAAACTCGCATTTACCCGATCAAGGATGCGCCCTCCGGCCATACTGTCCAGGTCGAGGGAGTAATTGTAAATACCGAAATCCAGTATCGCCCGCGCCGCACGCTGGTATGTCAAATTGAAGACGCCGGCAGCCTGCTGGTGATGCGATTGCTGAATTTTTACGGCAGTCAAGTCAAAGCGCTTGCACCCGGCAGCCGACTGCGTCTGCTGGGCGAAATCCGGCAAGGTTTTTTCGGCGCCGAAATGGTTCATCCCAAATACCGTATCGTGCGCGGAGACATGCCGCTGCCCGATTCACTCACCCCAGTTTATCCGACGACCGCGGGCCTGTCACAGGACTCGCTACGAAAACTCATTAAACGCAGCCTTGCTGAAAACGATTTATCCGAGAGCCTGCCCCAAGAGATCCTGCAAGCGTTCAGGCTGCCGGGTTTTAAGGAAAGCGTGTTGTACTTGCATAAACCTCCGCCGCGAGCGAAATTGCAGCACCTTGCACAGCGCGATCATCCCGCATGGCGCAGGATCAAATTCGATGAGTTGCTTGCTCAGCAGTTGTCCATGCGTTTGCACTACCGCGAACGGCGCAGCCGCGTTGCTCCGGCATTGCCGAAACGCGGCCCGGTTACACGCGCCTTGCGCGAGACACTGCCGTTTGTCTTGACCGCCGCTCAGCGTCGAACGATTGAAGAGATCGCCACCGATCTCTCCCGGCCCTATCCGATGCAGCGCTTGTTGCAAGGCGACGTCGGCAGCGGCAAAACCATTGTCGCGGCTTTCGCGGTATTGCAGGCCGTGGAGAACGGATACCAGGCCGCGATCATGGCGCCCACCGAGATTCTCGCTGAACAGCATTATCACAAGTTTGCCGGCTGGCTGCAGTCGCCCGGGGTAAATGTGGCGTGGCTTGCCGGGAGTTTAAGCAAGAAGCAAAAACACACCGTGTTGGAAAGCGCGCTGCAAGGCGAAGCAGCCTTGGTGATCGGCACTCACGCTCTGATTCAGGAGCAGGTGGAATTTCGCAACTTGGGCCTTGCCATCATTGACGAGCAACACCGCTTCGGCGTGCACCAGCGATTGGCGTTGCGCGTCAAGGGGAGCCGCCCGGGCCTGCAGCCGCATCAATTAATGATGAGCGCGACACCCATTCCGCGCACCCTGAGCATGAGCTATTACGCGGACCTCGATGTGTCGGTTATCGATGAGATGCCGCCGGGACGTGTGCCGGTAACCACCAAGCTGGTGGCGGACAACCGACGTGCGGAAGTCATTGCGCGGGTGCGCGATGCCTGTGTTTCCGGGAAGCAGGCATATTGGGTATGTCCGTTGATTGAAGAATCCGAGGCATTGCAACTTAAGACCGCACTTGAAACCCATTCTCTTTTGAAAACAACTTTTCCCGAATTAAATGTCGGCTTGGTCCACGGCCGGCTTTCCGGTGATCAAAAAGCAGTGATAATGCGCGATTTCATGCAGGGAAAAATCCAGTTGTTGGTGTCAACCACGGTGATCGAAGTCGGGGTGGACGTGCCCAACGCTTCGTTGATGATCATCGAGAATGCCGAGCGTATGGGCCTATCACAGCTACACCAGTTGCGAGGACGGATCGGACGCGGCTCGGAGCACAGTGTGTGCATCCTGATGTACCAGAACCCGCTTGGCGAAGCGGCGCGGGCACGGCTTAAAATTGTGTTCGAGACGACTGACGGTTTCGAGATTGCCAAACACGATCTGCAGCTTCGTGGACCCGGGGAATTTCTCGGAGCCCGGCAAAGCGGGATGCCGATGTTACGCTTTGCCGATATCAATACCGATATTGATTTGCTGGAAAACGCACGCGCGGCCACGGCTCGGATGCTCGAGGAATTTCCCAAGTCCGTTGAGTTGCATCTGCAGCGCTGGCTGGGCGGCAGGCGAGACTTTCTGCGGGCGTAAAAACGTGCGAGTAATTCGGTATGAAAATCTCTCGACGCAATTGGCAGCCAAGTCCGGTAAATGTTCAATGTCCCTGTCATCGATGGCTGATCGACCGCGGTTCGCTCACACGCCGTTTGCAGTCGCACTGCCCGTCATTCAGCGTGCAGGCGGTGAGACAGCGACTTGACCGACCGTACCGGGACGAGCGCGCAGAAATCAGCTCCAAGGGCAAGGAACTGCAGTTGGTGCGGGAGGTATATCTGTATTGTCGAGAAACACCGATGGTCTTCGCGCACAGCGTTCTCAACCGGCGCAATTTGCGCGGCACCTGGCACAGCATTAGCCGGCAGGGCGCAAAACCCCTGGGTGCAGCATTATTTGCCAATCCGCGTGTCAAGCGCACAGCCTTGCATTTTAAAAAACTCGCTCCCCATCACCAGCTTTTCCTTAGGGCATGCCGCTTGCTGAAGACTCTGCCGAGTCACTTGTGGGCAAGACGATCAGTTTTTATGCTGCGAAACAAACCGATAATTGTGACTGAAGTTTTTCTCCCGGGAATCTTGGAACTTTAGCAATGACGCTCACGGAGCGGCTGCGGCTTTATGAAAGGCTGATGCGGCTCGATAAGCCAATCGGTATTTTGCTGCTCTTGTGGCCGACATTATGGGGACTGTGGATCTCGTCTTACGGTCGTCCCAACTGGGCAATACTCTGGATTTTT
>DASPRI010000158.1:0-2843 GCA_035624535.1 Burkholderiales bacterium
TGCACCCTTGCCGCAGGGCGTCGACTTCGAACAACCGTTGAGATACAGCAGTCCGGCGATTGAGCCATACAAAAGCAGTGCTATGACATGTTTCTTCACACCAGACCTTACCCATTCTTCCAAACGGTGCCGTCAGGTTAAGCAGAAATTCTTCGATAAACGGTGCCTGAGTCGGAAGTCAAAATAATTCTCATCGATAAAATTGATACTTAATCCCACCATTGGGACCTGAAACGTCACCGCGATACCAAAATAAAAAATTGCAGCCCAAATTTATAGTGCTCCCCTGGTGGAAAATTATAAAATCGCAATTTCCTGACTTGACAGTACCGCCCTGCTATATTCCGCCCGCGCGCGTCTTTGGGGCGCTTGCCGACGATAGTTGCAAACCCTTCTGTTTAAGCAACCACGTGTGAAGAATTGGGAGCGATACCTCATACCCGCGGGCCACGATGTCATCGATCGCTTCAAATGCGAGCGTCCCCCAAGTCCCCACGGGAAGCCGCACATAAAGGTCCGGGGGAGCCTGCTCCAACATTCTGGCACTGCGATAGACGCTGGCCAGCGTGGCCGAGCGAACGAGCACTGTGAGAATCGACGGGACCGTAATCTTTTTTTTGAACGGATTGAGCCGGTCCATCAGCAGCGACCACCCGGAAATCTCAGGGGCAAACTCGGCATTCACAATTAGATCTTTTTTTGGTTCCACATCCACAGCTATCACCGTGTTACCCTTGAAAATGGAACGCATAACGTTAACCGGCAGATTATTGAGTATCCCGCCATCGACCAGTAGGTCGCCATTGTGATAGAAGGGCACCATGATGCCTGGCAGTGAAATACTCGAGCGAACGGCCTCCGCCAAGGGGCCGCGGCGGTGAACGACTTGGTCTGCCTGGGTCAGGTTGGTCGCCATACAGAAAAAGGGCAACCATAGATCCTCAATCCGGCGCTCGCCGAGGACCGACTCCAGTATCGCGCGTATCTTTCCCCCCTTTACCAGCGACGTTACGGGCAAAGTGTAATCGAAAGTACTCGTAACGAATTGCTTGCACACCGCCTGAATTTTCTGCGCGTCGGACTCCATGGCGACCATGCTGCCAATGATCGCACCTATGCTGGTTCCTCCAATAATATCGATGGGTATGCCGGTTTCCTGCATGGCGCGCAAGAAACCGATATGCCCAAATCCTCGCGCGCCCCCTCCGCCCAGTACCAGTGCTACAGCTTTACCTGCAAGGATTCGCGCAAGCCGGGCATAATCCGCTGGAGAATGCGCTCGTATATGAAAATGCCCGTTAATATCTCTTGCCTCCAGCCATTGAGATGTGCCCTGAGGCTCACTCGTACCAGCAGGATGAACCAGGACCAGGCTGCGCTGGGGAGCTCGTTCTGTTATCCATAGCGCGTCCATTTTCTGTTCGATATCGGCTGGTTTTGGGTTCGAGTTCGCAGTCGCGATAATTACCACCTGATCAGCGTGCCGGATAGCCCGCTGCGTCCATGGCGACCAGGTCCGGTCCGCCTGGTAAACAACGAACTGATAATTAGCTTCCTGCTGGTGCAGCCATTGTGCCAGTCGCAGGCTGGCCGGGTCGTCTTCGGAGGATTGCGAAATCGCATGTCTGCCGAACTCTCTGTCCACCGTGCTGGCGTCAAGATGCAGGGTAGGCCCAAGCATGCTCAGTGCCTGGACCAGATGGTGCATCACGTCACCGAGTGGGCACTCGGGATTTGCCGGTACGACACCAATAATAGCAGCCATCGGAGAGCGGTGATCGACGCGAATCGTTTGCCTCTGCAGGCGCTTGCTGACCAGACTCGCAATATGCTTCATTGCGATCGGATATTTTTCCATGAGCTTATCGAAGCCCGGATAGGATAACCGCGCCAGCACCGTATCTCTTACCGCATAGACCGTGGCCGACCGGGGTTCCTGGGTCAAAAACGCGACTTCGCCAATCGTTTCTCCAGCCTTGATCTCATTGATCACCCGTTCAACATGTTCGTCTTCTTCGGTGGCTACCCGTAGCAAGCCACTCAGGACGAAAAATACCGCGTCAGCTGGATCTCCTTGATGAAACAGCTCGGCCCCCGGGCTCAGCGTTTGCCATTGGACCATCGATTCAAAATCGGTCAATGTGGTCGCATTAATTCCACCGAAGAGCCGAATCAGATGCGTTGCGAGCTGTGCGCGTCGCTTGGTTCGCCAAACGGCATCTTCCAAAGTCTTCCGGGCGTCCGGGAATTTTTCCAGGTGATGATCGATGGCAGACCAGGCAATGCCGATTATCGTCGTCTCACTTGAGGCCTGCAGTTGCGGGGCATTCTGAATGTCAGCAACCGGGTCAACGGCTCCAATCACATCGCCCGGACCCAACCGGTATAAAACCTCGCTTACACCGGCGGCGTTTTTAACAGCCAAAATCAAACGACCCTTGAATACAACGAAAAGCCCTTCGGTTACTTTATAATGCTCGGGCTTCAGGCTTGTTTGCGCAGGCAGCAGATTCAACTTCACGTTGCCTACAAAATCATGCAGCGCATTATCATCGAAATCCTGAAAGGCATTGCCGGCACGCAATACCTCGTAGATCTCCGAATGCAATTGCGGATCCATGAATCAAACGGTAGCGTCAACGTAAGAGTGAATCAGCCTGGCAGCGTCACACCCAATTCCTGCGCAATCTTCTCGAGGACGGCCGCGGCGTTTTCGAAATCATACCGCGCGAGCAGCTTCTGGAGTTGCTTGCATCGCTCACCTTGGCCCAAAGAACGCAAATCGCCTGCGATGGCATCAAAGTTCTTTGCAGCACGCGTTTCGTCCCGCGCAATCAGCTCTG
>DASPRI010000161.1:0-3476 GCA_035624535.1 Burkholderiales bacterium
TATTGTCCGAAAGCAAGCTACTCATGCCATTAATTATGTTGGGCTGGATGGCGTGATTAATCTGTTTGCGTAACATTCCGCCGTTTGTTTGGCGCAAACCGCTTTCATTTTGCCGTCGATCAGCGCACCACCGTCACGGCGCAGTGCGCGTAATGAATCACGTGCTTGGACACCGAGCCGAGCCGCAGGCGTTCAAATAGCGTTTTTCCGCGGTGGCCCATGACGATCAGATCTGCTTTGTGCTCCTCAGCGCGGTAGATGATTTGCTCCGCCGGATGCCCAACCACAACTTCAAATCGCGGATTTAGACCCTGCGCGGCAGCTTGATCCTTGAGCGGCGCGAAAAGATTCTCATAGTGCTTGACTGAATTTTCAAGTATGGCTTCGGTTTCCACGTCGTCGCCGAAATCCGGGGGCCGCGCGACCGCAAGCACATAGATACTGGCCGCATATTTTTTTGCCAGATCGAGGGCAAAGGCATATGCCTTGTCTGCCGGCTTCGAGCCGTCATATGCCAAAAGGATGCGTTTGATCATGATTGTTTACTCCCCAAATTCGAATCGGCGACACGTGTGCCAACGACTTCTTGTACAGCCATATCCTTAGCCTGGCCGGACACCTGTCTCAGTAAATGGCGGGGCAAGAAAAAAGCGTTGGCAATAAGCGTGGGAATAACTGCACTGCCGATTACCGTGGCAATCAAGAATGAATACTGCGTTTGATCCACGATGCCGTGGGTCAGCCCGAATAGTGCCGATATGCTGCCGAAGGTCAAACCAGTTGACATGAGCAAAGTCGTGTACATTGCCTCTCTTTGCGGCGATTTGTAAAGCCTGGTTACCGGGAAAACGCCGACAAATTTGGTTGCCATCTTTGCGAGAAATAGAACAACGAAAATCATGGGCGCGCTGATCAGGGCCGGCACTGAAACAAACGATCCCGCGCGGATGAAATAAAACGGCGTGAGTAGCCCGAGAGTCAGCGTGCGCAGCCGACGAATCAAGGCATGGTCCTTGCCCACCGTACCGGCCAATACCATGCCGATCACATACGCCGGAAGCACTGCTTCGCTCCCCGACCAACCAGCAAGTGCCCCCAAGCCGAATAAACACAGCAACAAATATTTCGCCTCCAGTTCCGACGGCCTACCGCCGTAGCGCTTAAAAAAACGCGGCGTAAGCCAAGGCAGCACCGCGATCGCCGCCACGGTCGCTCCAAAAAAAATCAAAGTCTTGAAGGTGAACGGCGAAAAAATGAATCCTAGCGCCAGCACCGTTCCCAAGTCGTTGATGAAGCATGCTGCGAGTATGACTTTGCCATAACTCGTCTTGTTGAGCCCAAACTCCAACATCACCGCATATACTACCGCGACTGAAGTCGTGGACAATGCTACCCCCGCAAGCCAGCTTGCCTGCGTGTTCCAATGCAGAAAATAATACGCCGCTGCGGCGCAGCCAAAAAACGGCGCGAAAAACCCGACCAGGCCGATTGCTGTGGCTTCTTTCCATTTCAGTTTGAACACATCCGGGTCGAGCTCGGCGCCGGCAAGGAAGGTCAAAGCAATTGCGCCTGCGCCCGAAAGGAACTGGATCCACGATTGATCCGCACCAAGCACCGCGGCGCCAACAAATGTACCTATGGCAAGCTGGGCAACGATGCCAATTATAATTTCTGACAACGCCGTAGCGACGCGCAGCCAGATCGACACCAGCACCGCGATCAAAGCCAGCCCCATCCACAGCCCCGCAAGGCCCCAGGTTTCAGTCATTTCAATCTCCTTGAGCCAATCATAGTGGCTCAATGTTTATTTACATTCCGGGCAACGGGAGAAACCGGAGGCAAATCCAGATGCGAAAATGCCTACACGCTCACCTCTTTCCGGCGCTTCGTGTAGGCATCATCAGCCTTGCGGCAATTAAACGGGAGAATGCCATCTCCTTGAGATCACTATAGCATGCAGCCGGCCCCTGCGTAAACTTTCAATTCTTCCCTTTCAATCCCAGCGGTCATCCTTGACCTGAATTTCTCCGGAGTACACGCGTACCGGGAAGCTAGCGGTGGGTTCGTAGGCTGGTGCGGTCAATGCTTCGCCGGTCTTTATGGAAAATCGCGCGCCATGGCGTGGGCAGATGATTTGCTCGCCTTCGACCGTGCCCCCGGTCAATATTCCGCCATCGTGGGTGCACACGTCTTCGATCGCGCAATATTTTCCTTGCAGGTTGAAGACCGCGACACGCGTGCCATCCAGGTCCACCACGCGCCATTGACCGGGAGGCAGTTCTTCGACGCGCGCCACTGCGACCCAATCCGCCATCAAACTGCCACCAGCTGGATATCGGGCTCGATGGTGCGCACCAGGTTTTCCACCGCGGACAGGGTCCCTGCAAGCGACGTTGGACAACTTCCGCACGCGCCCTGGTAATGAATGGTGAGCGTGTTGCCTTCGAGTTTCAGCACTTTGAGGTCACCGCCGTCACCTTGCAGATAAGGCCGGATTTGCTGATCGAGCAGCTCATTGATCTGCGCCAGCCGCAATGTATCCTCTATGCTTATAGCCACACCCGCTTCGTTTTCGGCCGGCGCAATCTGGGACTGCAGCTGGGCTTCGGCGCTCGCGGCGCGGATCGGCACGGCAAGCTCTTTCAGCAATTCCTGCCAATTGGCCTGCCCATCTTGAGTCACGGTAAGCCAATGGTCCACATAAAACACATTGGTCACATGAGGAACGGCATACAGCGCCGAAGCAAGCGGGTCATTCTTGGCCTGCGCCGCACTGTCATAGGAGCGCGTCACTCCATAAGTCAGCGGCTCCTTCAGAATGAACTTCATGGCATTCGGATTGGGAGTGGTTTCAATTTCCACGATCTTGGGCATGGTCTTCCTCTTTTATATGCTGACGCCGGCAGCTTTCATCGGTTCTTCTTCATTTTCGGTTGTAGTCTTCGCTACGGAATGCAAGGCTGCGTGCAAGGTGTGCCAGGGAAGAATCGCGCATTTTACCCGCGAGGGTAAGTCCTTTACGCCCTCAAACACCGCCAGGCGACCCAAAAGACTGGGCTGTTTTTTCGGATCCAGCTTTCCGGTCGCCATGTCACGGAATTCCCGCACCAGAGCCTCCACCTCTTCTACGGTTTTTCCTTTGACACCGGTAGTCATCATGGAAGTAGAAGCCTTGCAGATGGCGCAGCCCTCGCCACGGAAAGCGACTTCCTCGAGTCTGTCATCGCGCACGCGCAGGGACAGATAGATGTGGTCCCCGCATAACGGGTTATATCCTTCCGCGGCATGGCTCGGGCTATCCAGCACACCAAAATTGCGTGGTTTTCTGTTATGGTCCAGGATGACTTCCTGGTAAAGCTGTTTCATGTCAGCCATTATCCGAACATCCTTTGAACCTTTTTAATCCCGGCAATCAGCGCGTCCACTTCTTGAAAGGTGTTGTAGAAAGCGAACGAAGCGCGTGCCGTGGCCGGCAC
>DASPRI010000170.1:0-28845 GCA_035624535.1 Burkholderiales bacterium
CCGCAGATGCCGGCGCGGCAGACGAAGTCGAACTGCAGCGACGGGTCGAGCTTCTCGCGAATTTCAGTGAGCGCGATGAACAAAGTCATTCCTTCCGTTTGCTCGAGCTCGAAGGTCTGCACGTGCGGTGCGCTGGCCGGGTCAGCCGGATTGTAACGCACGATGTTCAGCTTGATCGTCTGGCCATTTTGCGGCTGATTTTTGGAGGCGTTCATCGTTTCGCTCCTTAAATTATTGCCAGATGATCGCGTTCTCACTCGCTTTCCCAGAGAAAAGCGGGCTCGTGATCGATTTCCACGTGGGATGGGGGAGCCGGAGGAAAGCGATCGCCAATTCTCTCATTTCTCCCGCGAAACCGTTCGGGAAGAAGATGTTCGTACGGCATCAGGCTGCGCTGCAATTCGTAGCGATCGCTAATCTTTTTCTTCGCGGCATCGACTTCGGCCTGACGCGCCGCAGTGTCCGGGTGATCGGTGTAATCCTTTGCGCCGTAGCCGCGCCAGCCCGGCGGCAACTCCATGCGCTTGACATCGAGTGGCTCGTAGCCGAGCGTCGGCAAGGTATCCTCATCGCTATGCCAAATAGCCAATGTACGCTTCAGCCACGCGGCGTCATCGCGACGGGGAAAGTCCTCGCGGAAGTGCGCGCCTCGGCTTTCGGTACGCTGCAGCGCGCCATAGGCCACGCAAAGCGCGAGCTTCAGCATTCTTCGCACCCGGTACGCAGTGGTCAATTCCGGGTTCAAACCCGGAGAACGCGACCTTAAGCCGATGTTGCGGCTGCGGATTAACAGCTTTTGCAATTCATCCACTGCCTCCTCGAGGTCCTTGCCGGTGCGGAAGATGCCGACCTTGCTGGTCATGATCTCCTGCATCTGTGCCTTTATCGCGCTGGCGTCCTCGGTGCCCGAGCCGAGCAGGATGCCACTGAGCTTGGCTTGTTCGCGCGTGACGAAATCACGCACCAGTCCGGTCGGAAGATTGGCGTCGTTTTCAGGCCGGTCACAGAAGTCGGCGATATACTCACCGACGATCATCCCGGCGACCACAGTCTCGGCAACCGAGTTGCCACCGAGCCGGTTGAAGCCGTGCATGTCCCAGCAGGCGGCCTCGCCTGCTGCGAAAAGGCCCTTGAGCGCCGTGCTCTCGCCCGTGAAGTCGGTGCGGACTCCGCCCATGGTGTAGTGCTGGGCGGGGCGCACCGGGATCAGGTCCTTGATCGGATCGATGCCGAGGAAGTAGTGGCAAATCTCGAAGACTTCGCGCAGGTTGTGCCTGATGTGGTGCTCGCCCAACAGCGTGATATCGAGCCAGATATGATCACCGAAACGGCTTTTTACGCCTTTTCCCTTCTTGATGTGTTCTTCCATGCGCCGCGACACGACGTCGCGCGAGGCAAGCTCCTTCTTCTCCGGCTCGTAATCCGGCATGAATCGGTGCCCATCGGCGTCCTTGAGCAGTCCCCCGTCTCCCCGGCAACCCTCAGTGACGAGGATCCCAGCCGGGAAGATTCCGGTCGGGTGGAACTGCACTGCTTCCATGTTGCCAAGCGCGGCGACACCAGTCTCGAGCGCGATGGCGTGGCCGATGCCCTCGTTAATCACGGCATTGGTCGTCACCCGGTACACGCGCCCTGCGCCGCCGGTTGTGATCGCGGTTGCCTTTGCGACGTATGCAAGGAGCTCCCCCGTTATGAGGTCGCGAACGACCGCGCCGTAACACCGGCCGCCATCGTGGATCAGCGCGAGTGCCTCGGTGCGCTCGTGCACCGGTATCAACTCGGCAATCGCCCGGTCGGCAACCGTATTGAGCATCGCGTGTCCTGTGCCATCCGATACATAGCAGGTGCGCCACTTCTTGGTACCGCCGAAGTCGCGCTGTGCGACCGTGCCATGGGCTTCATCGCGCTCGGTGATAATGACCTTTTTTCCATTGATTATGACTTCGCGATTGCCTCGACGAATCCGGCTCCAGGGCACGCCCCACGCCGCGAGTTCCCGCACTGCTTTCGGGGCGGTGTTCACAAACATGCGCACCACTTCCTGGTCGGCGCCCCAATCGGAGCCGCGGACCGTGTCCTCGAAATGGACATCCTCGTTGTCGCCCTGGCCCTTGATCACATTGCCAAGGCTTGCCTGCATCCCTCCCTGTGCAGCCTTGGAGTGAGAACGCTTGGCCGGCACGAGTGACAGAATGATTACGTCGTGCCCGCGGCGCTTGGCGCCGATCGCCATGCGCAAGCCGGCGAGCCCGCCCCCGATGACTAGGACATCGGTATAAACGACCTTCATTTCTGCTGCTCCTTCAGCCACGAGGGCCACCAGAATGGCGGCTCCCCTTGCGGCGGCGTTTGCAGCCATGCCGGCGTGTAGCGCTCGCCGGCGCTAGCACTATGCTCGTAGCCGATCTTCATATAGGCGGCCAGCGTTAAGAGCCCGAGCACGAGAAAGAACACCGTGAGCGCCCATTTGACTTTTGACAGGCGCCGGCGGCTCGCGTCCGGGTCCTTGCCCTCGAACCAGCCCCATTTGACCGCGAGCCGGTAGAGCCCGATTCCCCCGTGCAATTCGATCGCAAACAGCAGGACGAGATACAACGGCCACCATCCTCCCCAAACGCGGTCGGACGATTCGAGCGGCCCGATCGCGCCCGGATTCGTCAACATCTGGAACAAGTGCGGCGATGCCAGGAAAAACAGCGCGAAGCCGGTCAGAAACTGGATCCACCAAAGTGTCGTATCGCCGTGGTGCATCATGCTGCGATGGTTCACGAAATCGCGGTACTGGCGGTAGTTCGCTGGAAACTTGCGCATCGCCAAGAGAGCGTGCAGCACGAAAAAGACGATGACTCCGGCAACCACGAAGGACACGATGATCGGGTAAGCCGTTCCGAAGAAAAAATATCCCTCGAACATCTTCGTCACCGCCCACATGAAATCTTTGCTCACCAGAATCGATGAGACAAAGAACATGTGGCCCCACATGAACAGGCCGAGGATGAGACCACTCGCGCTCTGCACTAAGTCCATGCGCGCCGGCCAATGGCTCTTTCGGGGCCGCTCGGCGAGGCCTACGCCGGCGATGACTCGAGTCGCGTCTTCCATGGTGCTCCTTCCCTTTGCGGCGGACTTCGTGGCGAATTCGCGTGTCTAGCAAATCTAGAAAAAGCGATCCGTTTACTACATCAGGTATCTGGATTGATTGTTAAACTCGCGATTGAATATTCGGAGCCTTCCCGCGACGCTTGCGTGCACTGCGTTTGCTTTGGCGCTGACTGCGACCGTCCACGTGCTGCGCCCATCCAGAAGGTGAACGCTAAGTTGCGGCGCCCAGTGAAACAAATTCAATCATGCGGGCACCCGCCTTGTCAATTTCAGACAATGGAAATAAATTCGCGCGGTCAATTTCGCTGTTACCGCTCGTTACATTCCTCAAAGCGAGTAATTAGTTGCGCTTTGTCCCGCAACTTTAAGTATCGCCACGGCTTTCTCTAGCGAGTCAAAGTAATCAATGCGACAAATGAGAATCGTTCGCGCCAATTTGGTCAAATTCCAGCAAAGTCAGCGTGAAAGACGGGCTTTGGAATTCCGGATCAATATGATTCTGCCTCCGGCCAAGTTTGCCAGTAGCGGCGATATTCCGGGCGGTAAGGGCGGGCCGTGACTCCGCGCGAATCAAAATCGAAAGTCACTGCGCCATCTAGGTCAGACCGGTAAATTTTGCTTCCCAGCATTTCATAGCGTCTCACAACTTCAGCCTTGGGGTGGCCGAACGGGTTGCGGTAACCGACCGTGAAAATCACTGTTTTGGGCTGCACCCGTCTGAGGAAAATTTCAGTTGAAGACGTTTTGCTACCATGATGAGGCGCGATCAGCACATCAGAATTGAGTTGCTGCCACGCCCGCTCGAGCAGTTCTTGTTCTGAGGGTTTCTCGATATCGGCTGGAAGCAGCGCGCTACCGAATGCGGAAGTAATCTTGAGCACGCAGCCGCGGGCATTGGTTTTTAGTTTTTCATTGCGGTAGCTGGAAAAGTCGGGGTGAAGCAAGTTGAAACGCACCCCGTCCCACTCCCAGGATTGCCCGGCATAACAGGAAATTGATTGGCGAGCATGACTCCGGATTGGATTGTCCTCAGGTATAGATGACGCGAGCCAATTCACCGGCAGACTATCTAGTATCGACACCGCTCCTCCGCTATGATCGGAATCCGCGTGGGAAACAATGATGCCGTCGAGATGTTTGATTCCGACTGCGCGTAGATAAGGCAAGATGATGCGGTTGCCACTGTCGCTATCACCGGTGAATCCGGGGCCGGTGTCGTAAAGAAGCGAGTGGTTTCGAGTCTTTGCCACCACCGCCAGCCCTTGCCCCACATCGAGCACAGTGAGCCTCAAGGCGCCATCGTCGAGGGCCGGAGGCACGACGAGAACCATCGGCAGCAGGCCGAACCATCCCAGCCAGCGCGAGGGAAATCCGCGCGGCATGAGCAGCCACACGACGCCTGCAATTGCCGGCAGCAATGTCCAAGCCGGCGGCGCGTGCTGCTGCCACACTGCGTCGGGCAACGCGCTCATCCACTCCAGCATGCCGATCAGCCATTGTGTAAGCCAATGCGCGGCGATCAAAAGAAAATCCAGCGGCGGCACGGCACCCAACAAAGTCAAAGGCACGATGATGAAGCTCACCACGGGTATCGCAATTGCGTTGGCAAGAGGTGAAATTAAAGATACCTGCTGAAACAGAATCAGCAGCAAGGGCATTAAGCCAAGAGTCACAGCCCATTGCGTCTGTCCCCAAGCGCGTAGCCAATTGAGCCTAGCCACACGTCCCGTTGCGACAAAAAAAATCGCGGCGACCGCGCCGAAAGACAGCCAGAATCCGGGCTCGAGCACGGCCCAGGGGTCTAGCAGCACCACCGCAAATAATGCGAGGCACAGTACTTTTGAAGCCGAGCTGGTTTTTCCAAACCACAGTGCCGTCGCTACGATGGTTAGCATGTAAACCGTGCGCTGCGCAGGAACCGCGAATCCGGCAAGCAGCGCGTATAGAAAAGCAGCGATCACCCCTGCCAGCACGGCCGCCTTGCGTGCGGGAATGAACAGCATCAGCCGCGGGCTCGATTTCCACAATGCGTAGACCAAGGCCAGCGCAAGCCCAGCCACCATCGTCACATGCAAGCCAGAGATGCTCATCAAATGGTTCACTCCGGTACGCGTGAACACGCGCCACTCCGGCTGCGAGATCGACTGTTGGTCGCCGACCGCGAGCGCGACCAGTACTCCGGCATAGGGATAATCAGCCAGCACGCTGGTCAAGCGTTCGCGCACCATTTCTCGCGCGCGCTCCACCAGATACGCCGGGCGCGCCATCATTTCGTCCAGCCGCACATTTACCGGCGATTCGCGCACATAGCCGGTTGCGCGGATATTGCGCTCGAATAACCACGCTTCGTAATCGAAACCATGAGGATTGGAATTTCCATGAGGCCGTTTCAAGCGCACCATGAGCCGCCAGCTCTCGCCCGCGTGTAATTGCGCCGGCAATTGCCCCGGTTCCCCGCGCTCCTTATACCAGTTGAGCGAAATATGCTGCGGCACGCGCGCGTGCGGCGTCTCAACATCCGCGACATCCAGCTCGAAACGCATTCCGCGCTCATTGAGCTGCGGCAAGCTTGCCACCACTCCGCTCAACAGGATGTCCTGGCCTTCCAACTCGGTTGCCAGCGAATCTGCCAGGCGCGCCTGAGCAAGCCACGCCGCCCAAAAAAAACCCGCAGCCAGAAAAAATAGGCTGAATAATACGGCGCGAGCATGACGCGCACCGCTTACGCGTGGATAGCGAAGTAGAATGGCGAGCAGCAGCAATGCCGGCAGCAGCCACGCCCGGGATAAATCGGGCAACTCGGCTTTCTGTTGCAACAGCCAAATTCCCGTCACGAAGCAAACGACATTCAGGCGCGGGTACATGAAATCGATTAACGCTACACTGAAGCAATAGTTTACGGTAAAGTGCAGATCGACAACTTTTTTGAGAAAGCCGTTATGCCGCGCAAGTTTTTCAGAAAATACCTTCCTGAACCCGACAGCTTCATGCAGAACCGCTACGTTAGAATTTTCGGCTCGGCACTGCACCACCCGAATATCTGGCAGCTGAATCGGCGCTCGGTCGCGGGCGGAGTCGCGGTCGGCATGTTTGCCGGCCTGATTCCGGGAAGCAATCCGGTGCAATTCATCGCTGCGGCAATTCTTTCAATGGTATTCCGCGTCAACCTGCCGGTCGCGGTGTTCGTGACCCTGTATACCAACCCGTTCACGATTGTTCCGCTTTATATCATTGCCTACAAACTCGGCGCGTTTTTTATCGGATCGCAGAACGGCAATGTGCCGCAGCAGGAATTGGAGCTGTGGAGTTTGCCATTTAGCGAATGGCTACCGGCACTATTACACTGGATGGCTGCGATGGGCAGACCTCTGGCGGTCGGGCTTTTCCTCCTAGCGCTGCTGTTGGCTGTGGCTAGCTATGTGGCAATCCATCTGGCGTGGCGCGCCTACATAGTGCTGCAATGGCGGAAACGAAAAATGCGACGAAATGCAATGCTTTGATATTCGCGCCATGACCATACCGTCGTATTGGAAACAGGCAAGCCGCGAGCTCGCAAAACGAGATCGCATACTGCGGCGCCTGATCAAGGCGCATGGCGGCTTCGCGCTCCGCAGCCGCGGCGACGCCTTTATGACTTTGGCCCGCTCAATTGTGGGTCAACAGATCTCGCTCAAAGCCGCTGACAGCGTTTGGCAAAGGCTGCTCGCAACCGTTCCGACAATCAATCCGCTCCATGTTGCCGGTGCGCAAGGCACTGCTCTTCGAAATTGCGGGCTTTCGGGAAAAAAGGTGTTGTACCTCCAGGATCTCGCGCGGGCTTTCGTCAACGGCACGCTTGACGTTTCCCGGTGGGACCGGCTGGATGATGACGATCTCATTGCCAAACTTACCCAGATAAAAGGAATTGGACGCTGGACCGCCGAGATGTTCTTGATATTTTATATGATGCGATCGGACGTGCTGCCACTCGACGATCTCGGATTGCAACGAGCGATGAGCATGCATTACAACAACGACCGCCCGTTAAGCAAACTCAAGATGCGCAGCATCGCAAAAAACTGGGTGCCGTGGCGCTCGGTCGCCACCTGGTACCTTTGGAGAAGTCTGGATCCGATTCCGGTTGAATATTAACTGGCGCTGCGATACGCGCCGGCCAGTTTACAGGCTGCCGTAAAAAATCAGCCTCACGATGAAATATGCGCCAAGTAGCATGCACGCTCCGGTCAACCAATTGCCAAGCCTGCCGCTCTTCGCGTCAAAAAAACCGGTAAACATCTTTACTCCCAACAGCACCGCGACAACGATCACGGGGAGAGCTATGAGCGAATAATGAAGCTGCAAGTTCCACGCGTAGCCCAGTCCCTGCGATACCCATCCCCCGGGGCTGAAAAGCTTGTACGCCAGTCCGGCAACACCGGCGAGCGTCAGGCAAAAATACACCACTGCGATTGCGACCTGAACTGTGGGATTTTTCATTTATGCCGTCCCCACTTCCTCATCACTGATTCCCGCAAAACTGTACTCGCAATAATTCTTCGCGGCAACTCGCAACTCCACGACCCGGATCATTGCCGGAAATGGGTCAATCCGCCATCGACCAAGCGAAATATGCGCTCGGCTTTCGCCGCCAACCCGTAGTCATGAGTAACAATGACAAAACTTGTGCCCAGGCTCTTATTGAGATCGAGCATCAATTCAAATACGCTTTCAGCATTCTGTCGGTCAAGATTTCCGGTAGGTTCATCCGCCAATACGCAGGCGGGTTTAGTCACCAGCGCGCGAGCTACTGCGGCACGCTGGCGCTCGCCTCCCGAAAGTTCGCCCGGGCGGTGATTTAGGCGGTGTGCGAGCCCCACCCGTTGCAGAATTTGCGCTGCTTGGTCGCGGGCTTCGTCGCTCGGAATTCCCCGGATCAACAATGGCATCGCTACATTTTCCTGAGCGGAGAATTCCGAAAGCAGGTGATGAAACTGATAAATGAAACCCAGAGCCCGGTTGCGCAAGGTTCCGCGCTGTGCTTCGCTGATGTGCTGGATATCCTGCCCGTTGACGAACACTTCGCCAGACGTCGCGCTATCCAGTCCTCCCAGCAAATGCAACAGCGTGCTCTTGCCAGAACCGGAAGCGCCGACGATCGCTACGCGCTCGCCCGCGGCTACTTCAAGATCAACACCAAGCAGTACCGGCACTTCCAGCTTACCCTGGTAAAATGTTTTCTTAAGATTGCGGCAGGATAAAACCGCTTCATTCATTTGCCAAACTCCAAGCAATGAATCCCGAATTTCTATTCATAGCGCAACGCCTCGGCCGGATTCACTCTGGACGCACGCCAGCTTGGATAAAGCGTTGCTATCAGGCATAACGCGAACGACACCGCGCCAATCACCGCGACGTCCATGAATTGCACCTCTGACGGCAGTTCGCTGATGTAATACACGTCCTTGGCCAGAAATCTGATCCCAAACAGATGCTCGATAAACGGCACGACCACGTCGATGTTAAGCGCTAACGCGATCCCGCCCGCCAGCCCGAGTAAAGTTCCGAGCACTCCGATCAAGGTGCCCTGCACCACGAAAATTTTCATGATGCTGGAAGGCGGCGCACCCAGGGTACGCAATATAGCGATTTCGGTCTGCTTATCGGTCACCGCCATTACCAGCGTGGAGACGATATTGAACGCTGCTACGGCAACGATCAGAACTACCACGAAAAACATCATGCGCTTCTCGATATCCACTGCACGGAAAAAATTGGCGTTAATGCGCGTCCAGTCGATGACAGCGGCATCAACGGTCAGCATTCGCGTAAGGTCGCGGGCCACTTGCGGTGCTTTGTACAAATCTTTGAGGCGCAGGCGCACTCCGGTGACCTCGTGGTCCATGCGGTAAAGTTTTTGCGCATCCTCGAGGTGAATGAGGGCGAGTCCTGCATCATATTCATAATGACCTGCGTCAAATACGCCGACTACGGTAAACTGCTTGAGCCGTGGCAAAATTCCTGCGGGCGTCACCAAGCCTTGCGGCGCGATCAATAGCAATTTGTCGCCGGCCATCACGCCCAGCGCGCGCGCTAGATCCACTCCCAGAATAATGCCGAATTCTCCCGGGCGCAGGCTTGAGAGTTGCCCCACCTTCATATGTCTCCCCAAGTCCACAACCTTGTTCTCATATTCGGGCAGAATGCCGCGCACGATGGTTCCTTTTACCGATTCTCCAAAAGACAGCAGCGCTTGTTCAGAAATGTACGGCGCGGCGGCCACCACCTGCGGATGATTTTCCGCTTCCCCGGCAACTTTTTGCCAATCGGCAAGTCGCGAATCCGCACCCACGATTTGCACATGCGAGACCACACCGAGAATACGTTCGCGGATTTCCCTCTGGAATCCATTCATCACTGACATCACCGAAATCAGAACGGTAATGCCGAGCGCCATACCAATGATGGAAATCAGGGAAATGAAAGAGACAAAATGGTTGCGCCGCTTGGCGCGGCTATAGCGAAGACCGATAAAAAGTTCGTAAGGCTGCACGTCTGCTTATTCGCGTCGGAACAAACAGCGAGCAGTTTGCCATATTATTAAGTGCCCGGCGACTCCAATCTGATTCTTGTGAAGTGCTAAACTTTGAACTTAAAGCGTGCGAACCATGCCATTGAGATCGGCGATGAACTGTCACCTCCTGATACCTGACCTGTTATGGCAAAGTGGCGATCAGGTTTGTCGCATAGCGAATTTCCCCGCGCTGCGCACTTTGCTGGGGCGCGGCAGTGCAGCGCGCGATTGCGCTCGGCACATGGAAGAATGGCTATGCCGCGCTTTCTGCGTCGACAAGCAACAGGACTGGCCTGTGGCTGTGTTCAGCCTGGTTGCGGACGGCGGTGATCCGGGCACTGGCTATTGGCTGCGGGCCGACCCGGTGCATCTGCACCTTGACAGCGGCCAGCTGCTGCTGGCCGACAGCCGCACCTTTGTCTTGACGCGCGAGGAAGCGGATTGCCTGGCGCAGTCGCTTAACTTGCACTTTAGTGGCGCGGGCTTGCTGTTCCGCGTGATGCATCCTGAACGCTGGTACCTGCGCGTTGAAAGAACGCCGCAACTGCATACCCGAATTTTGGCCGAAGTTGCCGGGAAAAGTATTGACGAATTCCTTCCGGCCGGCAAAGACGGCATTTACTGGCATGGCGTGTACAACGAAATTCAAATGGCCCTGCACGATCATGTCGTCAATGAAGCACGCGAAGCCGCGGGCAATCCCCCGGTGAACAGCGTTTGGTTGTGGGGCGGCGGCCGCCTGCCGGATGTTGCGGACAGGCCGTATGCGCACGTCTGGAGCGACGAGCGCTTGGCGAAAGGCTTGGCGCTGGCGAGCGGCGCGGGCAGCAGCAGCCTGCCGCAAAATGCGCCGGCATGGCTGGCGCAAATGCCTGCTCCCGGAGTTCATCTTTTGGTACTGGACAGTTTGCGAACTGCGGCGCATTACCGGGACAGGGTTCGCTGGCTGGAAAACATTGAACAGCTGGAAAGCCGCTGGTTTGCGCCTCTTTTAAGCGCGCTGCGGCGCGGAGAAATTCAACAAATCGCAATCAGCAGCGGCAATTGGACATTTGCTGTCGCGCGCGCAGATCTGTGGAAGTTGTGGCGCAGATCCAAAGCATTGGTGGATTACCCCTGAGCGCGACTATTTTAAGCATGCCCAACATCATTTCCCGCGCTTTCTCCGGACCGGCTTTTGAGGCGCTCTTGAGCCAGGATCTGCATCCGGTGCTCGCGCGCGTCTACGCAGCCCGCGGAATCCAAGACCAAACGCAGCTAAAAAGTGAGCTGTCTTCGCTGATACCTTTTGACCGATTGAAGAATGTGCTGCAAATGGCGCAAATTCTCGCCGATGCCATCGCCGCAAAGAAGCGGCTATTAATCATCGCCGATTATGACGCCGACGGCGCTAACGCATGCGCCGTGGGAATGCGCGCTTTGCGGGAATTCGGCGCGGTGGTCGATTATCTCGTCCCCAACCGCTTCGAATACGGTTACGGCTTGACTCCTGAAATCGTGCTTTTGGCAGCGCAAACAAAACATCCCGATTTCCTGATTACGGTAGATAACGGCATTGCCGCAGTGGAAGGCGTCGCGCAAGCCAATCGCCTCGGCATAACGACGCTTGTCACCGACCATCATTTGCCCGGGGACGAACTGCCCCGGGCGGCCTGCATCGTCAACCCCAATCAGAACGGATGCGAATTCCCCAGTAAAAATCTTGCCGGGGTGGGTGTGATGTTCTACGTCATGCTGGCGCTGCGCGCCGAGCTGCGCGCGCGCCGCGCATTCGATGGCCGGGCCGAGGCAAATCTTTCCAAGCTGCTGGATCTGGTGGCGCTTGGCACGGTGGCTGATGTGGTGAAACTGGACCACAACAATCGCGTCTTGGTCGGACAAGGCCTGAAACGCATGCGTGAGGGCCGGGCAAATGCCGGCATTCAGGCGCTTTTTCGCGCGGCGGGCCGCGATGCGGCGCGCGCGTCGACTTATGATCTGGCGTTCGTGCTAGGGCCACGCCTAAACGCAGCGGGCAGGCTGGACGACATGTCGCTCGGCATCGAATGTCTGATCAGCGACGACGCTTTGTTTGCCGATACAGCCGCACGCAAGCTTGATCAACTCAACCGCGAGCGCCGCGAGATTGAGGCCGGGATGAAACAAACTGCGCTTGCCGCCCTAGAACGCATCGAGGCGCGCGACAGCGTGAGCCTATGCCTGTTTGACCCGGATTGGCACCCCGGTGTGGTGGGCCTGCTTGCATCGCGAATTAAGGACAAGTTTCACCGGCCGGTCATCGCCTTTGCTCTGGCAGGCAATGACGAGCTCAAGGGCTCCGGGCGGGCCATTACCGGATTGCATTTGCGCGACGCGCTGGATTTGATAGCGAAGCGCCATCCCGGACTGATTCTAAAGTTCGGGGGTCATGCGGCGGCGGCTGGGCTTACTATTCGCCGCAACGACTTCGACAAATTTTCCCTGGCATTTGAGCAAACCGCTGCCGAACTGGTTTCACCCGCTGATCTTGAGCGCGTGATCGAGACCGATGGTGAACTGGCCATCGCCGACATGCAAATCGAGCTGGCCCGACTGCTAGAAAAACAGATCTGGGGTCAAGGTTTCCCGCAGCCCAGCTTTGCCAGCAATTTCGCCGTGGAAAACCAGCGCATAGTCGGCGAAAAACATCTCAAGCTCAGGCTTTCTCTGTCGGGCCGCGCTTTTGACGCTATGTTGTTCTTTCACAGCGACCGGCTGCCGGACCACATCCTCGCCGTATACCGGCTCGCAGTCAACGAATACAACGGTGCGCAATCGCTGCAGCTCAACATCGAACACTGGCAAGCTGCCGCATGATAAAATCCACCAGGATGGAACCTGAACAAATCAATAACGTTGCAAAATCGCTCACCGATCTCAGCTCCCGGTCTGAAGAGCTGCGGAGGTATCTTTGACCTCGATGGAAAGCAAAAACGTCTCCGCGAAGTCGAAACGCTCTTGACGGACCCAAACGTCTGGAGTGATCAGAAACGCGCGCAGGAGCTCGGAAAAGAAAAGAAATCCCTAGACACCACGGTCACGGGACTGGTCGCGATAGACACCACACTTCGCGATGCGCGCGAGCTCTTTGAAATGGCGCGCGCTGAAAATGACGACGCCACAATTGTGGATGTCGCCTCCGAGATCGCGCAGCTGGAAAAGAACATCGCCGAGCTCGAATTCCGGCGCATGTTTTCCAATCCCATGGATCCCAACAATTGTTTTCTCATGATTCAGGCTGGCTCGGGCGGAACTGAGGCGCAGGACTGGGCCGCGATGCTGGAACGCATGTATTTGCGTTTTGGCGAACGCCGTGGCTACGCTGTGGAACTGCTGGAAGAGTCGCCGGGCGAGGTGGCCGGAATCAAAAGTGCCACCTTGAAGGTTTCGGGCGACTATGCCTATGGGCGACTGCGGACCGAAACCGGGGTGCACCGTCTGGTGCGCAAGTCCCCTTTCGATGCGGGCAACCGCCGTCATACCTCGTTCGCCAGCGTTTTCGTCTATCCGGAAGTGGATGAATCGATTGAGGTTGAAATCAATCCCGCAGATTTGCGGGTTGACACCTACCGCGCATCCGGAGCCGGCGGCCAGCATGTGAACAAGACCGATTCGGCGGTGCGCATCACGCATATTCCGACCGGCATCGTGGTGCAATGTCAGGCTGACCGCTCGCAGCACCGCAACAAGGCCGCCGCCCTGGCGATGCTGAAATCGCGACTGTTCGAGCAGGAACTGAGAAAGCGTACCGAAGAAAGGCAGGCGCTTGAAGAAGCCAAGACCGACATCGGCTGGGGGCATCAGATTCGCTCCTATGTGCTCGACCAGTCGCGAATCAAAGACCTCCGCACGGGCGTGGAAATCGGCAACACGCAATCGGTGCTGGACGGCAACCTGGATGAGTTCATCACCGCCAGCCTTAAACAGGGAGTGTAAATGGCAGAGCATAACAATGAAAAAACCCGCGAGACCAGCCAGATCATTGAGGAGCGCCGCGAGAAATTGAAAGCGCTGCGCCGCAGCGGCGTCGCCTTTCCCAATGATTTCCGCCGCACGCACCTGGCAGGCGAATTGCATGCGCAGCACGGAATTAAATCCCATGACCAGCTCGAATCCGAGCGCATCGATGTCAGTGTCGCTGGACGGGTACTGCTGAAGCGTGTCATGGGCAAAGCGAGTTTCGCCACTATTCAGGATATGACCGGGCGCATTCAGCTCTACATCACCGACGACCATGCGGGCAAGCCGGCGCACGAAGCATTCAAGCACTGGGACCTTGGCGACATCATCGGTGCTAAAGGCGCGCTGTTTAAAACCAAGACTGGGGAACTTTCCGTGCGAGTTGCCGAATTACGTTTGCTCACCAAATCGCTGCGGCCGTTGCCGGAAAAATTCCATGGCCTGATTGATCAGGAACAGAAGTACCGCTTGCGCTATGTGGACCTGATTACCAATCACGAAACCCGCAAGGTCTTCGGCGTCCGCTCCAAAATCATTCAGGCCATTCGCGAGTTCCTGGTACGAGATGGCTATTTGGAAGTGGAAACTCCGATGATGCAATCCATCCCGGGCGGCGCTGCAGCGCGTCCGTTCGTCACCCACCACAACGCGCTCGATATGGAGCTTTACCTGCGAATTGCGCCAGAACTCTACCTGAAACGCCTGGTGGTGGGCGGAATGGAAAAAGTGTTCGAGATAAACCGTAATTTTCGCAACGAAGGTATCTCGACCAAGCACAATCCGGAATTTACCATGTTGGAATTTTATTGCGCTTATCAGGATTACCGCTATCTGATGGATTTTACCGAAAGCATGTTGCAAGCGACGATTCAAGTCGTGAGCGGATCAAATAAAATCGCCTACCAGGGACAGGAAATTGATTTCAGCAAACCTTTTCGGCGGCTCACCATTACCCAGGCGATTCGAAGATATCACCCCGAATTCGAGGAAGCAAAACTCGCGAATCGAAATTTCCTAGTCGGTGAATTCAAAAAACGCGGTATTGCCTACAAATCCGATGATGGCATCGGCGGTTTGCAGCTCACGCTGTTCGAGCACACCACCGAACAACAGCTCACGCAGCCGACGTTCATAATTGATTATCCCGCCGAGGTTTCCCCGCTAGCGCGCCGCAGCGACGGAAATTCGGATATTGCCGAGCGTTTTGAACTCTATATAGCCGGGCGCGAAATCGCGAATGGCTTTTCCGAACTCAACGATCCAGAAGACCAGGCGACGCGCTTTCTCGAGCAGGCCAAGCAACGCGAAGCTGGCAACCAGGAGGCGATGTATTATGACGCGGATTACATTCGTGCGCTGGAATACGGACTTCCGCCCGCCGCAGGCTGCGGCGTCGGTATCGATCGGCTGGTGATGCTGTGTACGGACAGCCCGAGCATTCGGGACGTGATTCTGTTCCCGCACATGCGCCCGGAAGACTAATCGCCTTGCGCCGAAACGCAAAATCGCTGCCACGATTATCCGCCTCGGGCAAATTTCGCGCACACGCATTGGTCCCAACATGAGCACTCTGGCCCTAACGCTGGTGCTGGCCGCTGCTTTCCTGCACGCGATGTGGAACTATTTGTTGAAGCGAACAGGGGGCGGTGTTGGCTTTGTCTGGCTGTTCGCTTTGTTTTCTACTCTTATCTACGCCCCGCTGGCTCTCGGTCTAGTCATTTGGAAAAAGCCGCTTATCGGTTTTATCCAGATCGCGTTTATCTGTGGCAGCGTGATTCTTCACACCGTGTATTACCTGCTGCTCGACAAAGGCTACCGCGTTGGCGATTTGTCGCTGGTTTATCCCTTGGCGCGAGGTAGCGCTCCGCTCATCGCGGTGGCGGCGGCAATCCTTATCCTTGGAGAACATCCGAGCCCGCTCGCTATCGCCGGAGCGATCTTGATTGCCACCGGTGCGTTTGCTCTTACCGGCGACCCGCGCAGGCTTAGGGAAAGCGGCGCACTGCACGCGGTTGGTTTTGCGCTGCTGACGGGTACCATTATTGCTGCCTATACGCTGTGGGATAAAGTTGCGGTCAGCAGCTTGATGATTCCTCCGCTCCTGCAGGACTGGGGCACGAATTTGGGGCGCACCTTACTGATGGCCCCTCTTGCCGCGCGCAACCGCGGCCCGGTCAAAAATGCCTGGAACCGGTTCCGCAAAGAAGCCGTCTTGGCCGCCATCATGGGTCCGATGTCGTATATCATGATTCTGAGCGCGATGGCGTTCTCCCCGGTGAGCTATGTGGCGCCGTCGCGCGAGATCAGCATTCTTATCGCGGCGCTCATGGGCAGTCATTTTCTTGCAGAAGGCCATATTGTGCGGCGCGTGCTCGCGTCCGCTGCCATGGTCATTGGGGTAATCGCACTTGCCGCCGGGTAATTGCTGCTCGATTCACCAAAGTTTCCACCATGGTTCGCTGCTTTCCGACGACTCCGACAGGTATTTGCTATTGGGGAAATTGTGTTTCAAAATGCGCACGGTGTCGTCTCGCAACTGATGCATGCCCAGAACATCATAGCACTTGACCATGATCATTAGCGCCTGTTCCGTCGATGGCGTCTCCTGATATTTTATGACAATGTACTGCGCGCGGTTCAACGCGGCCACATAAGCTTTGCGCTTCATGTAATAGAGTGCTACCTGCAATTCGTAATTTGCCAATCCGTTGAGCAGATAACGCGCCCGCGCGGCGGAATCGTCGGCATATTTGCTGTTCGGGAAACGCGTAACAAGTTCTTTGAACGCGTTATATGACTCGCGCGCCTGTTTGGGATCACGTTCCGTCATGTCCTGCCCGCCGAGCCTGGATATCAATCCTAGGTTTTCGTTGAAATTGGCAAGCCCTTTCAGATAGTAGGCATAATCCACGTTGGGGTGGGTGGGATGCAGTTTGATAAAGCGGTCACAGGCGGCAGTCGCCGCAGCTGTATCCTCCTGTTTGTAATAGGCGTAAGCGACCTCAAGTTGCGCCTGTTCCGCATATCTGCCGTAGGGATAGCGTGCCTCCAGAGTCTCAAATTTCTTGATTGCTTCCTCGTAATTGCCATCGCCCATGTTTTCCATTGCGTCACTGAACTGCTTGCTTGCCGAGAGATTGGGCTCCTCCTCCTTTGCGAACATGGAGCAGCCACTTAGCAACATTACAAGAATTAAAGCTAAACTATATTTCATGACGAATTCCGGAAATTCATTGCCCGATTATAACGCAAACGCGGCGAGCAACATCGAGCTGGTCATCCCGCGGCATCTCGCGGGCCTGCGTCTCGACCAAGCATTGCATCGATTATTGCCGGAATTTTCGCGCAGCCGGTTGCAAAACTGGATTCGGGCCAGCCAAGTGTGGCAAAACGACTTACCGGCAGTGGCCAAGCATAAAGTTTGGGGCGGCGAAAAAATTCGCCTTGCAGTTCGGCCGGCTGCCGAAGCTCTGGCGCATCTGCCAGAAAAAATTCCGCTGGAGATCGTGTATGAGGATCCTGTGCTGCTGGTCGTCAATAAACCCCCTGGATTGGTAGTGCACCCTGGGAGCGGCAATTGGCGGGGAACCCTTCTCAACGCGTTGCTGCAGCACGCGCCGCAGCTGGCGCATATTCCGCGCGCAGGCATCGTGCATCGGCTCGATAAGGAGACCAGTGGTTTATTGGTGGTGGCGAAAACACTCGCCTCACAGACCTGCCTGACACGGCAGCTTCAGGAACGAACTGTCAAACGTGAATACCTTGCGTTGGTGCAAGGCAAAGTGAAGACCGGCGGCAAAGTACAGGCACCCATTGGTCGGCATCCTGCGAAACGCACGAAAATGGCGGTCGTTGCGCGCGGCAAGCCTGCCGTGACGCATTATCAGGTAATCGAGCGCTTTGCGACCTGTACTTTATTGCGCTGTTCGCTAGAAACAGGCCGGACGCATCAAATCCGCGTGCACCTGCAATCCATCGGACATCCGCTGGTCGGCGATCCGCTATATTCCCCAAGAAAAAAAGAGCCGGCATTTCCTCGGCAGGCACTGCACGCCTTCAGGCTGTCCCTGCAACATCCTGAAGCCGGAAAAACCATGTCTTGGCGGGTTGCGGCACCACTCGATTTCCTGCAACTATTGAGTGCGCTACGAGCACAATCAGCGCGCAAGGAGCCGCGTTGAATATTCCTGCGGACTGGATTGTTCCGGACTGGCCGGCGCCGCAGTGCGTGAGAGCGCTAGTCACCACGCGACTGGGGGGGTTCAGTAATGGCCCATATGCCAGCTTCAACCTAGGCGATCGAGTGGGCGACGACGCATCGCTTGTGCGCCAAAACCGGAAGCGGCTGTGCGGTTTCCTTCCCGGCGAACCGATGTGGCTTAAACAAGTCCACGGATCCGAGGTCGCAAACGCCGACGCGATGCACGGCACAGCGGAGACCGATGCCAGCGTTGCTCGCAAGGTAAACAATATCTGTGCGATTCTGAGCGCTGACTGCCTTCCGCTTTTGCTGTGCGACGCGGACGGATCGGTCGTTGCGGCAGCGCATTGTGGCTGGCGGGGACTTGTCGCAGGAATTATCGAAAACACGGTAATCGCGATGCGGGTCGTTCCGCAGTCGCTTCTTGCATACCTGGGCCCGGGGATCAGCTCCAAAGCATATCTAGTGGGTGCCGACGTGCGTGCGGCATTCTTGCGCGACGACGCCAGTGCACGACAAGCCTTTGCAGCAAATGCGCCCGGCAAATGGCATGCCGATCTTTATTTGCTGGCACGACAACGCTTGAAGCGGCTGGGCGTAGAAAAAATCTACGGCGGCAATTTTTGTACCCACACCGATTCCGCACGGTTTTATTCCCATCGCCGCGACGGCAATACCGGGCGCATGGCATCGTTGATCTGGCTGGAGGAAAAAAGCAAATGATTGTTGCTCCAAATGAATAACAGGCCTAAAGCCGCCCTGGAACGTGAAACCCTCCCGCAGTATTAGCTCATCGCGCCGGGCCCGGCTGCACCCGGTCAGAGAGCACCAGCGGCAGGCATGCGGCATGAATTTAGCCGCTTGCTTGACAGCGCAATTGGTGGCAGGGCAAAGTAATGCGGTACTATCATTCATTTAATTTGCATTATTCCTTGGCATGAGTTCCCAACAGCAATCGTATCCCCTGTTCCTCGAAACCAATCAAGAGCTGTTGCAGGACATCCTGAAAAATCTGTCGCTCGCCTACAATCCAGATGCGGCGGAGGTTTATCAACGGCTTACCGCTGCCGTTGACCAAGAAAAGTTGACAGAAATCAATAACCGCTATTACGAGAAACAGCTGGACCTTTGGTTCAGCATGCTGGGGCGTAAGCCCGGGGAACCCGGCAAATCCGTCACTCAGCCCGATAAAAACGATCACCGTTTCCAATCGGCCGAGTGGAATGAGTTACCTTATTTCGACTATCTCAAGCAATATTACCTGGTCACTTCAAAGTGGCTGATGGAACTGGTCGATTCTGCCAGGCTCGACAGCCAGATCAAGAAGAAACTGCGCTTCGTTACTCGACATTACATCGACGCCATGTCGCCCGCGAACTTCCCCGCGACCAATCCCGACGTACTGAGGCTGGCCGCAGAAACCAAGGGGGAGTCCATAAACAAGGGCCTGAAGAATTTCCTGGAGGATCTGGAAAAAGGCCACATTTCGATGACCGACGAGTCGGCGTTTGAGGTGGGTAATAATCTGGCCATTACCCGCGGCCAGGTGGTATTTGAAAACGACCTGATCCAGCTGATTCAGTATGGTCCACTTACTGAAACGGTGGACGAATTCCCTCTGCTCATTGTGCCGCCCTGCATCAATAAATATTATGTGCTCGATATGCGTCCGGAAAACTCTTTTGTGCGCTACGCCGTTGAGCAAGGCAACAACGTGTTCATCATTTCCTGGCGCAATATTCCACCGGAGCTCGGTACGCTCACTTGGGACGATTATATTGAACAAGGCGTGCTGCAGGCAATCAAGGTCTGCCTGGCAATTGCCAAGGCGAAGAAACTCCATGCACTTGGTTTTTGTGTGGGCGGCACGCTGCTTGCGTGCGCGCTCGCTGTCCTGCGCGCGAAACGGCGCAACCCAGTTGCGAGCTTGACATTGCTTGCGACCATGCTGGATTTCGCGGATACCGGCGAAATCAGTGTTTATGTTGATTCGGCCTACGTGCAAAAGATCGCGGCAGAAATCGGTAAAGGCGGCCTGGTCCCTGGCCGAGATCTGGCGCTAACCTTCGCCAGCCTGCGGGCCAACGAACTGGTATGGTATTACGTCGTCAACAATTACCTCAAAGGCAGAACGCCATTTGCCTTTGACTTGCTATACTGGAATTGCGATAGCGCCAACCTTCCCGGCCCGATGTACGTGTACTACGTGCGAAGCATGTATTTGGAGAATAATTTGAAAACCCCGGGTAAATTGATGATGTGCGGCGTGTCAATCGATCTGGGGCAAATCGGTGTGCCCGCATATATACTGGCGGCGAAAGAAGACCATATCGTGCCCTGGAAATCCGCTTATGCCAGCGTTCCATTACTCAAGGGGAAAACCGAATTCGTGCTCACCGCTAGCGGCCACATCGCGGGAGTAGTTAACCCGCCCACGAAAAGCAAGCGAAGCTTCTGGAGTGCGCGCGCATCGGGCGGAGAGCCTGAGCAATGGCTCGCCAACGCTCAATTCAGCGAAGGCAGCTGGTGGCCACACTGGAGCACGTGGCTGAAACAGAAAAGCCATAAGCGCGTACCGGCGCGCGCAAAGCTTGGCAGCAAGCAATATCCTGCGATCGAGCCAGCACCCGGGCGATACGTCAGAGAAAATTGTAAGATACCTGAATCCGGGCAGCGAGCAGCATGATTCGCAGTTTGTGAATTAACCAATTTTTTCGGGGGGAAACCATGACGCAAAAGAGAATTGCTTTAGTTACTGGCGGAATGGGCGGGCTGGGTGAATCGATCTGCACTAAATTAGCAGACCAAGGCTATCGAGTCGCGGCTACTTATTCGACGCACAACACCCGCGCTGAGCAATGGAAGGCGGAAATGAAATCCCTAGGCTACGAATTTTATACCGCACAAGTTGACGTTTCGGACTACGATTCCTGCGCGCAGCTGGTCGCAAAATTGGAGAAGGAGCTGGGGCCGGTAGACATACTAATTAATAATGCGGGAATCACTCGCGATGTGACTTTCAAAAAAATGACCAAGGTGGACTGGGAAACGGTCATGAAGACCAATCTCGACAGCGTCTTCAACATGACCAAGCCGGTCGTGGATGGCATGGTTGAGCGCGGCTGGGGACGAATTATCAATGTCTCTTCGGTAAATGGTCAAAAAGGCGCGTTCGGACAGACCAATTACTCGGCTGCCAAGGCGGGAATGCACGGCTTTACCAAGGCCCTTGCCCTGGAAGTGGCCAAGAAGGGCGTTACCGTCAACACGATCTCTCCGGGTTACATCGGCACCAAGATGGTAATGGCGATCCCAAAGGACATATTGGACACAAAAATTCTGCCGCAAATTCCGGTGGGAAGATTGGGTAAACCGGAAGAAGTTGCCGGGTTAATTATTTATCTCGCCTCGGATGAAGCCGCCTTTATCACCGGCGCCAACATATCGATCAACGGCGGACAGCACATGTTTTGAGGAAGCTGGAATTGGCGCGCGCAGCTGCGACGGTGTTCTGCGCGGCGCTGAATGGGACGTGACGAACGCCGTTTGGCGGTTTCAAATTCGCGCCAGGAACAACATGACCTACTGTTCGCTTTTCGGGCGCAATCTACCGCGCCTCGGGCTTTATCAGCAGTTTAAACAAAAACCCTGCCGGAACGGCGGGGCTGACCTTGTGCATTAAGGAAACCTTAGTGAAAAAGGAGGAGGATACTGAATCAATGGGCTTTCTTCGTGCGACCCTTTACCGTGGCCGATGTGGGACGAAGAGCCTTGACACCGGAGTTCGCAAGCTCCGAAACGTCCTTGGCAGCTTTAGTCATGCCTTCTACCGCGGCTTGGGTTGCAGCGATCGTTGATTTCAGCGCAGCCACTGCCAAATCTGAACCGGCGGGTGCCGATTTAGTGGTTTTTTCGATTACGCTCGCCAAATCTTTAGTATAGGCCGAAAGGCTTTCTTCAAATAGCTTAGTCAGCTCGGCTTGTGCTTGTGAAGCAACTTCGTAAATCCGGCGCGAAAAGTTCAACGCTTTTTCCACGCCTGATTCAGCCAGCTTTGCACGCAACGCGATTATTTCTTCAAGGTTCTTGGCTTGGCTCCATGATTTTGCGTCCCTGGCATTCTCTTCAACTGCTTCCTTTGCAGCTTCAAGCTGCAACCTCACCAAACGCTCCGCAGTTTCCATGGTGACCCTCGTGAAACGCAGGGCATTTTCTAAGCTGGCCTTGTTGAGTTCCGGATAAGTGCCCTCAAACATGACGGAAATCCCCTATAAAATTTCAATGCAGTAATCGGTCATCTTGCTGCAATGCAACAATAACAATTTTAGAGGCCGAGAACCCCATTGTCAAGCCGTTTTAGTGCGATGCAGCACAGTCTTTTTTACTGCTTTCTGGGCTGATATATTTTTTATTCTGAATCATGCGGTTATAATGCGGATTGGATTTATTGCGCTGAACATAAATGAAGCCTAGTTCCAGGCTGAGAGATCTGTTAAAGGAGTTTGCAACATGAGCGAGGCCCCGAGAATCATCAAGAAATACCCCAATCGGCGGTTATACGATACGACGACAAGCACTTATATCACTTTGAATGACGTCAAAGGGCTGGTGCTCAAGCACGTGGAGTTTCGCGTGGTTGACGCCAAGACCAATGAAGACCTGACTCGCAGCATTTTGCTGCAGATTATTCTCGAAGAGGAAAACGCCGGCGTGCCGATGTTTTCCAGCGACATGTTGTCGCAAATCATCCGCTTTTATGGACACGCAATGCAGGGAATGATGGGCAGCTACCTAGAGAAGAACATACAGACCTTTATCGAGATGCAACATCGCCTGCAGGAACAATCACGTAGCATGTACGGCGACAACCCGATGCTCAATGCGGACACCTGGTCGCAATTTCTCAAATTCCAGGGCCCCGCGATGCAGGGTTTGTTGGCAAGTTATCTTGAGCAAAGCGCAAATATGTTTCTAGACATGCAGAGCCAGTTGCAAAAGCAAACGCGCAACCTGTTCGGCAATTTTGGATTTCCCGACTTCGGTGCATCCGCGCAAAAGCCCTCTCCTGCAGAAGACATTCCTAAATCAGGGACGGCTAACGTCGCCTCAGAAAAACCCACCGAGGGGAAAAAAACCCAGTGACCGATTGAATTTTGTTGCAGTTGCAGTGCTACGGGGTATTTCCGCAATACAAGGGTTTCGCCGGTATTAATAACGCGAACGGGAGATTGAGGTCGGTTTCATCGAGCCGCTGGGTTCGGACAACCCGTGCAGCCCTCGATATTCGCTCCTTGGAAATTAGCGCCTTGCATTTTCGCGTCCTGCAGATTTGCATCTTCCAGATTCGCGCCCTTTAAATTCGCCGAAGTCAAATTCGCTCCAGTAAGTACTGCTCCCTTCAGGTTGGCCCTAATCAAATTGGCGCCCTGCAAGTCGGCGCCTTCCAGGTCGGCGCTCAAGAGATTGGCATGATATAAGTTGGCCTCTTTCAGGTTGGCGCGCTTGAGAACAGCGTGCGAAAGGCTGGCGGCAGTCAAATTAGCGCCCTGGAGATTTGCTTCCTGCAGGATGGAATTGTAAAGAAACGCGTTCTGCATATTTGCTTTTTCCAGGTTCGCCCCTTCAAAGTTTGATTCATAAAGCTGAGCAAATTGCAGATTGGCTCCTTTCAAGTCCGCCTTTCGGCAATCGCTGTTCGGCTGCTTTTCGCATGTATAGCCTTGGGCCTGGGCAGCAAACCACCAAAATAGCAAAATGGAGTTCGTTGCGAACGTCAGCAGGAACTGAAACCGGATCTTCATATCACGTTCTCCCTTCGCAAAGCCGTGTGACGCTCTTTGATAAATATTTCCGCTTCAGACAGGTCCCGGGTCTGCCGCATGGGCGGAAGACTATGCCAGACCTTCCGGCCGTAGGCCCTGGAAAGCAAGCGTGGATCGCATATCATTAGTACACCATAATCGGATTCGTCGCGAATCAGACGCCCCGCTCCTTGCTTCAATGTTATCACCGCCTTCGGCAATTGATACTCCATGAACGCATTGCGCCCTTGCCGGTTAATCCGCTCGATACGCGCAGCGAGCACCGGGTCGTCCGGCGGGGCGAATGGTAGTTTATCAATCACTACCAGCGAAAGCGAGGGTCCGCGAACATCCACCCCTTCCCAGAATGACTGGCTGCCAACCAGTACCGCGTTGCCCAATTTGCGAAATCGTTCTAATAGCTCGCTGCGCGAACTTTCTCCCTGGGCCAGCAAAGGATATGGGAGCTCGTGCGTTTCAAACGCCTGTTTCAGTAGCGCCTGCGCTTCCCGCATGGCGCGCAGGGTGGTAAATAGCAAAAAAGCGCGGCCCTGGTTTGCGCGCAGTAGCGGCAGCGCGGCACGGATCACCGCCTCGGTGTAATCGTTGCGGTTGGGATCCTCCGGCAAGCCTTCCGGCACATAGAGCAAGGCATGTTTAGCATAATCATATGGGCTGTCCCACGAAGCAGCTTTGGCATCTTGCAAGCCCATTTCTTCCTGATAGTGCCGGAAATCCCCGTTCACTGACAGTGTCGCGGAGGTGAATATTAAGGCACGCTTACGCCCCTCGATTTGCTTGCGGAAAATTTGCGCAATGGACAAAGGCGTGCAATTTAGATGCAGCGTATGGTTGAATGCCTCCACCCAGTATACGTGTTCTGGATCGTCGCTGGTCCAGCGGCGTGCTTTTTCCAGCATTTCGAGACAACGCCTCCAGCAGTTACGCAATCCTTCGCCGCGCTCCGCCTGGCTCGCCAGCAATTCAGCCAATGAGCGGAGTTTCTCGCATAATCCAGTGAAATTTGCAATGAAACCCGCATTTCCCTGCAATGATTGCCGCGATAACCGCGTATTGTCTTCGTTTACGGTCAACCGCAAATCGCGGGTCGCCTTATCCAAAGCCGCAGTCGCCTCCAGCAGTGCTGTGAACTCGCGTGCATTGGCCAGGGCTTCGGCTCTGGAATCGCGCGCCAGTTCGAGGATTTGCCCGCTGCTGATGCTCTCGCCGAGGAACAGGCTGGCGGTTTCGGGTAGCTGGTGCGCTTCGTCGAAAATCACCGTGTTGCAGGCGGGGAGCAATTCGGCCATGCCCTCGTCGCGCAGCACGACATCGGCAAAAAACAAATGATGATTTACGACCACCACGTCCGCCTGCTGTGCTTCCCTGCGCGCCTTCATCACATAGCATCTTTCGAAGTCGCGACATTCCTGCCCGAGGCAGTTCTCTTTCGTCGAAGTGACATGCGGCCAGATGCTGGCATTTTCAGGGACATGGCCCAGACCGCTCTTGTCACCCGATAAGGAGTTTTGTGCGTACTGCGCAATTGACGCTAGATACACCCCATCTTCGCGGCTGCCGAACCTGCCTTCTGTCAATGCCTGATTCATTCGGTAATGGCAAATATAATTGGCCCGGCCTTTGAGCAACGCAACTTTAACCGGTAACTTAAGCGCGCCGCGCACCGTTGGAATATCGCGGTTGAACAACTGGTCCTGAAGAGTCTTGGTACCCGTCGAAATAATCACCTTGCCACCCGAAAGCAGCGCCGGAACTAGGTAAGCGAAGGTTTTCCCGATCCCCGTGGCAGCCTCAGCGATCAGTACTGAACTGTGTTCCAGTGCTTCCGCCACCGCATGCGCCATTTCGAGTTGTCCCCTGCGCTCGCGGAAATCGCGTACTGCCCGTGCGACCGGACCACCTTCGGAAAATACCAGGTCTAAATTGTCACTCAACCCGATGCGGCGGAATTTAAATCCGCTCCCCGCTAAGTGTTAAACTGCCCCGGTTGGTTTGCCACCGCTTCCAGGGCGAGTAGTTTTTCATTCTCAATAGGATTAAAATTTGCTACGAAAAACTTGCGAAATAGAGTGCCAGATTATCAATAAAACCTCAAATCAAGTTCTTATTCATTCAAACCGCCGGTTGCACCAATGTGCGCGCGAAAAAGTAGATTTGAGCCTGGGAGCACGCGGAATACCGGCTGGACGAGACAGCGCCATTAGGTTTACACGGTTCCACGAAGGTAAAAAAACGGATGGACAATACTTATCTAATCCTAAAAAGCCTGCATATTCTTGGTGCAGTGATATTCTTGGGAAACATTATTGTTACCGGTTGGTGGAAGCTCATGGCGGACCGCACACGGAATCCATCAGTCATTGCGTTTGCACAGCGGCAAGTGACTCTTACTGACTATGTTTTCACTGCCGGTGGCGCGGTGCTTTTACTCGCGACAGGTCTTGCTAATGCAGCTCTTCATAACATTGATTACCTGAATATTAAGTGGTTGTCATGGGGATACTGGCTTTTTATTATTTCCGGTGTCATCTGGCTAACAGTTCTGGTTCCAGTGCAAATCATGCAAGGAAAGATCGCCCGCCAGTTCGCAAAGGACGGCGATATTCCCGAAAAGTATTGGACATTGGGGCGCGTCTGGGCGATTTTTGGGGCATTGGCCACAATGATCCCGTTGGCTAACGTGTATTGGATGGTATTCAAGCCTGCATGAACGCTCCAAGCTCGCGCACCACTGGGCATGCTCGCCAACTCTTATGATGCACCCGGAACGCCTGGGCAAGTACTCAATACAGGAGGTGCTCGGCAAGGGCGCAATGGGGGTCGTTTACAAGGCATTCGACCCGCACATTCGCCGCACTGTCGCGCTCAAAGTCATCCGCAAGGAATTTATCGAAGATGATCAAGTTGCGAACTTGATTGCCCGTTTCAAGAACGAAGCACAGGCAGCAGGTCAGCTCAATCACCCTGGAATCGTCGCAATCTACGAATACGGTGAGGAGGACGCAGTTGCCTATATCGCGATGGAGTACGTCCGGGGCAAGGGCCTGAGTGAGTATTTCCAGCGGGGCACGCGTTTCGGATTGAGTGACACCGCTAGCATTATGACTGGCCTTCTCGATGCGCTTGACTACGCGCACAACGCGGGCGTGGTACACCGCGACGTAAAACCAGCGAATATCATCGTCATGAGCAACGGCAAGTTGAAAGTAGCTGATTTCGGTATTGCCCATCTTGACTCGTCGAATCTGACACAAACCGGCGCGATGATGGGGACGCCCGGTTACATGGCACCCGAGCTGTACACCGGAACCAGCGTGGACCGGCGTGCTGATATCTTCTCGGCCGGTGTAGTACTCTACCAGCTTCTGACTGGTGTCAAGCCGTTTACCGGAGGCATCGAGACCATCGCCTACAAGATCTGCTTCGAACCCCACATTCAACCGTCCAAGCTGGTACCGGAGCTGATATCGACAAAGTTTGATGATGTAATTGCCAAAGCGTTGGCCAAGGTACCTAACGACCGGTATTCGACCGCACCACAATTTCTTGAATCGATCCAAGATGCTTACTGCGCGCCGGTGAGCGCAGCGGTCTCCGCGACCATTCTCGATGAAACCAGCCGAGCTTCCGCGGTTTCTGATACCCAGCAATCTTCCCGACTCCAAATCGACTCGGCACCCGAGCGCGCGTCCGTTCCACCCGCAGGCTGGAACCCTGACCTCCTGAAGCAAATCGAACAGCAACTTACGCGCTACCTTGGACCGTTGGCGAGAGTCATCGTGAAGAGAGTCGCCGCAAGCACTATTGAACTCGACTCTCTATACTCACAATTAGCCGAAGAACTAGGCAGCCCGCAGGATAAGAGGGAATTTCTTGCCGGGAAAGACCGGCTTCAGGGCGCGCCACCGGCGAAACCGGTTGCGACCGACAAGCGGGCCAGCGTAGCGGGCTGGCTTACACAGCAAGAGTTGGACCAGGCCACACGCCAGCTTGCCAACTATCTGGGGCCGATCGCCCGAGTTGTGGTAAAAAAGGCGGCGGCCGAGGCTGCAGGCAGGAAAAGATTCTATTCGATGCTCGCAGAACACCTGAGAAGCGAGAACGATAGACAGCTCTTTCTGAAGAGCATCGAGGCGTCTTCGCCCAAAACAAGAAAAGAAATGTGAAGGGCTTCGACACTGAGAGGTAATCCCGCCTGCGAGCAGACCAAATTGCAGACGTTCTTAGTG
The DNA here is from genome assembly GCA_035624535.1 of Burkholderiales bacterium. GTDB lineage: Bacteria > Pseudomonadota > Gammaproteobacteria > Burkholderiales > JAHFRG01 > JAHFRG01. Next base: position 27,883 of record DASPRI010000170.1, read on the forward strand.
AAACCGCTGACCATTATGGCGTTTATCATGTTCGCAGAGATAATATGAAGGTGCCGCCACCGTTTACGCCGACCGATTATTTCGTAAGACATTACGGTCCGGACCTGTGTCCAGTTTACCATTCAGGAGATTCATGCGAACACTGAATCATCTCTTTCAGAACAACCTTGCGTGGGCCAGCAGCATCGGGCAGCAGGACCCCGAATTCTTTGCCAAGCTTTCGCAACAGCAATCCCCTGCGTACTTGTGGATTGGATGTTCCGACAGCCGCGTGCCAGCCAATGAGATTGTCGGGCTCCTTCCGGGAGAATTATTTGTCCACCGTAACGTCGCCAATATCGTCGTGCATACTGATCTCAATTGTCTTTCGGTGATGCAATTCGCGGTGGACGTCCTCAAGGTGAAACACATAATTGTTTGCGGACACTACGGTTGCAGTGGCGTGAGCGCAGCACTGCGTCGTGAACGCCTGGGTTTGATCGACAATTGGCTGCGTCACATTCAGGATGTGGTGCAAAAGCATGAAGCGCGGCTGAGCAAACTTGAAGACGACGCGACTCGCTGCGACCGGCTGTGCGAACTCAACGTCGTCGAGCAGGTCACCAACGTATGTCAGACGACAATCGTGCAGGACGCATGGGCGCGCGGACAGGAGCTGGCGGTGCACGGCTGGATTTACGGCCTTCATGACGGGATCTTACGCAATTTGGGCGTGACAACGGTCAACTCGCGGGAAGCAACTTCGATCTACCAGGCTGCTATTACGGCCTTATCTTGAATCAAGGGGGACGGAATGACGATGGCTAAACCAACATTTGGCGCATTTAATCAAGGGGGCACCCCCAAGGTCGCCTGTTTCAACAAGGCTACGGTTGCGCTCGGGGTCAACTTTGACGCCTTAATCGCCGCGATGCAGGTGTTCGTGGACAAATATGTAGTGCCGGTGTGGGGTACTCCTGCAAA
>DASPRI010000173.1:0-20913 GCA_035624535.1 Burkholderiales bacterium
CGGCGCTTTGCCCCTTGGGCACCACCTGGGTCCAGTTCTTGAGTTCTGAATCCTTGTGGCCCTTGAACAAATCAGCTGCCTTGAGCCGTTCCAGCGTGTCCATGCGCACCAATGCCGGAAGATCAGTGAATCGCTTAACAAAAGCCGGGTTGTACAGTTTCTCGCTGATGATCACCTGGGCAACACCCAGCGCAAATGCCGGATCGGTGCCGGGTCTGATGACGATCACTTCGTCGCATTTATTGGCGGTTGCTGCGTATTCGACCGTAACTGCCACCGTCTTCGCACCTTTTAGGCGCGATTCAGTAAGCCAATGGCTGTCCGGCATTTTGGTTGTGATCCAGTTCATTCCCCAGGCGATCACCAGCTTGGCGTTTTCGGCGTCGTGCAATTCGAAATCGTTGGTCTGGTCACCGGTCACCATCGGGTGTCCCGGAGGAAGATCGGTGTGAAAAGCGTAGGAATCCCAGGAACAGGCGCCTTTGGCCTCATCAGGCGAAACGCCGCGCAGGTGATGGTCCAGGAGCGCCATGCTGTTTCCCATTCGGAAATTGCCGAAAACGCGTACCGTGCCCAGAAACGCCATGCCACCGCGAAATTTCATGACCCGCGTGCCCGCGCCGCCCACCTGTTCCACCATGTCGGGGTCATAACCTTGCGCAAGCAAATATTTCTTCCCTTGTTCTCCACCGTAGGTCTTGGCAACGTTGTAAAGCGCCTTGGCGTGATAGCGGTAAGCCTCGTCATGCGAAACCTTGACCCAGCTGTCCCAGCCGCGCCGCATGAGCTCCTTGGGCGCCGCGCCGGTCTGCGAATCGCGCGGAAATCCCTGGTCCGCCCAGTCCTTGAAACCCTTGCGCAAGAACGCGCCGTTGATACGCCGGTCGCCATAAAAGCGCCGCGCCAGCACCAAACCTTTCTGGCAGCAGCGTGGATCCCAGCGCGGGGAAGCCTGGTTGCCATACAAATCTTGGGCCTTGCCGTAACCATAAGTCGGCTGGATTCGTACCACCACGTTGTTTTTAACGAAGGCTTCAAGCAGGCAATTGTGCGTATCATTGGGGGAACACAAGAAGACAAAGGTCTTGTCCACCCGGTAGATATCCCGGTACATGCGCTCCCAATCGCGGTTGGGATAGGCAGCCAGCGGGTTGGGAACAGCCACAGGGGCAAGATAGCGATATTGCGCGAATAATTCGCCTGGATTAGCCAACGCTCCGAAGCCGACTGCCCCTGCCATTTGCAGGAAACGCCTTCGCGAAATCCTAGTGGGTGATGCTTTCATGGCTGCCTCCAATGCCGACCGTTTGACCGGAATTTATGCTTTTCGGGATTCTAGAAATTGATCCAGGTCAAAACTCTTGCATGTTTAATCGACGGCAGGCTGCGGGCCCGGTTGCACTTTAAGCGCCCAACTCGAAATCTCGCCACTCCGCGTGGCAGCACCAAGTCGAGAGTGCTCTTTTATGCTGCTAAAATGAATGCTCGCAGCACGGTGAGCATTAGCTCGCTCTTTTAATTGGCTTATCCAAGGAGACTGCGATGCCAAAGAGAGAAGACGTTCCCAAATTCCTCGCTCAACTTCAGAAACAGCATAGAAAATTATTTGCCGCAGTAGACGGACTCGGCAAGGCGGTGAGAAAAGAGGGTCCTATCGATGAGAAAACAGGACAGCTCATACAACTGGCTGCAGCCGCAACATTGCGCTCAGAAGGCGCAGTGCATAGCCACACGAGGCGCGCGCTTCAAGCCGGCGCGACGCCGCAGGAAATCCGGCACGCGATAATTCTCGTAACCAGCACTATCGGTTTTCCAAACGTGGTCGCGGCCTTAAGCTGGGTAAATGACGTGATTTCAAGAAAAAAATAGACTCGCGGAGGAGACGTAAGGCATCCAGTCACACGCTGTCGCGCTGAGGGAAGCCGTGCTGCTTGCGCGGCTTTAGCCAGCTAACAAGAGGCGATTGATCTCGAGAGCAATCCGGCGCGGCGGCAGTTCTCCGCCGAGCGCCAGCAGCTTGTTAATCAAGCCGGGAATCACCACAGCGCGTCCTCGCCTCATGCCCAGATATCCGCTTCGGGCTACCGAGCTTGCATCCATCACCGGCAGCCAGCGGAAGAGCCGTAGTTTGTCCGCGCCGGCTTTTTCTTCAAACTCGGTATGCGTTGACCCCGGGCACAAGGCGGTGAGGGTCACCCCGCTTCCCCGGAGTTCGCGAGCGAGCGCACGGGAAAACGAGACCACATAGCTCTTCGTTGCGTAATAGACGGCCATGCCCGGTCCACCCGGTTGCAGACCGGCTAACGAAGCCACATTGAGTATTTGGCCGCGGCGGCGGCTCAACATTTCGGGAAGCGCCAAGCGCGTCAGAGCAGTCAATGCAACTACATTCACTTGCAGCATGGCCGCTATCACCCCTGGACCCGATTCTGAAAATGGACTTGCGGCACCGATACCCGCGTTGTTTACAAGTACATCCACCTCACCCAGTTTACTGATTTCTGCCCAAAGCTCCTCAGCCGCATTTGGCTGTCCCAAGTCTTTCAGGATTACTTCGACCGAGACGCCATGTTTGCTTCTCAGGTCTTCGGCGAGCCGATTGAGTTGATCGGCCCGGCGGGCAGTGATGACGAGGTTGTACCCATCGGCAGCAAACAAGCGGCAGAGTTCAAAGCCGATCCCGCTTGAGGCGCCGGTGATCACTGCACGCTTTCCATTACTCGAATTCGTTTCCATAGCTCGATCCTCCAAATCGGTTCTAACAGGCCTTTTGCGGAACCCTGTAAGTTTTGACTATCAGCGTACCAAGTTCAACTGCCTGCCGCCATTCCCCTGATGTTTCCCGGGTCATTTAGGCCTCCGAAGACGGGCATTATTGATCTGAATCAAAAGGCATGTTTTTGAGCCCGTATATCATTCCTAACGGTCTTCTCGCGTGCAGATTTCACCTTAGCAATTTGAGCGATTATAAATGCACGACACGCCTCACGACTTGACTCCCGTGGTCGATTTGACCAGCGGCAAAGGTGCGGGCCCGGTTCGTACCCGACGCCCGGTCTACGTCGATCTATTGCCGACATGCAATAACGCGTGCCCGGCAGGCGAAAACGTCCAGGCCTGGCTCGCCTTCGCGCAGGCCGGAAAATACCGCGAAGCTTGGGAAGTGCTGGTGCGGGACAATCCCATGCCAGCAGTGCACGGCCGGGTCTGCTATCACCCCTGCGAAAATGCCTGCAACCGCGGCGAGCTCGATGCGCCGATCAGCATCCACGCTGTCGAGCGTTTTTTGGGCGATCTTGCCGCCAAGGAACAATGGTCGTTCAAGATTCAAGGCACGCCGAGCGGCAAACGAATTCTGATTATCGGTGCCGGGCCATGCGGGCTGTCTGCGGCTTACCACCTTGCAGTGTTGGGCCACCAGGTCGAGATCCATGAGGCTGGACCGCTACCCGGCGGGATGATGCATTTCGGCATTCCGGCTTATCGCCTGCCCCGTGAAGAACTCATGCGCGAGATCGCGCGCATCGGGGCCATGGGTGTGAAGATCGTGACCAACCACAAGGTAACAGACCTGCTTGGGGAAAAAGCGGCTGGGCGCTTCGATGCCGTCTTCATCGCCATCGGCGCAAGCGTGGGCAAACACGTCGACATACCTGCGCGCGATGCGGTGCGAGTGCTCGATGCGGTCTCGCTTTTGCACAACGTGACGACCGGCGAGGCGCCGCGCCTCGGCCGCCGTGTGGTGATTTACGGTGGCGGCAACACGGCGATGGATACCGCACGCACCGTGAAGCGCCTCGGAGCGGAAGAGGCGCTTATCGTCTACCGCCGCGACCGCGGTCACATGGCTGCGCACGCTTTCGAGGCCGACGAGGCGATCGAAGAAGGGGTCAAGATCAAGTGGCTGACCACGATCAAGGAAATCGTCGGCCCCAATCTCACCGTGGAAATGATGGAACTCGACGCCAACGGGAGGCCACATCCCACGGGAAAGTTCGATACGCTCAAGGCAGACGCGATCGTGCTGGCGCTCGGACAGGAGACCGACAGCCGCTTCCTGCGCAAAGTGCCGGGCATTGAATTCACGCCCGATGGCGCGGTCATTGTCGGTACTGACATGATGACCGGGCATCCCGGGATCTTCGCCGGCGGCGATATGGTCCCGGGGGAGCAATCGGTCACGGTTTCAGTTGGTCACGGCAAACGCGCTGCCCGCCATATCAGTGCTTTCTTAAGCAACACTCGCTACCAGCCAGCGGCGAAGCGCCCGCTTGTGACTTTCAACATGCTCCATCTGCCTGTATACAGCGATGCCGATCCCATCCCTCAGAAAAGCCTGGCTTTGGAAGAGCGGGTGCATGGCTTCGAGGAAGTCGTCGCCGGTCTCACTGAGAAAGAGGCGCGTTATGAAGCGCAACGCTGCCTGTCCTGCGGCAACTGCTTTGAATGCGACAACTGTTTCGCCGCCTGTCCTGAAGACGCGATCATCAAGCTCGGTCCGGGGCGACGCTATCGCTACGACTATGACAAATGCACCGGCTGCGCGGTGTGCTTCGACCAGTGCCCGTGTCATGCGATTGAGATGGTGCCCGAGCCCAGAGGAAATAAATGACATGATCAAACAAGTCGCCACCATGGATGGCAATACCGCAGTCGCGCATGTCGCCTACCGGGTTAACGAGGTGTGCGCAATTTATCCGATCACGCCATCATCGACCATGGCGGAGCTTGCCGATGAATGGGCGGCCGCGGGCATCAAGAACATATGGGGAAACATTCCAGTCGTGGTGGAAATGCAAAGCGAGGGAGGCGCCGCCGGCGCTGTGCATGGCGCCCTGCAAGCCGGCGCGCTCACGACGACTTTCACGGCATCGCAGGGTCTGATGCTAATGGTCCCCAACATGTTCAAGATCGCCGGCGAGCTCACATCCACCGTGTTCCATGTCGCCGCGCGCTCGGTGGCCACGCAAGCGCTGTCGATCTTCGGCGAACATTCAGACGTGATGGCAACGCGCACCACCGGCTTTGGCATCTTATCCTCGGGTTCAGTCCAGGAGGCGCACGACTCGGCATTGATTACCCAGGCTGCGACGCTGCAATCGCGAATTCCCTTCATCCATTTCTTTGACGGATTCCGGACCTCCCACGAGGTCAACACCCTGAACTTGCTCAGCGATGCCGAGATGCGCGCGATGATTGACGACAATCTGGTTCGCGCCCATCGGGCTCGCGCGTTGAATCCCGAGCATCCCTTCATTCGCGGCACGGCGCAAAACCCCGATACATTTTTCCAGGCGCGCGAGACCGTGAATCCCTTCTACGCCAAACTGCCGGGCTTGGTGCAAGCGATAATGGATGAGTTGGCGAAGCTGACCGGTCGGCAATATCGTCTTTTCGACTACGAGGGTCCCGGGGATGCGGAGCGCGTCATTGTCCTCATGGGTTCAGGCGCAGAGACCGCGCGCGAGACCGCCGCGGAGCTGCGGCGCTCCGGCGAGAAACTGGGTGTCATTTATGCGCGCTTGTTCCGGCCGTTCTCGGCGACGCATTTCCTCGCGGCACTGCCCAGGTCCTGCCGCGCGCTCGCCGTCCTCGAGCGGACCAAGGAACCCGGCGCAAGTGGCGAACCGCTTTACCTCGATGTGGTTGAAGCCCTCTCCCAGGCTGTGTCGCGCGGCCAACGGCCAACCATGCCCAAAGTCATTGGCGGGCGCTACGGGTTGTCGTCGAAGGATTTCACTTCAGCCATGGCCAAGGCGGTGTTCGATGAGCTCAAGAAAAAGGAGCCAAAAAATGGTTTCACCGTCGGGATCAATGACGATGTGTCGCATACTAGTCTCGAAATTGATCCAAACTATTCAACCGAGCCGGCTGAAGTGGTGCGCGCGGTTTTCTATGGTCTGGGTGCCGATGGCACCGTGGGCGCCAACAAGAACAGCGTCAAGATCATCGCCGAAGATGCCGGGCTCCATGCGCAAGGATATTTTGTCTACGACTCTCACAAATCAGGCGCCCAGACGGTTTCGCATCTGCGCTTCGGGCCGCGGCCGATTCGTTCGCCCTATCTCGTCAGCTCGGCCAATTTTGTGGGCTGCCACCAGTTCAATTTCCTCGAACGCCAGGACGTGTTGCGCCTGGCCGCACCCGGCGGCACTTTTCTCCTCAACAGCCCTTATGGGCCCGAAACAGTATGGGACCGGCTGCCGCGCTCCGTTCAGCAGCAGATCATCGAGAAGAAGCTCAAGTTATTCGTTATCGACGCAAGCAAGGTCGCGCAGGAGGTCGGCCTGAAGAGCCGCACGAATACCGTGCTTCAGACCTGCTTCTTCGCCATCTCCGGGGTATTGCCGCGCGATGAGGCGATCAAGCAGATCAAGAAAACCATCCGCAAGACCTATGGGTCGAAGGGCGAAGAAGTGGTGCAGCAGAACTTCAAGGCCGTTGACGACACCCTTTCGCAACTCCATGAGGTCAAGGTTCCGCGCAAGGCAACAAGCAGCTTCGACCGTCCGCCCGCAGTGCCCGCGAATGCGCCCGAGTTCGTGCGCAAAGTGACTGCAAAAATGTTCGAGGGACTGGGAGACGAGATACCGGTGAGCCTGATGCCGGTGGATGGAACCTTTCCGTCGGGCACGGCTGCCTGGGAAAAGCGCAATATCGCCGACGAGGTGCCCGTCTGGCGGGCCGATCTCTGCATCCAATGCGGGCAATGCGCTTTTGTCTGCCCGCACAGCGTCATCCGCGCGAAATATTACCACCAGGCCCAGCTCGGCGGATCTCCGGCGAGCTTCAAATCGGCGCCGGTTAACGCGCGCGGCTATCCGGATGTGCGTTTCAGCCTGCAGTTCTATATCGAGGATTGCACGGGATGCGGACTTTGCGTGGAAGCCTGTCCGGCCCACAGCCTCGTAGACCCGGGCGTTAGAGCGATCAACCTTACGCCAAAAACCCCGTTGATTGAGGCGGAGCGCGCCAACATCGCGTTTTTCGAGCGCCTGCCGGTCAACGACCGCGCGCGAGTTGATTTTGCCAATGTGCGCGGCGTGCAATTTTTGGAGCCGCTGTTCGAGTTCTCGGGCGCTTGTCCTGGCTGCGGCGAAACACCTTATTTAAAACTCCTTTCCCAGCTGTTCGGCGATCGAATGATGGTCGCGAATGCGACCGGCTGCTCCTCGATTTACGGAGCCAATCTACCGGTTACGCCGTGGAGCAAGAGCCACGAAGGCCGTGGTCCTGCCTGGTCCAATTCGCTATTCGAAGACAACGCCGAATTCGGACTCGGTTTTCGGCTTGCTGCCGACAAGCATTTCGAACTTGCGACCACGCTCCTAAAATCGCTCACTCCGGAACTTGGAGAAGCTTTGGTTGCGGCGATCCTCGGTGCGCCGCAGGTCCAGGAGTCCGAGATCCGCGCCCAGCGCATTCGCGTGGCCGAACTCAAGACCAAGTTGCTCGCGCTCGCAAAACAAAATGAGACGGCGCGTGACCTGCTTTCGGTTGTCGATCATCTGGTCCGGAGGAGCATATGGATCGTGGGCGGTGACGGTTGGGCGTATGACATTGGTTTTGGCGGCCTCGACCATGTGCTCGCGAGCGGTCGCGACGTGAACATCCTGGTGCTCGACACCGAGGTCTATTCGAATACCGGGGGGCAGGCGTCAAAGGCAACGCCGTTAGGGGCAATTGCAAAATTCGCCGCCGCAGGCAAGCGTACGGCACGGAAAGACCTGGCACTCCAGGCAATTGCGTATGGCAATGTCTACGTGGCTCAGATTGCTATGGGCGCCAACCCGCAGCAAACCCTGCAGGCATTGCGCGAGGCCGAAGCCTATGAAGGGCCCTCCCTGGTCCTCGCTTACAGTCATTGCATCGCTCACGGTTTCGACCTGAGGTATGGAATGAAACAGCAGGATTTGGCTACAGCGAGCGGCTACTGGCCGCTGTTCCGCTATATTCCAGCCATGCGCAAGATCGGCGAGAATCCGTTCCGGCTCGACTCGCCGCGGCCGACCATTCCACTAAAGGATTATGCGTACAACGAACTGCGTTACCGGGCGCTGGCGTTGACACGGCCAGCCGAGGCAGAGGATTTGCTGCGTCAGGCGCAAGCGGGCGTCAACGAGAAATACCGGAGCTATGAGGCTTTCGCGAGCCTTGAGGGCGGGCCGACTCCAGCCCAAGTGACAACGAGTGCCCAAAGAGCGTGAGGCGCGGGCGCTGACATTATTCGAAAGAGCAGGTGCACAATGGACCTTACAACGCGATATCTGGGACTCAGACTCAAAAATCCACTGGTGGCGGGGGCAAGCCCGCTCAACGGCGATCTCGGCAACATCCGCCATTTGGAGGATCTGGGCGCCGCGGCCGTTGTTCTTCCCTCGATTTTCGAAGAACAGGTCGAACAAGAACAGCGCGTTGTCGAGCGTGCGATTACGACCGGGAGCGATTCTTATGGAGAGGCCCTCAGTTATTTTCCTGCACAAGCCGCCCATGGAATCGGCCCGGAGCGCTATATCGAGGTGGTCCATTCCGCCGCAGAGGCGGTCGATATACCCGTCATCGCGAGCCTCAACGGGACCACGAACCACGGCTGGATCAATTACGCGCGCCAAATCGAAGAAGCGGGCGCCAGCGCAATCGAGTTGAATATTTATTTTATTCCCTCCGATCTCAATCTCTCGGGACAAGACGTTGAACAGCGCTATCTCGAAATCTTAAAGGTCGTAAAAAAAGTCGTGCAGATTCCGGTTTCGATCAAGATCAGCCCATACTTCAGCGCGCCCGGGCATATGGCGCGACAGCTGGATGAAGCCGGCGCCGATGGCTTGGTTCTGTTCAACAGGTTCTATCAGCCGGATATCGATCTCGCACGGCTGACGCTCGTCTCCGATCTGAAATTGAGCCATTCGACCGAGATTCGCTTGCCGCTGCTTTGGATCGGAGTACTTTCGGGACAAATCAAGGCCTCACTCGCCGCCAGCACCGGAGTCGAAACGGTTGACGAAGTCGTCAAGTACCTGCTCGCCGGGGCCGATGTCGTGATGACGACATCATCGCTTCTGAGAAATGGAATTGGCCACATGAAGGTATTGCTCGACGATCTGACAGGCTGGTGCGAAGCACGCAAGCTGGAGACGCTGGATGCCATCCGTGGACGCATGAGCCATAAAAACATTGCTGACCCCATCGCATTCGAACGGGCCAACTATATCAAGATTCTTCAGGGATACGACGTTTCCTAGAAAAGTCCCTGGTCAGCAGCGCGCTCCGCCCTGGAGAAAACTGTTACCTCTTTAGCCTGGGTCGCGTATCAGCGAAATTGGGGAATCGAAGCGAACAATTATTTTTGAAGCGATTAAAATCTTGCTGCTGGCATGTTGTTTCAGGCGTAATCAAGAAAGCGACACGCCGAGGAGTGCGCCCAGCGCGTAGGTGATTGCCGCGGCGACACACCCAATCACAATTTGTCGAGCAGCGGAAAACCAAGGGCCGCGGCCGCTGAACAAGGAGGTCACAATCCCAATCGCGCCCAAAGCTACAGCACTGAGCCCAATGCTGAGTACAATCGCTTGGGTCCCTTTCATCAGCAGATACGGTAATACCGGAAAGATTGCACCCAGTGCGAATAATGCAGCGGAAAAACCGGCTGCAGTCCACGGATTGCCGCCCAATTCAGCAGGGTCTATACCCAGTTCCTCGCGGGCCAGCGTATCAAGTGCGGCCTGCTTGTCCCTCATGAGCTCCGCGGCCACTCTTTGGGCGTCAGTTCTGTTTAGGCCCTTCGCCTGGAAGATCAAAGCGAGCTCCTTTTGCTCGGCCTCGGGTGTATGCTCGATTTCCTCCTTTTCCTTGGCGATCTGGGTACGCGCAAGCTCCCGGGCGTTAGTGACTGACAACCACTCGCCTAGCGCCATGGAACTCGCTCCTGCCAGCAGCCCAGCGAGTCCGGTAAGCAAGATGGCATTGGTCGAAAGCCCGGCGCCCGCAACACCCATCATCAAGCAGAAGTTCGATACCAGGCCATCGTTCGCGCCCAGCACAGCCGCGCGCAATTCATTGCCCGAACCGCCGCGATGCCAAGGTTCGGCCCTGGCGATCTCGGTGCCGGTCAATCCCCTGGTGCGCGCATCGGCCATAGCGGCCTGAACCACAGCGGCATGACCTTGTTCATCCGAGGACAAGGCTGCAGCGTCCGCCTGATTTGCGTATTTATTGCGGTCGGCAAACTCTGCCGCGGCGATCGTGGGCAGCACGAATCTCGGGCCGAATCGGCGTGCCAGCCGCGCCAGCAGTCGGGTTCTTAATGTGGGAGCATATTGGAATTCGTGAATACCCGCCGCGCCAAGCTTTTCTTTCCAAAACTTGGCGTGTTCAGCTTCCGCCTGAGAAAGCTGCACAAAGAGGTCTTTGCGAACGGGATCCGATTCCGCCTCAGCCATCGCCGCGTAAAGTGCGGCACCGTCGAGTTCGTCCCGAAGGTTGTTTTGATAGCGCCGGATGTCCGTAATCTCGTTCATTTTGTCGTGTCGGTAACTATTGATAGGCTGTCTGACCTCAACCAGCATACCCTACCGCAAGCAATTCCGTAAAACTGCTTATCGCGTAGCGGAACGCCAAGCATCAGAAATAGATTTAGACGGTCGTTTGAGAATTATTGTAACAAGTAGACTAATTCTAATGATAATCATGATCCTGGTTTAAGTGTTTTACCCCTTATGAAAAATCAGGGCCTCGAGAATAATGTGTCCTGAAGGTATAGTTTTTTGGGCCTTCCTTACTAAACTAACGTCAACTTAAGGAGACTGTCATGCAATGGAGCAAACCTGAATTTAGCGATATGCGCTTTGGTTTTGAAGTCACGATGTACATCGCGAATCGCTAAGCGAACGTGAAACGAGCCCAGTTAACCGGGCTCACGTAATACCAGAGATCCGGCCCGGACAACCGGGCCGACTCGTTTTCAGTTGATCTGTGTCAATACGGCTAAATCGAGGGATCGATAAACTTTTTTAATATGGAAATTGCTGGTCAACCGGAAGACCATTTTTTGCATACCAAAATTTAGACGAGGATTGTTACTGTGATAAAGCCCACGAAGAAGTTAACCACTGCCGCTGGAGCACCGGTCGGCGATAACCAGAATTCATTATCCGTTGGACCGCGCGGCCCCGTTTTGCTGCAGGAGTTCCACCTCGTGGAAAAACTTGCCCAGTTCAACCGCAAGCATATTCCCGAGCGCATTGTCCACGCCAAATGTTCGGGCGCCTACGGTACGTTTACCGTTACGCGGGACATCAGGAGATATACCAAGGCCAAGCTGTTTGAAAAGGTCGGCAAACAAACACCGGTGTTTGTGCGTTTTTCGACCGTGGCGGCAAAAAGGGCTCGGCGGATACCGAGCGGGATCCGCGCGGCTTCGCGGTGAAGTTTTACACCAAAACTGAAACACGATTGGAGAGAAACAACATGGACATGAAGACCAAGGACAATATCGCGGGCAAGTGCCCGTTCAACCACATCGCCGGCGTCGGCAGGACGAACCGCGACTGGTGGCCGAACCAGCTGCGGCTGGAGCTGCTGCACCAGCATTCCTCGAAGTCCGACCCGATGGGCAAGGGCTTCGATTACGCCAAGGAATTCAAGAGCCTCGACTACAAGGCGCTGAAGAAGGACCTGGTCAAGCTGATGACCAACTCGCAGGACTGGTGGCCGGCGGACTTCGGCCACTATGGGCCGCAGTTCATCCGCATGGCCTGGCACGCCGCCGGGACCTACCGGATCACCGACGGCCGCGGCGGCGGCGGCCGGGGCCAGCAGCGCTTCGCACCTCTCGACAGCTGGCCCGACAACGTCAACATCGACAAGTCGCGCCGCCTGCTGTGGCCGATCAAGCAGAAGTACGGTAGCAAGATCTCCTGGGCCGACCTGATCATCCTCGCGGGCAACGTCGCGCTGGAGTCGATGGGCTTCAGGACCTTCGGCTTCGGGGGCGGCCGTGCGGACGTATGGGAGCCGGACGAGGACGTGAACTGGGGCGAGGAGATCGCGTGGCTTGGCGTTGACAAGCGCTTCAGCGGCGATCGCGAGCTGGACCAGCCGTTCGGCGCCACCCACATGGGCCTGATCTACGTCAACCCGGAAGGCCCGAACGCCAGTGGCGACTACATGGCGGCGGCCAAGGATATCCGCGCCACCTTCGGCCGCATGGCGATGAACGACGAGGAGACTGTCGCCCTCATCGCCGGCGGCCACAGCTTCGGCAAGGCCCATGGCGCCGCGCCGGAATCCCACAAGGGCCCGGATCCGGAAGGCGCGCCGCTGGAGGTGCAGGGGCTGGGATGGATGAGCAACTACGGCACGGGGCGCGGCGCCGACACGATCTCGAGCGGGATCGAAGTGACGTGGACGAAGACCCCGGCGCTCTGGAGCAACAACTTCTTCGAGAACCTGTTCAAGTACGAATGGGAGCCGACCAAGTCGCCTGCCGGCGCCAAGCAGTGGTTGGCCAAGAACGCGCCGGAGATCATTCCCGACGCGCACATTCCGGGCAAGTTCCACAAGCCGACCATGCTGACCACCGACCTAACGCTGCGCTTCGATCCGGAGTTCGGCAAGATCTCGCGCAGGTTCCTCGAGGACCCGCAGGCCTTCGCCGATGCCTTCGCGCGCGCCTGGTTCAAGCTCACGCACCGCGACATGGGCCCGCGCGCCCGCTACCTCGGGCCCGAGGTGCCGAAGGAAGAGCTGATCTGGCAGGACCCGATTCCCAAGGTCGCCCACAAGCTGATCGGCGAGAAGGAGATCGCCGACCTCAAGAAGAAGATCCTCGCCTCGAAGCTTTCGGTGGCGCAGCTCGTGTCCACGGCCTGGGCGTCGGCTTCCACCTTCCGCGGCTCCGACAAACGCGGCGGGGCGAACGGTGCGCGAATCCGGCTCGCGCCGCAGAAGGATTGGGAAGTGAACCAGCCGGCGCAGCTCGCGAAGGTGCTAAAGACGCTCGAGGGCATCCAGACCGACTTCAACAAGAAGGCCAAGGGCGGCAAGAAGGTGTCGCTCGCCGACCTGATCGTGCTCGCGGGCAGCGCGGGCGTGGAGCAGGCCGCAAGCAAGGCCGGCATCGCAGTGAGGGTGCCGTTCAAGCCCGGACGCATGGACGCGAGGCAGGACCAGACGGACGTAGAGTCCTTCGCGGTGCTCGAGCCGATCGCCGACGGCTTCCGCAACCATCTGAAAGGCAAGTTCGCGGTCGCCGCCGAGCAGCTGCTGATCGACCGGGCGCAGCTCCTGACGCTCACCGCGCCGGAAATGACAGTTCTCGTTGGCGGTCTGCGTGTGTTGGGCGCGAACTACGGCAAGTCGCAGCACGGCGTCTTCACGAAGCGGCCAGAGACGCTGACCAACGATTTTTTCGTGAACCTCTTAGATATGAGCACCGAGTGGAAAGCAACCTCGGATGAAACCGTGTTCGAGGGGCGCGACCGCAAGAGCGGCAAACTGAAGTGGACCGGCACGCGCGTCGATCTCATCTTCGGTTCGAACTCCCAGCTCCGGGCTCTGGCCGAGGTCTATGGAAGCGCGGACGCGCAGAAGAAGTTTGTGGAGGACTTCGTAGCGGCTTGGACTAAGGTGATGAACGCCGACCGCTTCGACCTCGCCTGATCGCAGAATAAACGTCTTCGAGGGCTTCTGGCAGAGCGGCAGCAAAAGGGCCACCTAACAACCGGTTCCAGCGGACGGCGTACCGCCGCCGCTGAACCTGGGCATTCAGGTGCCGGGAGACCGCGGTGACGCACACGCTACTAAAGTTCGTGCAACTGCTTGGCGCCATCGTTATTGGAGGAAGCCTCATTAACGTTTGGCTCTCCAATCTGCGGTCCGGTCAGTTTCGGCAACCGCCCGCGCGGCTAGTTCGCACAAGATCGATGGCTAAGTCAAACCGAGGTAGCCCTTAGGACTCATATGGCCGCAATCAAAATAACCCGGGTACGGATTGCTGAGCGGTTGCGCGAGCACGGAATCAGGCCGAGCTATCAGCGCATCGAGATTGCCAATGTATTGTTCTTGCGGAACGAGCATCTATCGGCTGGTGATGTCGTACGCCGGCTGGGCGCTAACGGTTTGAGAGTGTGTCGCGCTACAATCTACAACGTCCTCAAGCTATTCGTAAAACAAGGGTTGATTGGTGAAGTCGTGATTAATGGCAAACATTTTTACGACCCCAATACCAGCGATCATCATCATTTTTATGACGTCGTCACCGAGCGATTAACCGACTTTCCCGCGAGAAACGTAGCCTTCGCCAAGCTTCCGCGCTTGCCTTTTGGGGTCTCGCTTGAGCGCGTGGAGGTTCTCATTCGCGTACGCCCGGAACATGATTCGATCGGCTAATTCCTTGAGTGACCGGCACCGAGTTCAACTCCGTTTGATTTAGATCAATGTACCCGCATCAAACTGCGAATATAAGGATGCAGAGAGCTACTCGATTTCTTTATCAATTCAGGAAAGGTTAATTTATGAAGAATGCTTTGTTTGTTTTTTTCGCTGCGAGCTTGGTATTTCCAGTCGCCGCTTTTGCGGGAGCCGCAAAGACGCTGAAGGTGGTGGAAAAAATAGAAATCAAGGCGCCAGCCAACGTTGTCTGGGCCAAAGTGGACGATTTTGGCGATCTCGGGGAATGGCACCCCGCCGTCAAGAAAACCGAAATTATCGAAGGCAAGGACAATGTCAAAGGCGCGGTGCGTTTGCTGACTCTGCAAGACGGGGGCACCATCAAGGAAAAGCTCCTTTCCTACAGCGCCAAGAAGATGACTTATAAGTACCAAATTATCGAGGGTGTGTTGCCGGTCAGCAGCTACGTTTCTTCAGTGAGCGTCACAGCCGGCAAGGGTGGCGTGACCACTGTCATCTGGAAGGGCACATTTAAGCGCAAGGACACGTCCGCCCACCCTGCTGCAGGTCAGGATGACGCGACCGCTTTGAAGACGATTAAAGACGTCTACAGATCGGGTCTGGACAATCTAAAGAAAATTTCTGAAGAAGCGGCCGCCATCCAATGTCCACAAGGCGCTGCAGGCCCGTGCTTTTAAACGATCCTTGCATCTTTGGCGGTCTTGATTTTGCCGTATTGAGATAGATCAGCTAAAAATAAGTCGGCCCGGTTTCCCGGGCCGAAGCTGGTATTACTTAATCCCGGTTAGCCGGGTGTTCTTTCGCGATCGATTAGCGGTTCGCGATGTACATCGTGACTTCGAAGCCAAAGCGCATATCGCTGTATTCGGGTTTGGTCCAGGCCATGATTCTCTCCTTATCAATCAAAAATTAACTTAATCAAAGATCCATTAAAGCGACTTCGGCTTTTCTGGATCCACTTGCAACCTTGAAGCTTTCTGCATCAGGGTTCGCATCATTATGACAGGATACGCCTGCACGATATCTCTGATGACGTCCAAAAAATATGCATTTAATGCTCGTGATTTTCATGAATTTTGCTCGGCGCGGCGCGACCATGGCTAGCTTCGGGTGCGCTTCAATCTGTTGCGGAAAGACGATTGACGATTAGGCAAGCAGCCAGCCGAGCTTGCTACTCCGAAATCACGACCCCTTGTGCGCTCTCGGGGTGGTATTCGCCCATGAATGGATATCGACCGGGGGCGAGCGGCCGCAGACGAAGTTTTGCAGTTCCCCCGCCAACGATGACCTTCTCGACCTTGAGCGCAGAGGATTCGAACTCCTCGGCAGTCGCGTCCTCGTTTTTCACAATCAGCATGATCGGTTGTCCCGCCGGCACATGAATTTCGGAGGGCGAGAATTGATGATTCTTGATCGTCACTTCTATGGTCTTGATGTCCCCCGCGAGAACCGGTCCAGCCAATATGAGGGCCAGTGCATAGCCGAGGAAAGAAAAGCGCGGCCAAGCGCGGGCATCGCCCTGCGGGCGATTTTCTTGTTGTTGCGTTACTTTCATACGTCCTCCAACAGGCTTTGACCGACATAGCCCCCTTTGGGTACACCGCCGGGACAAGCGAAAAGCCCACCACCTACGTGGGTCACGAATTGGTTCATCATGTCGAGCTTCGACATCTTCTCGAAGATCTTGATGAAGCCCGTGCGCGGGTCACGCTGATAGCATACAAAAAAGAGGCCCGCGTCGTATTCCAGGCCCTGCCGCCAGGGCGGCCAGCGCTCAGCGGTGAAATTAACGCCCTCGTTGTAGGAATAGGGCCGTCGAAAGATTTGTGCGCCTTCGTTGTTGGCGGCGGATGCCAGCCGGACATGGGAATTCTCAGGAATAACGGGATTGCCGTCCTTGTCGGCTGCGTCGAGATCCAAGGGATCGAATTCGTTCTTCTTGCCTAGCGGCGCTCCGGAGTACTTGTGGCGCCCAACAGTTTGTTCCTGGAATGCAACCCTCATGCGATCCCAGTGCTCGAGCGCGATACGGATGCGGCGCGCGACCACGTAGCTACCGTTACGCATCCATTTCGGCCCTTCATCTCCAACCCAGACGACAGCTGCCATCGCCTCGGGGTTGCTGACTGGCGGATTATTTGTTCCGTCCTTGAAGCCCATGAGGTTGCGCGGTGTTTCGCCAGCATTGGAGTTCGGGATGAACCCGGTTTGCGTCCAACGGATATGTGCCACGTGGCTGGCAAGCCGTGCAAGTTGGCGTACTGCGTGGAAAGCAACCTGCGGGTCGTCCGCACAGGCTTGCATCGAGAGATCGCCTCCCGTTTGCCCTTCTACAAGCTGGTCGCCCACGAATTTGGGCATGTCAACCAGAGCCTGCGGCCGCTTCGACGCAAGGCCGTAGCGGTCTTTCCCATCCTTAGTGAACAATCCTGCGCCAAAACCAAAGGTCAAAGTCAGCCGAGCAGGTCGCAGCCCGACTGCCTCGCCGGTGTCGGCTGCAAGCACGCTTGGCTCTGGCAAATCGTAGGATTTGTCACTTCTGCTCAGCGCATCAGCATCATCGCTTACGGCGACCGCCTCCAGTGTGCCTTCGAGCGGTTGCGCAGGTTGGCCGGAAGTCATCCTGGCGCTAGCGGCAGTCCATGCCCGCAGCAGCGCCACCACATCGTCGCGCTTGCTCGCGACGAGATCGAAAGCGGCAAAGTAGGTGTGCTTTTGCATTGGGGTCACAATACCGCCTTGGTACTTTCCCCAAAACGGCTCGATTTGACCCTTGCCCAGGTTCTCAGCTTCACCCGGCGCTTTTGTTTGC
Organism: Burkholderiales bacterium; assembly: GCA_035624535.1. GTDB lineage: Bacteria > Pseudomonadota > Gammaproteobacteria > Burkholderiales > JAHFRG01 > JAHFRG01. The sequence continues at coordinate 17,222 of DASPRI010000173.1, forward strand.
GCAAAAGATGCTGTCACCGTGTCCGCACCAAGGCCTGTGGCTGCGGCCACCAAGGTTAAGAAGCGCCGACGTGACGCGCAAAATTTGATATCGTCCCGTTGGCTCATCGTGCCGCCTCCATCAGCGTGTTCACATCGTCCTCAACGTAATAGAATCCGCTGCCATCAGGCGTCATCGCGATACCGAATAGGTCGCCGTTACCCGGCGGCGACTGGGCCTGGTTGGTATCGATCCATTGGGCATAAAGCTGTTTGCCGGTTTTAGGGTCCACCTCTACTACTTGGCCGTTCTTGGCATTGGTCACAAGGAGATTTCCGTTCGGTGCCATGCACATGGCGAGCGGACGTTTCAGCAGACCGTCCTTGGTGACGGTCCGTCCCGTCCCCGCACTGGTCGTACGCGTGGTCGCATCCGGCACCGCCACAATCTGGTTGCCGAGCGCGTCCGAGACATAAAGCGTACCATCAGGCCCAAGCGCCAAACCAGTCGGACCGACGAGGAACGCGTCGCGATCCGCCCGTTGGCCGAAACCATCGGCGACCACTGTCTGGCTTACGATTACGGGTGGATTTTTTTCGGGAATCGAAAGCTCAATACGCAGTACCGTCGCTTTATTGATCGTCACGGGGTAGCCGGTCTGCGGGTCTCGGATTTCAGGGCCTGGCACGTCAAACCCAGCCATGCTGATAAACAAAGTGGCAGTCGCCCCATTGTCGATTACTGCCATATTCCCCCATGGGCCGTTGATATTTGGACCGGTCCACGCCGTGACAAGCTGACCATTCGAATCGAGGACGAGGAGACAACCGTCGCCCTTGGTTCGAGTCGTGCCGTCGGTACTTGGCGTGCTACCGACGATCACCCATCCAGTCTTGAGCACGGTCATTGCCGTCCCCAGGCCCACGCCACCAGGGCATTGTGGGAGATGCTGCGGCAGATTCGCGAACAGCGTTGTCTTCTTGGTCGACGGATTGAACTCGACGATCGTGCCCCCGGTTCCTTGCAGGTTCGACACATTGTTGAAATTGGTTACCAGCACGTCGTTCTTCTGGATCTTGCCCGCGGAGACCGGTGCCACCACGACCGCGTAGGGATTGAGGTCGCCGTTGTCGGTGACAGTCGAGGTCCGCGTGATATGACGATGAATTGTTTCCAGGAAACCCTGCTGGTCCGCGGCCCGAGCGCCGCCAATACAAAAAACCAGTGAGGCGATCAGCGCCACCACCCAGACTCTGTTGCTTAGCAACGTGCGTTGTTCGACCAATGGCATAGGCTTTACATTCTCCGCTAAAAGCTTGACCGGCCAACGATGATGGCGCAAACGCGAGCGAACATTTCTTGCGCGGTGCTGGCAAGAGCGGGTATTTGCTGAAGCCAAGCCGAAAATTCCGGACTGCTTTTTCATTGAAATCAAGGATGCTTCGCTGGGATAAATCGGAAATTCAATTTGCGGGAAGTAAGATTTCATACGGAACGCTCCTCAGAACGAGATGTTGGTGCGCAGTCCGATGACGGCTTCGTTCTTGACCGCCTGATCGAGCGCGTTGGGATTGGCGACACCGGCGCCTGGGTGAAACACATATTGAAAATCCGGCTGGAGTTGCCACCAAGGCGCAACCTGGTATTGATAGGTCACCTCGATAACCGTTTCGCTGGTGCGCACAGGAGTGAAAGAGCCGGTATAGAACGCTGTATCCCTGTCCAAAGCGGCAGCTCTACTGCTCACATGGGCATAGTTTATGCCGATCCCAAAAGTGTCGTCGTCGCGATGCAGGAATGGCTCATGAAACACAATTCCTGCGTTCAGGCTAAAATCGATGAGGTTACGGTCGGCTAGCGGCGTCCCCATGACACGCAAAAATACGTTCAGAGTTCGGTCCAGTTCTGTCGCCTGTTGCCATACCATCTGGTCTATCACGCCATAGATCGCGTAGTCACCATGATGACTCTGCGCTATTCCGGTGCTGCCTGGATTGGCAAGTGACAGACCGGTGTTATCGAACTGGAGATCATCGAAGTCTTTGGTGTCGTACCAGAGGCCAAGTTTATAGGTGCGGGCGAGCGGCTCCGTCTGGTTTGCATAGAGCATAGTGCCGAGCGAAGGATACGCATACTGTAACTCGGCGATCGCGAGCGTGCCATTCCACGGAAAAGTTGTTCCCGATGCATTTTGCTTTTGTGGGTCGCCACTGCCCCCGTTCACTGGACTGCCACTGAAAACCCCTGCAAACACCGTTAGTGCCTCAGTAGGGCGTGCTTTGATCCGGACGCCGGGCGCGGAAAGCGGATAAGCTGGACCGCCCCCTGGAAGATCGGCCGAGGGCACCATCGGCCAACCAAACATCGTGTTGACGAAAAACAAGGCGTTCTGGCTGACCATGAATTCTTGGTCGAGGCTCTGCTGGCCAGCCCTGATGTTGAATCGATCCTCGGTTCCGAATTTTTGCTGGTACCAAAGCTCCCACAATCGGGTCCCCGTATCCGCTTCGATGCCGCTCGCCGTTTGTAAGGTAAGCAGGTTATTGGCGCTAAGATTGCTGCCGTGGATTTGAAGAGCACTGGCGTTGAAGGTGCCTCCGTACCACCCAAAGGCGCGCTGCGTATCCATTTGCAGGACCATTTGGGTCAGGCCGTCGTATTCGAATCCAGTCCGAGAACCGCCAGTCACGTTACCGAGGACCTCACTGGTTTCCTGCAATGCAAAGGACATGCCGTAACGGCTGAGAAACGTGCGCAGGCCCCACATGTCCCCGAGCAAGAACTCGCTCCGCTTTATGCCTGACAAAAACCCGAGCGGCCCTGTTCCGGGCTGCGTGGACTCGAAGCTTTCTGGTTCAGTGGGGATCACGATAGGCGGCGGTGCAGCAGCGGCTGTGGTAGCAAACAAAAAAGCGACGACGCAGATTAAAGGGACCGCAAAACCGTTGCGGATTGAAGTGAGGGCGGGCCAAGCCGCGCTGTGTCTGGATCGAAGAGTGTAAGCTGCCAACATGAGGGCCCCTGGTCTCGTTAATTCTTTGAGCGTGACGCTACGGCTGTAAGCGCCTACGCATTTCCAATGGCACGACATCCACCCGACATACGCAGGGCAGCGCGCGTCAAAACCCGGCACATTCCATGCAGTTTGGCCTAGGGCTCTTGGACATGATCGACCGCCCTCGATGGCAGTTATCGAGCGCATCCTTGGACCAGGCATCCCGCAATTAAAGAACCGAGTCTTTTCTGGCAAAGCAGCCTTGCTTGTCCTAACAATTCGGCACAGATTAGATCTTGGGTAAAGCATAAATGAGAATCATAATCATTTGCAACATCTTTTTTTAAGGAGTAACAATTAATACGAATCAACGAGTTATACCAATGCAGGGTGCGGTTATATTTGAAAGCTTAGGTTTGAGTCGGCTTTTGGTGCTTTTTTGGAGGAGCAGCAATCAGGATTGGCGGAGCTAAAATATTGGACGAACATCTGCATATGCACGTCGAACTTTGGCGAATTTTTGCTGCAGTTTGGGCCAAGAGGAGCGTTCTTCCCGGATACGGAGGAAAAGGCGGGCTTGAATGCTATCGAGGAGCTGCTTGTCAATGGGACCTTTGACTTCGATTGCGCTTTTCACATGGGTAAGGGCACCGTTATTTTTCAGCACGCAAAACGACTTGCCCAAGCGAATTAATTGCGTTCCCAAGGCGGGGGTGCG
>DASPRI010000175.1:0-3723 GCA_035624535.1 Burkholderiales bacterium
GAGTGTGTCGCGCCGGGCACGTAGTAGACGAAGAACGGCTTTTCTGGGGCCGATGCATTGAGCTCTTTCATGTAGCGGATCGCATCATCCGCCATGTCGGTGATCAGGTTGTAGCCGGGCTTGCCGATCCACGGATAGACCGGCGTGTGGTCACGGAAGAGGTAGGGCGTCCACTGGTCGGACTCGCCGCCCATGAAGCCGTAGAAGTACTGGAAGCCCATGCCGCTCGGCCACTGGTCGAATGGCCCCGCCGCGCTGTACAGGAAGTCGGGCGTGTTATGGTTCTTGCCGAACCACGCGGTGGCGTAGCCGTGGTCCGAGAGGATTCTGCCGATGCTCGCGCTCTCGGGGCCGATGATCGAGTCGTACCCCGGGTACCCGGTGGCGAATTCGGCGACCTGGCCGAAACCAACCGAGTGATGGTTGCGCCCAGTAATGATTGCGGCGCGCGTCGGCGAGCACAGGGCCGTCGAGTGGAACTGAGTGTAGCGCAGCCCGACCTTCGCAAGTTGGTCCATAGTGGGCGTGGGGATGACTCCGCCGAAGGTGCTGTAGACTCCGTAGCCCTGGTCATCGGTCATGATCAGCAGCACGTTGGGCGCGCCCTTGGGTGGGACAACTGTCGGGGGCCACCAGGGCTTTGAGGTCTTGGCATCCTCCGTGATCACGCCGCCGAATTTCGGCGGCGGCGGCGGCAACTGTTTGCCGTCGATCGTTATCGTGGCGCTTGGTGAACCAGGGACGCCGGTGATCTGCTGAGCCGTTGTTGGAGCCGCTAAGAGCATTAGCACAGCGCTGACAAAAAACGAGTGGACCAGGGAAGTTCGTTTCATGATTTTTCCTCTCAAGAGTAGTGGTGCTTTTATTTGTACTGTTTCAAGCCCAAAAAATAGTTGCACATAAAACCGCGAAAATCAAACGAGCGGATTAAATAAGAATCATTCGCCGCATTTTCGTAACAATAATGTCAAAAATCTCTTTCTTTCGAGTGCACCGGCCTTTATCGCGTGCCCGCTTTAAGGCCGAAAATGTTTTCATCACACGATTGGGACAAACTAAACGAATGCCGTAATCTAAAACCATTCGCTGCCCAAGGATTTGATTTAGATCAACTGCAATTAGTGTCTACGCGCGCAGGCTGGGTCATTGTTGATGGCTAGGGGATCCGTGATGGAATTGACTTCACGGCGGCTAACTGGCCGGTCGCGCCCTTCGCGGGGAGACTTCCGCTTTTGTTGAAAATTGAGATATCATGCGCGGCTAGGCGCACCCTTAGGAGCAATAACGAAGCCAGCAATTGTAACGGGAGACCGAAGCCCAGATGTGCGCTTCGGTGCAAGAACAGTCCACAGCCCCGGCGTATTTTGTTTTTGCACGGGCTGTTTTACTTAGATCGGTTTTGTTTCAATCAACCCAAGTCGAATGTCGCTATGCCGACCCGATATTTCGTGAAAAACCGTATTCGAGCGTCCCAGCTCTCGATTGCTGCGGTATTCGTCCTGTATCTAATTTCGGCCAGCAGATGGGAGCAAACGGTCACGGGATCGGTGCTCTTCGTGATTGGAGTGTTTCTGGTGGGAATTGCGACGATCGGCCGCTGCTGGAGCTTGCTCTACATCGTTGGCTACAAGAATGACACGTTGATTACCGTCGGCCCGTATTCGATCACGCGAAACCCACTTTACTTGTTCACCTTCATTGGGGCAACGGGAGTCGCGTTTGCAACACGGACTTTCACGTTCGTAGCGCTGGGTGCCCTTTGGTTCTGGTTGTTTTACCCAAGCGTCCTGCGCGGGGAGGAGCAGAGGCTTGCCATGTTACACGGCGCTGCTTTCGAGGAGTACCGGCGACGCGTGCCGCGGTTTTGGCCGCGACTTGGGGCAGGGTTCGTTGAACCAGAAGGGTACATGGTAAGCCCCGTCCCATTCCGCAAGCGCCTGGTGGATGGTCTGTGGTTTGTATGGGCGCTCGCGATAATGGAATTGGTGGAAGCGCTGCATCGCGTGGTTCCCCAGTTGGTGATGCTGCTCTGGTACTAGTTCGCAGTGGCGCGCGGTATTGCCGGATAATTGCCTTGCATCTCCTTTACCCGCACGCGATCGAGTCCGTCTAACGACGCAACAAACTTCTCGTGACCAACGTCAGTTTGTCTTTTCCAATTCGCTTAACAAACGCTTTACCGCGGCGTCGTCCGGCAGAGCCTCGGCGGCTTTCCTCGCATACATGAGGGCTTCGTTGGAGTTGCCAGCCTCGCGGTTTATTGAAATCAGCGCGCTCAGGACGTCGAGATCGTAAGGATGACGTGCATCTGCGGCTTTTAACACATTTAGCGCCTCACTTTGCTTGCCGGCAGAATTCAGCCCTATCGCATAGACATAGCTGTAACGCGCTGAATCGGGCGCGAGCTTTGCCGCTTCCGCAAGTTCGTTGAGCGCTATGGACTTGTCGCCTTTGCGTACCAGCAGTAATCCGAGCGCAAAGTGCAAATCGGCTGCGCGCGGCAGCAGCGACAATCCGCGGCGCAGCACTTGTTCGCCTGCATCGTCGCGCTTCTGCTGACGGTACGCGTCGGCGAGGTTGACATAGGCTCCAATTAAATGCGGATCGAGTGAGACCGCCCGTTCATAAGTTGTTATGGCTTTTTCGATTTGACCTTGACGTTGATACAGGTTGCCGAGGTTTACATTGCCTACCGGCCAGTCGCTGTTAAGCTCCAGGGAGTCGAGGTACTCTTTCGTCGCATTTTCACGCGAAGTGCGCTGATCAGCTGGAAACTGACTGTCGGGTACATCCGCAAGCACGCGCGCGGCTTCGATGCGCACACCACGGATCGGGTCCGAAAGACTTGCTACGCAAGCGCGCATGCGGACTGCGGCATCGAACTGCTCAAGCAAACCCAGCGCGGCGATTCGCACTTCCGGATCAGGATCCTGCAGGAGCCGCTCTGTTGCCGGGAGAAACTCTGGTCGCAACGTAGACTGTGCAAGAGTCGCGGCGGCGGCCCGCACAATTGCAGGGCTGCCCGCTTTGCCTGCAAGATCGATTAGCCCGGGCAAGGATTTCGCGCCCTGCGTTTCTGCGGCGTTCAGCGTGGTTCCATATTGCGGGCGATCGCGCCAGGCTGCGCCGTACCACTTGTCCATTGTCGCCGCGGCCCATTCCGGCTTGCGGTCGGCGTGGCAGTTGGTGCAAGCATTCGGTGTGCCGAGCGATGGCGACAAATCGGGACGCGGTACACGGATGCTGTGGTCGCGCCTCGGGTCAATCAACATGTAATTCTTCGCCGGCATATGGCACTCAACGCACAACGCGCCTTTAGTACCGACGCGGTGGAAGTGGTGTTTCTCCGAATCAAAAACCGTTGCGTTGTGGCAGCGCACGCAGAGCGCATTACCTTCAGCGCGCAGCTTTTCGGTGTGAGGATCATGGCAGTCAATGCAGGTGACGCCGTTCCGGAACATTTTGCTCTGGAGGAATGAGCCCCAGATGTAATCCTCTTCGCGCTGCTGTCCATCGGGGTAATAGAGTGGGGGAGTAATCATCGCCAGCCGGTGTGTATCTTCCAGCGGGGCGCCGGCCTTCCCGCCTTCAGCAATGGTTGATCGGCGCGCATGACAGGCGGCGCAGATATTCATGACCGCGGGATCTGCGGGTTTGTCGCGGCGCGCATATTTCGCATTGGCATCGGGAAACTTCCAGGCTTCTTGCCATCGGCTCTGCAAC
>DASPRI010000200.1:0-40448 GCA_035624535.1 Burkholderiales bacterium
TGTCCTCCGAGCCCATGTATACCACGCATTCCATGCCGTAACGCGCTGCAACGGTCGCGGTCGCCACGCCGTGCATACCGGCTCCGGTTTCCGCAATCACACGCGGCTTGCCCATGCGTCGCGCCAGCAAAGCCTGTCCCATAGTGTTGTTGATTTTGTGCGCGCCGGTATGATTGAGGTCTTCGCGCTTAAGCAGAATCTGCGCGCCCCCACATTCCTGTGACAAGCGCTTCGCGTGGTAAATCGGGCTGGGTCTTCCGACATAATGTTTGAGCTCAAAGGTTAATTCAGCCTGAAACTCCGTGTCGTTGCGGTAGCGCTGATAAGCCTCGCGCAGTTCATCCAACGCGTGTATCAAGGTTTCGGCAACAAACACGCCGCCGTATTTGCCGAAATGGCCCCTCTCGTCGGGAAGATCATACATTTGCATTCTGCACCTCTTTTATGAATGCGGCGATTTTCGCAGCATCCTTGATTCCTTTCGCGGACTCTACGCCGCTCGAAACATCCACCGCCCAGGGCCGCACCTGCCTGATCGCACGCGCGACGTTCTCGGCGTTCAGTCCTCCGGAAAGAACTATTGGCAAACTTAGGTTCCGTGGCACCAAGCCCCAATCGAAAACTTCGCCTGTGCCGCCGTATGCTCTATTGATGTGCGCATCCAGCAGCAGCCCTTTTGCATCGCGATAGCGGGATGCGTATTGTAGCAAATCCAAGCCCTTCTTGACTCGAATCGCCTTGATATATGGCATGTCGAATTCAGCGCAAAACTGGGGCGATTCCTCGCCATGAAATTGCAAAAGATCAAGATGCAATGCGCGAAGTATCTCGCGCACGTATTGTTCATCAGGATTGACGAATACACCCACGCGGGAAACAAAAGGCGGCAAGCCTTCAATCACTTCGCGCGCGGTATCCAGGTCCACAAAACGCGGGCTGTTTTCGTAAAACATGAGTCCTACGGCATGTGCCCCAAGTCGCGCAGCCACTACGGCGTCGAGTCTGCGCGTGATACCGCAGATTTTGATCCGGGTCGCCATGACGAGTACCGCATTTACGGAAAAAGCAGCATGTTACGATTAAAATCGGCTATCCGCCACTTGGGATGGTAGCGCACCCCCGATAAATAAAGACCGGCGGCGCTGAAAGTGGGCGCCGCCCTACTTCGGTCACGGCTTTCCAAAACCTCCCCCAGCCATTGTGCCGGGCACCTGCCGCTACCCACGTACACCAGGCAACCGACAATATTACGGACCATATGATGCAAGAAAGCATCAGCATAGAATTCAAACAAGATTAAATTCTGCCGGCGCACAATCTCAATCTTGTGCAATTCTTTCTCCGGCGTACGTGCGCGGCACTCTGCCGCGCGAAAGGCACTGAAATCGTGTTTACCCAGCAATATCTTTGCGGAATCGCGCATAGCCCCCACGTCGAGTGGCTGATGAAACCAGCCGAGCTGGCTGTAAAAAAGTGCCGGGCGTACCGCGGAGTTCAACAGCAGGTAACTGTAACAACGCTCCACAGCGCTAAAACGCGCGTGGAAATCCTCCGCCACCGTCTGTGCCCAGAGCACGGCAACATTGGGTGGGAGCAACGCGTTTACGCCACGTACCCAAGCCGATTGCGGACGTTCGGCGCCGCAATCAAAATGCGCGACTTGCGCCAGCGCGTGGACACCAGCGTCGGTACGCCCCGCGGCAGTCACGGTGACTTTCTCGCCAGCGATTTGGGCCAGAGCAGCCTCAACTGCATCCTGCACCGCACCGCCCCCGGGCTGGCTTTGCCAGCCGCAAAAGGCCGCGCCGTTGTATTCCAACCCGAGCGCGATTCTCGCCATCTAGTCCAGCATCACAATGGATATTTCGGGATCGGCCCGAGTAAACAACAGGTTTCCTCGCCTTCTGCCGCCGCGCGCCGGGTACATTTTCAGCCGGGAGAAACGCAGAATTGCCGAACCACTTGGAATGAGGTCTAAAGCTTTGCCAACAGGTCTTTTGCTTGTTCCTGCTGCTTGGCATCACCTTCTCGCAGCACTTCCTGCAGAATTTCGCGGGCACCTTCCTTGTCGCCCATTTCCTGATAAGCCTTGGCGAGATCGAACTTGGTCTGTACCTCGTACCAGTGCTGGTCTTTCGGGGGCTCTTCCGCCACTGGGCCGGCCGCCGGTTCGTCGAGAGTCAGGCTGATTCCGGAAAGATCGATTTGAATCGGCTCCGCTTGCGCGGGAGGCGCAGGTGTGGCAACGGGCGCTGAAGGCTCGAAATTGAAGCTGATCATGTCCAATGGTGCCTCGCTGGCGGTAGGCGCTTGCGCAGATACGCCCGCCGTCGGTTCCGGACCGACATTAAAATCCAAGCCGCTGGTGACAGGCTTCTCTACCTCCACCGCCAAATCCGGCGTAATTTTGGACGGTTCGGCGGAAGGAACTTCGAAATCGAAACTGGTAAATGTTTTCTCGGCACTTGGCGCATTGCTTTCCATGCCAATATCGGCGCTTAATTGTTCGGCGGAGGTGGCGGGAAGTGCGATATTGAAATCCATTTCCGGCGGGCTGGGAGGCGGGCTTTCCACCGGTGTTTCTAATGCCGCGGCTTTTGCCGATTCATACATCGGATTGTCCGGGTTGAGTGCGTAGCCAAGCTGTGCAACTCGATCCCACACCGTACCCGGCTTGCCGCCGGTTGCCGCGTAGAGCTCGCGGGCGAGTGCTTCGAATACCGGCAGGTCCTTACGCGCAGCATAGATTTCCAGGAGTTTTGCGCGAATATTGTGGTGGGTGGGATTTTTCTTCAGAGCTTCTTTCAGGATTTCTTCGGCTTGCGTGTCGCGTCCGTAAGCGATGTAAACGTCGGCTTCAGCAACTGGATCAACTTCGTCAGTCGCGACCGCGCCACCGCTCTTGCCGGCAATATCGGTCATCATCGAGGTATCGGTGGTGTTGACCACCACCCCGCCCTCGGTATTTCCAAAGACCGTGCTGGCCTTCAGGGCCTCCTCATCGACAATGCTTTCTTCAGGACTCGTTAAAGATTTTTTTTTTCTCACGGCCATGTAGCCGAGTCCAAGTAGCAAGATTACCACTCCTGCTCCTCCCCCTAGGTATAGGGGATTTCCGAGTATGTCGTCCAGCAAGGACGTTTCGGCCTGAGGCGTAGGTTTGGGTTTTTCGATCGGTTTGGGGGCCAACGGGGGTTTTGCTTGGGCGCTCACAGCCGGTTTTGGCTCAGGCTTTTTGGCCTCGGCCACTTTGCTTTCTGGAGCTTTAATTGCGGGAGGCGTTGGAGCCGGGACCGGCTGCGCTGAAGGTTGGGGCGCCTTGGCGGCTGCCGCCTGTTGTTGCAGTTGGGCCAGGCTTTGGCTCTTAACTTCCAAGAGATGCTGCATGTCGCGGATGTTTTTCTCCAAAAGCGTGATGCGGTCGTTCGCTTCCTTTATCGCTTTCTCTCGCGCTACGGCCTCTTCCTCAAGGCTGTGAATCCGATCCTGCAGAGCCTTTTCACCGGCTCCTCCGGGTTTGCCGGCTGGCGGCTCGCCCTTGGAAAGTTTCAAGACTTCTTTGGCTGGCTCCTGAGGTGTGGGTTGCTCCGCAACCTGAGTGCTCAGCTTGCCAGTCGCGCCCTGCGTCGCCGTTTCAGTCGGAGCCGCTGCGCTTGCAGCTTCTGCAAGCTTTTGTCGGTAAGCATTCCAGTCGTGAGCCTGGACCTTGACCTCTTTTACTGCCTGGTTGGGATCGATTGTGGCCAAATCGTTACTATCAGGAACGCGAAGAACGGGACCGGTTTTCAAGCGGTTCATGTTATTCCCCATGAACGCTTTCTTGTTGGAACGGAAAAGCCCGACCAGCATTTGGTCAAGCGTATATTCGGAGGACTTGACGCTTTCAGCTATTTTGTGGAGCGTTTCGCCCCTTTTTACTGGCCCGTAGGTTTGCTGTTCAGGGCCAGCTGCCGCAACGGGCGTCGGCGCTTCTGGCTGCGCTGCCTCCGCTGGAGCCGCTTCCGGCACACCCTCCGGTGCTGCTTCTTGCGGTGCGGCCGCCTGAGTAGTTGCTTCGGTACCGGCTTGCTCCACTGGCGGCGCGGCGGCTTCCGCGGGTTTAGCTTCCTGCGCCGCGGCTGGGGCCTTCGCTGCGGGAGCAGCGGCCGGCGCTGTCGTTGCTATGGGCGTGAAACCAGGCGGATCGAGTAGGACCGTGTATTCTTTGACCATTCGGCCCGATGACCAGCTAAGCTCAATCAGAAAATCCAGAAAAGGCTCGTTGACCGGCTGCGTAGTTTTGAGCGTGAGATAGGGCTGCCCACTGGGGCTTTTCTCAACGTTGAATTTTATTCCGGATAGCGCGGATACGTACTGGATATTGGCCTGCTTAAATGCATCGTAGGGCGCGAGCTTCGCCACCAACGAGTCCACGTCCTTTTTTTCTACTCCCAAAAGCTCAATCTGTGCGGAAAGCGGTTGGCCCAAGTTGGAATTTACTGTCAGCTTGCCAAGCCCCGCGGCTTGGGCGGCCCAAGGCCATACAAATAAAGTACCGGCAACTAACCAAGCTAAGCGCCTAGATTTCCGCACAATCCCGCCCTGTGGTTTTGATTGGGGATAAGTAAATTAACATCATGTAGTTAGAGTTGCAAGCTCAACTTGCCTCTTATCATTATGGCCGGATCCAGATATTTTTCAATTAAAATTTCCGCAATTTGGACACTATTTAGGGCTGCACCCTTGCGAACATTGTCTGACACCACCCACATGTCGAGACCCCGGGGGTGTGAAATATCCTCGCGAATGCGCCCCACGTAGACTGCGTCCCGGCCCGCCGCTTCCAGTGCCGGGGTAGGATAACCGCCCGGCTTGTGCTCGTCCATGACCACCACTCCGGGCGCTTTTTTGAGCAACGCAGTCGCTGCCTGTGCGGTGATTTTCTTGCGGGTCTCGATGTGAACCGCCTCCGAATGGCCGTAGAACACCGGCACCCTTACAGTGGTCGGGTTCACACGTATCGAATCATCGCCCATGATCTTGCGAGTCTCCCACACCATCTTCATTTCTTCCTTGGTATAGCCGTTGTCCTGGAACACATCAATGTGTGGCAGAACGTTGAACGCGATTTGCTTCGGGTATACCTCGCTCACGATTTCCTTGTGGTTAAACAGCGCGCGGGTTTGCTCAGCCAGTTCCTGTATCGCTTCCTTGCCGGTGCCGGATACGGCCTGGTAGGTCGCGACATTTATGCGCTCTATGCCCACCGCATCATAAATGGGTTTCAGCGCCACCACCATCTGAATAGTGGAGCAGTTAGGGTTGGCTATGATCCGGCGGTTTTTGTAATCGGAGATGGCTTGAGGATTTACTTCCGGCACTACCAGCGGAACATCCTTTTCGTACCGGAATTGGGCGGTATTGTCTATGACCACGCAACCGGCAGCCGCTGCCTTCGGTGCATATTCTGCGGAAACGCTGCTGCCCGCAGAAAACAGCCCGATTTGCGCCATCGAAAAATCGAAATGGGCAACGTCTTCGACTTTCACGTCGCGGCCCTTGAATTCTACAGTCGTGCCTGCGGAACGCGAGGAAGCCAGCGGGTAAATTTTACCCACCGGAAAATCGCGCTCTTCCAGGATGGAAATCATCGCCTCGCCAACCGCTCCGGTAGCGCCCAATACGCAGACATTATATTTCTGTTTCATTCGTTCACTCTCAATTCACCGTGAGACTAAAGCGCGTCAACCACCGCATCGCCCATATCGTCGGTACTCACTTTGCGGGTGCCTTGCTGGAAAATGTCCGCAGTGCGCAAGCCTTTTGCCAGCACCTTTTTTACCGCCTGCTCCACGCGCTGCGCGGCTTCCTCCAGATCGCCAGTATAACGCAGCATCATCGCCACAGAGAGAATAGTAGCCAGCGGGTTGGCAATATTCTTTCCCGCGATATCAGGCGCGGAGCCGTGTATCGGCTCAAACAAGCCTTTGTTGTTCTCATCCAGCGATGCCGAAGGCAACATGCCGATGGAGCCAGTCAGCATCGAGGCCTGGTCAGACAGAATGTCGCCGAAAAGATTCCCGGTCAATATCACATCAAACTGTTTCGGATCTCGCACCAGCTGCATTGCTGCATTGTCTACGTACATATGCGTCAAACCGACATCCGGGTAATCTGTTGCCACTTCGCTCACCACTTCCCGCCAGAGCTGGCTAGTTTCCAGAACATTGGCCTTGTCGACCGAACACAGCTTGCGACGGCGTTTTCTCGCGATCTCAAAACCCACCCGAGCGATGCGGCGAATTTCCGATTCCGAGTACAGCATAGTATCAAAACCTACGCGTTCACCCTTGGCATTTGCTCTTCGCCCGCGCGGTTCGCCGAAATAAATGTCGCCCGTAAGCTCTCGCAAAATCATGATGTCGAGCCCGGCTACCACTTCCGCTTTCAACGTGGTTGCATAAGCAAGTTCAGCATAAAGCTGTGCCGGTCGCAAGTTAGCGAACACCCCAAGTTCCTTGCGGATGCGCAGCAGACCCCTTTCCGGGCGCTGCTCGCGCGGCAGTTTGTCATAGCGATAGCCGCCCACCGCGCCCATCAGCACGGCATCGGCCCGCCGCGCGAGCTTGAGCGTGGCATCCGGCAGGGGATCGCCACAAGCGTCATATCCCGCGCCACCAATTGCTGCGTATTCCAGCTCGAAATTCAGGCCGTCGCGCGCCAGCCGCTGTAATACTTTTACTGCTTGGGCCATGATTTCGGGGCCAATACCGTCGCCGGGTAGAACTGCAATTTTCATAATCGTGGTCAATACCTAGGACTAGGGCGTGAAAAGTACTTAAGCCTTGCTCTTCACCAACCGCGTGTTAATCAGAAAACAACCATGGCTGGCACTCGCGGTGCCGCGCCTCGAACGCCTTGATTTTTTCCGCGTGTTGCAATGTCAATCCGATTTCATCCAGCCCGCCGAGAAGACGCTGTTTTTGAAGTGGGTCGATATCGAATCTAAAAACCTGGCCGCTTGGAGTAGTTACGGTCTGCGCAGGCAAATTTAAATTGAGACGATAACCAGGCTGCTCCGCCACTTCCCCGAATAACTGCGATACCACGGCCGCGTCTAGCTCAACCGCCAATAAGCCATTTTTGCAACTATTGTTATAAAAAATGTCAGCAAAACTGGGCGCAATTAGGGCGCGGAATCCATAGTCCAGTAAGGCCCACGGAGCATGTTCACGGCTCGAGCCGCAGCCAAAGTTTTCGCGCGCCAGCAGGATTTGCGCGCCTTGGTAACGCGGCTGGTTCAGCACAAAATCCGGGTTGAGAGGACGGCCACGGTTATCCTTGCCCGGTTCGCCCTGATCCAGGTACCGCCAGCTATCAAACAGATTGGGGCCGAAACCGCTACGCTTGATGGATTTCAGGAATTGCTTGGGGATAATCGAATCGGTATCCACATTGGCGCGATCCATGGGCGCTACTAATCCATCAAGCCGGTCGAATTTTTCCATCAATACCTAGTTACGTCCTCGGCGTTGTCATCAATCCTGTTGGGCTTGGAAGCATTATCGCACGGGCTCGCCAAAGAATGGCACCCAGCAAGCGGCGAAGTCAGCAATCCAAACAACAAAATAAAGCTGAAAATCTTCATTTTTTTCGAGCTAGCCAAAGTCGCCGCGCACATCCACAAAATGCCCCGCAATAGCCGCAGCGGCCGCCATTTGCGGGCTCACCAAATGCGTTCTACCGCCCGCGCCCTGACGTCCCTCAAAATTGCGATTAGAGGTCGAGGCGCAGCGCTCACCCGACTGCAACCGGTCCTCGTTCATGCCCAAACACATTGAACAGCCGGGCTCGCGCCACTCAAAGCCCGCTTCGATAAAGATTTTGTCCAAACCCTCTTTTTCCGCCTGGCGCTTGACCAATCCCGAACCCGGTACGACCAGCGCGAGTTTGATATTGGGCGCAATACGCCTGCCGCGCACCACTTGCGCGGCGGCACGCAGATCCTCGATACGCGAGTTGGTACACGAGCCAATAAAAATCTTATCGAGCTTAATTTCCTTGATCGGCGTGTTCGGAGCAAGCCCCATATAGGCCAATGCCCGTTCCATTGCTTGCCGCTTCACCGGGTTGGATTCGCGTTCGGGATCAGGAACGCAGTCGTCCACGGTTCCTACCATTTCCGGCGACGTGCCCCAGGTCACCTGCGGTCGAACTTCCGGTGCTGATAGCCGCACCACTTTGTCGAAGTGCGCCCCCTTGTCGCTTTTGAGCGTTCTCCAGTACGCCATCGCCTGTTCCCACATTTTGCCTTGCGGCGCAAATGGTCGGCCCTTGATGTAAGCGAGCGTGGTTTCGTCTACCGCAATCATGCCGGCGCGCGCGCCTGCTTCGATCGTCATGTTGCAAATGGTCATCCGTGCTTCCATGCTTAATGAACCGATTGTGTCGCCGGCATATTCAAAAGCATAACCGCTGCCCCCGGCAGTGCCGATTCTGCTTATGATGGTAAGCACCAGGTCTTTGGCGGTAACACCCTTGCCTAATTCGCCCTCCACTAAGATCTGCATCGCTTTCGATTTTTTGAGTGGAAGGCATTGCGTAGCCAACACATGTTCGACTTCCGAAGTCCCGATGCCAAATGCCAATGCGGCAAAGGCGCCATGAGTGCTGGTGTGCGAATCACCGCACACCACGGTCATGCCGGGCAGCGTCATGCCCTGTTCCGGCCCGATGATATGCACGATGCCTTGGCGCGGGTCGAGAAAGGGGAAATACGCTTTGGCGCCATACTGGCGTATGTTGGCATCCAGTGTTTCAACTTGCAGGCGCGATACCGGGTCCTTGATTCCGTCCTGCCAGCCTGTGGTCGGCGTGTTGTGATCTGCCGTCGCTACCACCGAATTCATCCGCCATGGTTTTCTTCCGGCAAGCTTCAATCCCTCGAACGCCTGCGGGCTGGTTACTTCGTGCACCAGGTGGCGATCGATGTAAATCAAGGCGGTGCCATCGCGTTCTTCATGTACCACATGGCTTCGCCAAAGCTTGTCGTAAAGCGTTTGTGCTTCCATTATCTAGACCGCTCAATTAAATTTTTAATTATTGCACATTGAGAGGTGCTAGAACAGGATGGAGTTTACGGTTGCAGCCTAAATTTCCAAGCGATCAGAAAAAACCCGAGCAGCGCGAAAAGCGAGGCCACACTGAACGTCAGGCTTGCGCCCAAAAAGTCCCACAGGTATCCACTCAGCAATGCCCCGAAAGTGCCGCCGGCACCGAAGGTGAGGCTGGTATAAAGCGCCTGCCCGGTCGCTTGATGCCTGCCCCGAAAGATGCGATGAATGGCCGCGATTGCGCCGGCGTGATATGCGCCGAACGTTGCAGCATGCAACACTTGCGCGAAAAAAATGGCGCCCGATGAATCGACCATCCAGCCGATCAGCAAAAAACGGATGATTGCCAGCAAAAAACTCATGCTGAGAATCTGCAAAAGCGAAAAACGCTCCATGATACGCGGCATGGCGACGAACACCGCGATTTCACAGATCACACCTACCGCCCATAACCAGCCGATTGCGCCTTTGCTGTAGCCATGTGCTGCCAAATAAAGCGAATAGAAAGTGTAAAACGGCCCGTGCGCCGCGACCATCAGAAAGCATGCGACGAACAGTGCCGCAACCTCAGGGCGTTTCAGGATATTCAATACTGGCAATCGATCGGTGTGATCGATGGCGGAGTCGGCCTCGGGAATGTACCGTGAAAAAATTAGAATTCCGGCAATTGTGGCCAGCACCAGCCACAGCAAAACCCGCACTTCCGCCACGTCCAAGACGTAGCCAGTGCAGATGACGGCAACGATGAAGCCTATCGAACCCCATAGTCTCACGTGCCCGTATCTAGCGCTGCTGTCCCTCAGGTGGCTGAGGGTCGTCGCCTCCACCAGCGGTAAGGATGCGCTCCAGAAAAAGCTCAAGAGCGCCATGACCCCGAACATCCACCAGAAGCTCCTTACGAAAAACACGCCAAGATAACTCGCCAGGCTCAATGCAGCGGCGATGCGAACAACGGCCACTCGCTCTCCGCTGCGATCTGCCATCCAGCTCCAGAGCGTGGGGGCAAAAATACGCGTCACCATCAGCAACGACATTAGAACCCCGATTTCCGAGGCACTGAAACCCAGCGATTTAAGGTACAGACTCCAGTAAGGGGAGAAAGCGCCGACGAAAGCGAAGTAAAAAAAGTAGAAGCTCGAGAGACGCCAGTATGGAAATCTCTGCATGTGCAGAAAATTCGGGCTTCAGTTCGAGCTGCGCTTCAAGTATTTAAGCCAGGGCTTCCAATAATACCTGTGCCAGCCCCGAGCTACGCCTAGGAAATCATGTTCCGGGACGTTTACGTGAACCAGTTCAATCTGCGCGCCGCGCCTAGTCTTGCTAAACATTAGGATCAGGACTGAGTCGGCGTCCGTTTTCTTCCACCGGCGTGAGCGCCAGGATTGAACAACAAATGTTTTTGGGATAATCAGCAGATTTTTTCCGGAAAGCATGCCGTTAAAAGCAGCAAATCTTCTGCCGACTGCTTTGCTGATTGATACCTTACTGCCGACAATCGCGGCATGCTTTCTGGAACTGAGGTAGGCGTCGAACAGACTGTCGGGGGACGCATCGAAATGCATCGACTGCCTGATAATATTCATCAGGCCTCGTCCGGGTCGGGATTCTCTTTGTGTTGGGCTTTGCTACTTGATTGCGTGCTTTTGCCGGCTTTTGACGGGATTGCTGGGGTCAGACACTCAACGTCTGCGTTTTGAGCGCGGTGGCGCAGCGCGTGATCCATCAGTACCAGTGCCAGCATGGCTTCGGCAATGGGCGTAGCGCGAATGCCGACGCACGGATCATGGCGCCCGTGTGTCTCGACGATAGTGGGCTTGCCTTGCTTGTCTATAGAGCGCCGCGGCAGGCGAATGCTCGAAGTAGGCTTTACCGCGATATTGACGACGATATCCTGTCCAGTAGAAATACCGCCGAGAATTCCGCCAGCGTTGTTGCTCAAAAAACCTTGCGGCGTCATTTCATCAGAATGCTCGCTGCCTCTTTGGTTGACCGAATTGAAGCCCGCGCCGATTTCCACTGCTTTCACCGCGTTGATGCTCATCATCGCGTAGGCGATCTCGGCATCCAGCTTGTCATAAACCGGCTCACCCCATCCTACCGGCACATGCTCTGCGATCGTGGTAATTCGCGC
This sequence comes from Burkholderiales bacterium, assembly GCA_035624535.1. Lineage (GTDB taxonomy): Bacteria > Pseudomonadota > Gammaproteobacteria > Burkholderiales > JAHFRG01 > JAHFRG01. The sequence continues at coordinate 11,224 of DASPRI010000200.1, forward strand.
GCCGCAGGAATCGCCGGATCTTCTAAGCTGGTCCATGAACTCCTCAAGCTGTGGCACCACGCCCTCATCGGCAGCAAAAAACGGGTTGCTGTTTACGACAGTCCAAGTTTTAAACGGAATCTCGATCGGCCCGAGCTGCGACAGGTAGCCGCGGATCACCACACCGTATTTCTCATTCAGCCATTTTCTGGCAATCGCCGCGGCGGCGACGCGCACTGCGGTCTCGCGCGCCGACTGCCTGCCGCCGCCGCGGTAATCGCGAATGCCGTATTTTTGCCAGTATGTGTAATCGGCATGCCCGGGGCGAAAAGTGTCCATGATATTTCCATAGTCTTTACTTCGCGCATCCTCGTTGCGGATCAGAAGTGCAATCGGCGTGCCCGTGGTCTTGCCTTCAAACACGCCGGAGAGGATTTCCACCGTGTCTGATTCGCGGCGCTGCGAGACGTGGCGCGATGTGCCTGGCTTGCGCCGATCCAATTCTTTCTGAATGTCTTTGGCAGATAGCGCCAGTCCTGGAGGGCAACCGTCCACCACGCAGCCGATCGCGGGCCCGTGGGACTCACCAAAGGAAGTCACGCAGAAAAGTCGTCCTAAGGTATTCCCTGACATGATTTTTTCTCGAAAAAAATTCCTTTAAAGTCTAACATATTCTCATGATCTTTCGGCGTTTTGCCCATGCCTTCCAAGAACAATCCGGATAAACTTAAGGGCCCGGGCGGATTGACTCTGCGGCAAATTCACGAGCAAGTGAAGCGCAGTGTCGAAAGTGATCGTCAGGCGGAAAAAACCAGAAACAGACTTGCACAGAAGCAAAACCGTTGGCAGCGCTTTGTGCGCTACGTGTGGGACAGAAAACCAAAATAAACGAGCTGCTGACAGCCGGGGCCGATAAGATGGCACCGCGCTGCAGCTACAGATTCATTTACCCGTGGGGGCCTCGCGCGAAGGGAAATAAGCCAAGACAAACGCGATCAATAGAGCTAACTTGCTTGCCTACAGGGGACCACCACGCCGTTTTCCATAACCTTCCAGCCAAAGACCGGTCTCAGAAAATGCGTTAACGCTGCCAAAATAGAGATTGCCACCGCGACATTAACAAATGGTTTCATGTGCTCTTACGGTATGAATTCATGTGTCCAGCAGTTTTTTAATCATTTCTAAACCCCAGCCGACACCGAATCCGGTAATATCCGAAGCCACTGCACCTAATCCTCCTTTGCAGCTGCTCGCCGACAGGTCGATGTGCAGCCACGGCCGGTCGTCGACAAAGCGCTTCAAGAAACGCCCGGCAAGTATGTGGTCAGCCTCGGCATCAAGCGTGCACTGCTTAATATCCGCGATCTTGCTTTCCAGTGCCTGCTCGTAATCCTCGTCCAGTGGAAACGCGCATAACCTTTCGCCGCACGCCCTGCCGGCGATAACCGCGTGCGCCAGCAATTCCTCGCGATTGCCGAGCACGCCGCAATAGCGCTCGCCCAGCGCCACGGCCATGCTGCCGGTGAGGGTCGCAAAATCTACGATTAATGAAGGCCTAGCTTTTGCTGCCATCGTGAGGGCATCCGCCAATACCATGCGGCCCTCAGCGTCGGTATGCACGATTTCGATGGTGGTTCCGTCCAGCGCCTTCACGACCTCGTTCTGCTTATACGCCTTTGGGCCAATGTGATTCTGCGCAATGGCTAGCCAGCAGTCGATGTTTACCGGCAGCCTGGTGCGTGTTGCGGCGAGCAGAATACCCAAGCAAACCGCTGAGCCATTCATATCCTCGTGCATGCCGTGCATGGAGCGGGCGGGCTTGAGGTTGTGGCCGCCGGTATCGAAGCAAATCCCTTTGCCGACCAGTGCCAGCGATTGCTTGGCTAGTTTGTGACGATATCGCAAATGCACAATTGCAGCGTCCTCCTCAAAACTTCCCTGCGCAACCGCCACAAACGCTCCGGCCCCCATTTTTCGCAATTTATTAAGATTGAATTCCTTGCGGATCCAGCCAAACTCTCTAGCCATTTTCCTGATGCGCTGCCGGTACAGCTTCGGGGTGAGCTCGTTGGGAGGCAAAATAGTCAGCTCACGGCATAAAAGATTGCCCTCCGCCTGAGCCCGCAACGCATCAAGAACCGCGCTTTCGGGGCAGCCATAAAGCACGATTCTGGCAAGCAGTCTGGATTGCGGTTTGTTTTTTCTCTGTGGCAACGCGGCACCATTTGCCCACGCGACATAGGCCGCACGCTGCGCCGCCTTGCCGCGTTCATCGGGGCTACCGTGAACTGAGATGCAAAGCGTCGTCGGATTTTCTTCAAACAGCAATTGCAACGCCTTGCGCAAAACTGTGTGCTGTTCAAATACGGACTTGGACGAATCGAGCATTACCCATGCGGCCAAACCGCCGTGCGGAAGCATGGCAAATAGCGGGGAATCGACGAGTTGCGAAACTTTCATGGCCCGGCGCTGCAACAGCGCACGTAATGCTTCTGCTCCGGGCAAAATCGGAAGCTTTCCAGCCTTTGGCAATACGAACAGCACGTGGGACATTTTTGCGAGCGCAGCGGCGGACAGAATTGAAGCGTGCGTTTCAAGTTTGGCAAGCATGGGCGGCTTGATGCGGTAAAATAAAAACGATTGCCGGATTATAACCAAGCTGCCGGCATTCGAACAAAAAGGTTTTCACCTCGGTTGCCCGCCAACAGCTTTTGACTTACGCTTTCAAAGCATGCGCCAGTACCTCGACTTAATGCAGCACATCCTCGATCGCGGTGTGCCGAAGCGTGACCGTACGGGCACCGGCACGCTGAGTGTTTTCGGTTACCAACTCAGGTCGGACCTCAATGCTGGATTCCCATTGCTCACCACGAAAAAAATCCACCTGAAATCGGTGATCCATGAGTTGCTGTGGTTCCTCAAAGGCGAAACTAATATCAGTTACCTCAAGGAAAATGGCGTCACCATTTGGGATGAATGGGCGGATAAAAAAGGCGAACTTGGTCCGGTATACGGTTACCAATGGCGCTCCTGGCCGGCTCCGGATGGGCGGCGCATTGACCAGATTGCCAAAATTATTGAGGAAATCAGAAAAAACCCGGACTCGAGGAGACTGCTGGTTTCAGCCTGGAATGTGGCGGATCTGGAAAAGATGGCGCTTCTGCCTTGCCACGCGTTTTTCCAATTTTACGTGCTGCGGAACAAGCTTTCCTGCGAGCTTTACCAGCGCAGCGCCGACGTGTTTCTCGGCGTGCCTTTCAATATTGCATCCTATGCGCTGCTAACCCTGATGATTGCCCAAGTATGCGAGCTCGAACCTGGCGAGTTTATTCATACCTTCGGAGATGCCCATTTGTACCTTAACCACGTGGAACAGGCCCGCGAACAGTTGTCGCGGCGCCCGAAGAAACTGCCGCTGATGCACATAAATCCTTCGGTCAAAAATATAGATGGATTCAAATACGAGGATTTTCGTCTAGAAGGGTACGAGCCTCACCCCGCAATTAAAGCGCCGATTGCCGTCTAGTGACAGCGGCAACAACTCGGGATTAATTGCTATGGTCGTTCGGTCGTTTAGCAATCAAAATACCATTCCGTCATGGCAGTGAGTAATTGCAAGCTGTTTTTGCAATTACCTCGGGCATAAGCATTGCGCTTTGCCATACATCTAAATTTTAATAATCAGGGCATTCTTCACCGATACTACTCCGCGAACGCCTGATGCGATGCGTCCGGCCTTTTTTACCTGACTTTCATCATCGGCGAATCCACTCAGCAAAACATGACCACGGTAGGTTTCCACGTTCACGTCCAGCGATTTGACCTCGGGATCCTCGAGCAAGGCGGCCTTGACCCTAGCGGTAATGAGTTCGTCCTCCATGGAGCGCACCATTTTCGCCCGGTGTACGGTCATTTCTGCTGCAGCGTATTCATTCAAATCGAGTGTCCCGTCGTGGTCCGTGTCCGCTTCGCCAAATATCCGCAATAAATCCTTCCGTCCTTTCAATTCCTGCTTGCTTAAATAGCCATCGTGATTGGTATCGTATCTCTCAAACGCCGCCACAATGTTAGCGTTTACTTCCTCTGATTGATCTTCGGCAAATGCCGGATTGCATGCCAGGCAAGCAAGCACCGACGCAGTCATGTAAATATTCCGGCTCATGATCTCTCCCCCAATTTCCGGTTTGCTTTAGCGCGTCTAATAGATTAGGGAAACAAATGCCTGCAGGGTGCGTGCCAGTCAACTAAATGCTTTATGAAACAAAAAGATGGGTCAGATCGTGGTGGAAAAAAATGGGCGTTTGCGTCGCCTGCTAACGACGGGATTCGGCAGCAAATGTTTATCCTTTTGATCGATCGCTGCTTTGGCAGTCTTTAACGGACGACAACTGCAAGACTTTTACGATTTTGGAGTTTTGAACAGATGCGGATCAAGCGAGTGCCGTTTAAGCAGTTTGTAGAACTCGGTGCGATTGCGTTTTGCCAAGCGCGCGGCTTGAGTTACGTTGCCGTTGGTAATTTTTAGCAGTTGCGCCAGATATTCGCGTTCAAACTGTTTCTTGGCATCAGCAAGCGATGAATACCCGCTTTCTTCATCCCCGTGTAACGCCTTCTGCACCAATGTCAACGGCACAATCGGAGTGGTACACAGCGCGACCGCCTGTTCGACAACATTCAGCAGCTGTCTGACATTGCCCGGCCAAGGCGCGCTTACCAGCTGTTCCAAGGCTTCAGGGGCAAAACCGTTTATGGTTTTATTGTATTTTCCACAAAGCGTCTTTAGAAAATGGCTGGCAAGCAACGGGATATCTTCGCGACGTGCGGAGAGCGGCGGTATTTTTAACGAAACTACGTTCAACCGGTAATATAGATCTTCGCGGAATTTTCCCGCTGCCATTTGGTCTTCCAGCGTGTGGTGGGTCGCGGAAATAACCCGGATATCGACCGAAACCGATTGCGTGGAGCCGACTGGTCGTAATTGTTTTTCTTGCAGCACCCGCAACAGCTTCACCTGCAAAGCCAGCGGCATGTCGCCGATTTCATCAAGAAACAGCGTTCCCCCATTTGCCGCCTGGATTAATCCCTTGCGGTCCTGGGTCGCGCCGGTAAAAGAGCCTTTGGTATAGCCAAACAGCTCCGACTCCAAAAGACTTTCGGGTATCGCGCCACAGTTTATCGCGACAAACGGTTTGCTGTTCCTGGAACTCGCCAGGTGGATGGCATTCGCCAGCAGCTCCTTGCCGGTCCCGCTTTCTCCGTGGATCAATACGCTGGCGTCGCTTTCTGCGACCAGACGCGCTTGCGAGAGCACGTCTTCCATGGCCGGGCTGCGCGTGAGCAAATTCTTTCTCCACGCGCTGTCTTTCTCGCCAGGACTAATTCCTGTCGCCCCGCCTAGTTTGATCGCCGCCTCCACTTGACTGAGCAACGCCTTGCTTTCAAATGGCTTGGTGAGGAATCCAAAAACGCCGCGCTTGGTGGCATCGACTGCATCGGGAATGGAACCGTGCGCGGTCAGAATAACCACCGGAAGCGTGGGATTGGTTTTGTGAATTGCGTCGAACAATGCCATGCCGTCCATGCCGCCCATGCGCAAATCGGTGATCACCAGATTCGGCATGGAAATAGCGAGCCTGGCAAGCGCCTGTTCGCCACTCTCCACGGATTCCACTTCATAGCCGGAAGCGTTCAGCCTCATTGAAATCAGGCGTAACAGGCCTGGGTCATCGTCCACTAACAATATATGCGGTTTGGAATAGCTCATCTCGTTATCACGGGTTGTGCTTGCTGACGCTCAATTATGCTTTTTTCAATTCCCTTCAGCGCTTCTAGTTTTTGCTCCAGTTCATCGCTTCGGCTTTGTTCGGTCTTAAGCTTATCTTTCAGCTCCTCGAGCTTCTGGCCCTGCTCTTCAATGTGGTTTTGTTCGGCTTTCAGCTTTTCTTCCTGTCGCTTATTCTCGCTTATATAGGTGGACAGCAGCAATGCAAAATTCTTGGTTTGGGAATTGTCGTTTGAATTATTCGCAAGATACTCTTTGAGCAGAGCGAGCGCCTTCGAGTTGTCCTTGAAACTTGTGTTGGGGAGTCCCAATAAAAGAGCCAGTTGCAGGCGGCTCTGGTCACTTTTGCTTTTGAGATACGCCTGATTGCTTGCCAAGTACTCTTTCTTTAGCTCCTCGCCGGACAGACTCGAAACACGATGATAATAGGCAAGATATCCGTCAACGTTCTCCTGTTGCTCCGGCACCTGACGCTCGGTAACGGGCTTCGGGCTTTTCACAGTGGCGCAGGCGCAAATAATTAAACTGCACGTCAGCAGCGCCATTTTTCCAAGAAGTTCAGCAGACGATTTCATTCTCCCGCCCGTCTGCAAGGCAAAGTCACGCGGAAATGTGCGCCCCCATTTGAGTCATCTAGGATTTCTATGCTTCCGCCGTGCGCGACCACATGCTCCTTGGCAATCGCCAAGCCCAGGCCGGTGCTTTTTATGTGGCCGCCGGGTGCGCGCGTGCCTTGGAAGAACTCGTCGAAAACCCGGCTTCTCTCTTCCTCCCTAATGCCCGGACCGCTGTCAATCACATCCAGCAACAGCGCTTTTTCATTCCGTTCGAGATGAATTCGTATGGCCCCATTCGCAGGGGAAAACTTGATCGCGTTGGAAAGCAAATTATCCACTATGACCCTCAATTTCCCCTCATCGCCAAGAACTGAAGTCTCACAGCAGTGCGTGTTTAATTCCAGACCCTTTGCCACCAGCGCCAGTTTCTGGTCTGCCGCTACCCTGTCGATGATCGTTTTCAAATTTACCGGCTTGAGATCAAGTGCGGAATTGCGAAACTTGCTGGTATGGTAACTCAATAAATCTTCGATCAACGTCTGCAATTGTATGCTGCTCGTGCGCAGGATTTCAGCGATCTCCCGTTGTTGCACGGTCAATTTACCCCCAATCTCGTCACTCAGCAATTCGCTGCCTTCGCGAACCGCGGTAAGCGGCGTCTTTAATTCATGAGAGATATGGCGCAAGAACCGCGTTTTCTGCTGTTCCAGCTCGATCAGTCGTGTTCTCAGCCAATCGAGCCGTTGTCCCAGATTTTTAAGATCTTGCGGCCCGCTTACTTCGATCGGGGAGGAGTATTGTTCGCTGCCAAGCTTGCGGATCGCAATATCCAGCTGTCGGATAGGGCGCGCAATTAAAATCGTGAAACCCACCGCCAGCAACACGGCGATCGGAACCGAAGCCAGAACTTGCCACAGCAGGATTCGTTGCGCCTCATATGCGGTCCGCTCCAGAACGTTGACCTCGCGGTCTACCAGCAGATTACTCTGGGCGAGGATCGACTGGGCCAGGTCTGATAGCAGGATGTACTCGACCACCATCGACTTGCTGTTGCGCGGGTCCCGTGGATTTTTTTGCACGCTCGCAAATAACTTCTGCTCGCGCTCAACCAGTTCATCCAATTTTTTCCTTTGTTCGCCCTCGAGCGGCAAGCGGCCAAGTTCCGTAGCCGTTTCGCGAAAGTTCCGGTGGGAATTGGCATAATCTTCAAGCAAACTCTCGTCACCTAAAATGACAAACTGACGTATGGTGCGCTCCATCTGCGTAAGTTGTTCCACGAGAATACGGCTCCCCTGTGTTGCCTGAACCGCCTGATACACGGCTTTCTGGCTTTGATTAGCGAGCCGGTCCACGTAGACTGCCGCATTAAAAAACGCGTAGAACAAAGGCAATGAAACAAGCGCGAAGCCGATTAAGATCAGCTGCAAAAAAGATTTCGGATAATAGATCTTCACTAAAACACCTGCGCACCTGATTTATAATGCACCGATCTTTGCTTTTCTGAATACGATAGCATAACCATGCTGGACCGCGCTGCTGCAAAATCCTCAGCTCATTTCCGCAAACCCGGCAAACATATCTCGATTATTGCCGCGATGTCGAGGAACCGCGTGATCGGCAAAGGAAACCGCGTACCTTGGCGATTGCCTGGCGAGCTGCAACTCTTCAAAAAGATCACAATGGGCCATCACATAATCATGGGGCGGAAAACCTACGAGTCCCTCAACCGCCTACTGCACGGCCGCACCACGGTGATTGTCACCCGCAGTCGGGATTACATGGTTTCTGGCGCGATTGTGGTGAATTCCCTGCAGGAAGCAATCTCAGCGTGCGAACCTGACGACGAGATCTTTATCATCGGTGGCGCAAATTTATTTGAACTGGCGCTGCCTGTCGCCGATCGTCTTTACCTCACCACCGTTCAAGCGGAGATAGAGGGCGACACGGTCATGCCGGATTTTGATTTAGCGCGATGGAAGCAGATATCTACGCAAGTATTCAAGGCCGACGAAAAAAACCCGTACGACTTCCATTTTGCCGTTTATGAAAGAGCCTGAAGCTGTCGCGTAAATGAAAAGCGGATTACGCCACCTGCCGTAATCCGCTCACCGTGCAATCGGCTAAATTACAATTACTGCCGGTAATGGAAAGCCATTGAAATTGCTAGCATAAGAACTAGTGTAGGCACCGGCATTGGGGATATAAATATAATCCCCCTCCTGGACATCCTCTGGCAGGAGATGGTCGCGCATCAGGACGTCCATCGAATCACAAGTCGGTCCGGCCACAACCCACGGGATGAGTCTGCCCCTGCGGTCGGTACGGACTTCGTAAATCAGGCCTTCTTGGGTTTCGATGATGCCACCAAATACGCCAGCATCCCAATACATCCAGCGTTTGCCCGCGCGGGTCGCAGTTCCAATGACGCGGCACACGAAGTACGCCGCATCACTGACCAGGTACCGCCCCGGCTCGGCCATGATGCGTATGTCATCTGAAACACAGGCTATCGCTTCGTTCACCACCTCGCCGATAACCTCGATAGAAGGTATGGGTTTAACATGGCGCACCGGATAGCCACCGCCGATATTCAACAGGCGCGGACTCAGGCCCGCGATCCGCATTTCCTGGAATATTTTGAGGGCGCTTTCGATACCAACTCTCCAGTTCTGCGGGTTGCGGCACTGCGAGCCGACGTGGAAAGTTACGCCCGCTAGATCAGACTTCAATTCCACCGCAGCCGCGATTATTTCCCGAACTTCCGCTGGATGCGCGCCAAATTTACCCGAAAGCGGCCAGTCGCTGCCTATGTTGGGCGTGTCAATTCGCAAATATAACTTGGCATCGGGCTTGACCGACACTATCTTGCGCAACTCTTCCACGCTGTCTACCACGAACCACTCTACTCCTTTGGCAGATGCATACCTCACGAACTCGCGCGACTTTATTGGATTACTGTAATAGATTTCCTGCGCCGCCACGCCAAAATCGAGCAGGAGGTCGAGCTCGGCGATGGAGGCGATTTCGAATCCCGCGCCTTCCTCAATCAATGCCTTCACCACGTGCGGGTGGGGATTGGCCTTAACCGCATAGTGCGGGTGGACGCGAGGCATGGCGTTTCTGAAACGGCGGATTTTGGTGCGGACTATGTTGGAATCAACCAGGAGAAACGGCTTGCTGTATCCCTTATTCAGGGCGTGCCGGACGTGTTCAAAGTCCAGGCTGACTTCCGGATGAGTATCGAATATGTTTTCGTGTTTGACTCTTCGTCGTGCGACGGTGCGCATTTGCATCTAAATCTCCTTCAGGCGAGGCACTACGTAACTGGAACATGTATGTTTATGAGACCAACAAAAACCGCGCCGAAGTATTTCCCCTTGCTTGTCATGATGACCTCCTATTGAGCCTGGTGCTGTGCAATAAAAAAATCGCGAATTATACTTCCCACGTCGAGTGGTGCAAGACAATTTTTTTCCCGCGAAACTTTTTCGAATACTAGGTGCGGGATTAAGAAATAGCAAGGAAAATTTTCACCAATTGCATTACTGCAACCCTAACAGCGAAACTCGGGGGGCCTTGGCAATCAGATTTTCGGCAAAGTCACGCCGCGCTGGCCTTGGTATTTGCCGGCCCGGTCTTTGTAGGACGTCGCGCAGATCTCGTCCGACTCAAAGAAGATTACCTGTGCAACTCCTTCATTGGCATAGATTTTTGCTGGCAAGGGTGTCGTATTGGAAAACTCCAGCGTCACGAATCCCTCCCATTCCGGTTCCAGCGGGGTCACATTGACGATGATGCCGCAGCGGGCGTAAGTGGATTTGCCCAAGCACAAGGTGAGCACATTGCGCGGGATTCGGAAGTATTCAACAGTGCGCGCCAACGCGAAGGAATTCGGAGGGATAATGCAAACATCGCCTTTGACGTCGACAAATGAATTGGCATCGAAGTTTTTGGGGTCCACGATGGTGGTATTGATATTCGTGAACAGCTTAAATTCATCTGAGCAGCGAATGTCGTAGCCGTAACTCGACGTGCCGAAGGACACGACTCGATGGCCATTGATCTGATTTACCTGATTGGGTTCAAACGGCTCGATCATGCCGCGCTCTTCGGCCATGCGTCGAATCCAATTGTCTGATTTTATGGACATATTAACGACTTTCTAGGTATTCTGAATTACAATTTTCGGGAACAACGCGCTCCGGTCCTGAGCTTGGTCAGCGATTCTTAGCGCCGCCTTTCTGGCAATGTTTCGGTAAATCCGGCTGACGGGGCCGTCCGGATCCATGACCACGGTCGGCTTGCCTGAATCCACCTGCTCGCGAATGTTAATATCGAGCGGAAGTGCGCCAAGAAATTCGACCTTATAATCCTTACACATCTTTTCGCCACCGCCGGCCCCAAATATGTGCTCCTCGTGGCCGCACTTGGAGCAAATATGGGTACTCATGTTTTCCACGATGCCGATTATCGGTATCCCGACTTTTTCGAACATCTTGAGCCCCTTGCGCGCATCGAGGAGCGCGATGTCCTGCGGCGTCGTCACAATGATTGCGCCGGTTACCGGAACCTTCTGCGCAAGCGTCAACTGAATGTCGCCGGTGCCGGGCGGAAGATCTACCACCAGATAATCCAGCTCCCGCCAGCGGGTCTCGGTAAGCAGCTGCTCCAGCGCCTGGGTCACCATTGGCCCGCGCCACACCATAGGGGTCTCCACGTCGATCAAAAACCCTATGGACATCGCCTGCAGGCCGTAAGCCTCCATGGGTTCCAGACTCTTGCCGTCGCGCGATTCCGGGCGGCCTTGTATGCCGAGCATCATCGGCTGCGAAGGGCCATAAATGTCGGCATCCAATACCCCTACCGCGGCGCCTTCCGCCGACAAGGCCAAGGCGAGATTGACCGCGGTGGTTGATTTTCCCACCCCGCCTTTGCCCGAGGCCACGGCGATGATGTTTTTGACATTGGGAATGAGCTTCACACCGCGCTGCACGCTGTGCGAGACAATTTTGGTGGTAACGTTCACGCTGATATTGCCAATGCCCGAGAGGCTCTTGAGCCTTGAGACAACCTGCTTGCGGATCTGGTCGCTCACACTCTTCGCCGGATAACCGAGCGCAATCTCGAGCGACACGTCGTTGCCGTCCACCTTGATGTTCTTCGCCGACTTGCTGGAAATGAAATCCTTATGAGTGTAGGGATCTGCGATTTCCTTTAGTGCGAATTGAACCTGTTGCTCTGTAATAGCCATTAAACTTCCTGCAAAAAAAATGGGCCCGACACTGTTAAAAGCTTAAGGGATTATACCTGTAGCAAATACTATTCGTGGCTTCGCTTTGATACAATTCACCATTTTTAGCCCCGTCAGGTCTTGTGAAGCCCAAAATCCTGGTCACCTCCGCCTTGCCCTACGCTAACGGAGCGATCCACTTAGGACACTTGGTCGAATACATCCAGACCGATATTTGGGTGCGTTTCCAAAAAATGCAAGGGCATGAATGTTATTACGTTTGCGCCGACGACACCCACGGCACCCCCATCATGCTGCGTGCAGACGCTGAAGGCGTTAGCCCCGAAACCCTGATTGAACGCATGCACGGCGAGCACCTGCGTGACTTCAAGGGTTTTCACATTGACTTCGACAACTATTACTCGACCCACTCGGCGGAAACGCGGAAACACGCCAACGACATTTACGCCAAGCTTAACAAAGCCGGGCTGATCGAACGGCGAAACATTGAGCAGCTCTATGACCCGGTCAAGGAACTGTTCCTCCCCGACCGCTTCATCAAGGGCGAATGCCCAAAATGTCACTCACAAGACCAGTACGGTGATGCCTGCGAAGTCTGCGGCTCGGCTTATTCGCCAACTGACTTGATCAACCCCTACTCGGCCGTTTCCGGTGCAAAGCCGATACACAAAACATCGGAACATTATTTTTTCCTGCTCAGCAAATGCGAGCAATACCTCAAAGGTTGGACAATTGGTAAGGAAACGGGTGAACCACCTCTCCAGCCTGAAGCGGCGAATAAACTTAAGGAATGGTTCGGCGCCGGCTTGCGCGATTGGGATATTTCGCGCGATGCGCCTTATTTTGGCTTTCCGATTCCCGGTACGGACAAGAAAAAGTTTTTCTACGTCTGGCTCGATGCGCCAATTGGCTACATGGGAAGTTTCGAGAATTTTTGCCGGCGCAAAGGCATCAATTTTGACGACTACTGGAGGAAGAATTCCCAAGCAGAGCTCCACCACTTCATCGGCAAGGACATACTTTACTTCCACGCACTGTTCTGGCCGGCGATGCTTGAATTCTCCGGCTACCGTACGCCGAGTAAGATTTTTGCCCACGGCTTTCTCACCGTGAACGGCGAGAAAATGTCCAAGTCGCGCGGAACTTTCATTACTGCCGAAAGCTATCTCAAGCAGGGATTAAATCCCGAATGGCTGCGCTACTATTACGCCGCCAAGCTGAATTCAACGATGGAGGATATCGACCTCAATCTCGATGACTTTGTATCCAGGGTAAATAGCGATTTGGTCGGAAAGTTCGTCAACATTGCGAGCCGGGCCTCAAGTTTTATTACTAAGGATTTCAATGGCAAACTGGCTTACCTCGGTGACACTAAACCTTTGACGCAGGGTGCAATTGCCTCTGCATCTTTTGCAAAGGAAGCATATGATGCTCGCGAGTTCGGAAAAGCCGTTCGCGAGGCGATGCGAATTGCGGACCGCACCAACGAAGAATTTGATCGGCAGCAACCGTGGAATCTTGCTAAAGATCCGGATAGACGTACCGAACTCCAGGATCTTTGCTCGCGTTGTATTCACGGTTTTAAGCTGCTCACCGTCATCCTGGCGCCGATTCTTCCGAAAACCGCCGAGCGAGTAGCCCGGGAGTTTTTCGGGTTAAAACACGCATTCAAATGGGAAGATGCCGAAGGGTTGCCAGAAAGGATCAACGCTTATTCGCATCTTATTACCCGCGTCGATACCAAACAGATCATCGCCCTCGTTGAAGCCAACAAAGAAACCATGCAGCCAGTACCTCAGCCGCATTCGCAGCAGCGACACGCAGAGCATCAGCAACACATCCGCCAAGAGGCCGCCATGAGCAATACCATCTCAATTGACGAATTCAACAAGATCGATCTGCGTATAGCGCGCATTGTCAAAGCCGAACATGTGGATGGAGCTGATACATTGCTCAAGCTAACGCTCGACGTCGGCAACGAGACGCGCACCGTCTTTGCCGGAATCAAGTCGGCCTACGAACCGGCGAAACTTGTGGGACGGCTTACCGTGATGGTGGCAAACCTCGCGCCGCGCAAAATGAAGTTCGGTGTCTCCGAAGGCATGGTGCTTGCCGCTTCGGGTACCGAACCAGGCTTTTATTTGCTCTCCCCCGATTCCGGCGCGCAACCGGGGATGAGGGTTAAGTGACCGCGTCGGATTTTATTCCCTCACCGCTTGCAGGCTCGCTCCTCGCCGCCGTTTCCTGGCTCGCTATTTCAGTTCTGGCTCTGATTCCCGCCGGCAATGCATTCATCGCCCGGCGGCTCGCATTTCCGATCGGCGCCCTGGTCGGCCTTGCGCTTGCCATGTTCGGACTCCAGGCAATATGGCTTTCTCCGAATCAGTTGATACTGCCGCTGGGTCTTCCTGACCTGCCGTTTCATTTGCGCGTTGATCCATTGGCGGGATTTTTCTTGTTGTTGCTCGGCTCGGTTTCCGCCGGAATCTCGGTCTACGCTGCGGGTTATTTCCGTACCGAGACCGCACCGCGGCTCACCCTTATTGGCCTGCAGTACCACGTTTTTCTCGCCAGCATGGCTTTTGTGATTCTGGCCGACGACGCGTACTTGTTCATGGTCGCGTGGGAAACGATGGCGCTGTCCTCTTACTTCCTTGTGACGACTGACCACGGGCTTCCTGCGATCCGAAACGCAGGTTTTCTGTATTTGCTGATCGCGCATCTAGGCGCAATCGCTATCCTTCTGTGTTTCGGTGTAATGAACGGTGGCCACGGTGACTATACCTTCAACGCGCTGCGTGCAGCGCATCTTCAGCCGCTGTGGGCGACGGTGGCGTTTTTGCTGGCCTTCTTCGGCTTTGGCGCGAAAGCCGGAATGATTCCCCTGCACGCCTGGCTGCCCGAGGCACATCCTGCCGCACCGTCCCCGGTCTCGGCGCTCATGAGCGGGATCATGCTCAAAACCGCGATCTATGGCATGGTGCGGGTGATTTACGACCTAATCGGCGGCGTGCGTTGGGAATGGGGCATGCTGGTACTGATAATCGGCGCCGGCACCACCTTGTTCGGCGTGCTGTACGCGCTGATGCAACACGATCTAAAGCGTTTGCTCGCTTATCACTCGGTCGAGAACATCGGCATCATTTTGCTCGGCCTCGGCATGTCCATGGTATTTATCGGCTTCGGTCACCCTGCCGCGGCGACTCTCGGTCTCATCGCCGCGCTTTACCACACGTTCAATCACGCCGTGTTCAAGGGACTGTTGTTCCTCGGTGCGGGGTCGATCCTGCACTCCACGGGGTTGCGCGACCTGAACGACATGGGCGGACTGATCCGCAGGATGCCTAAGACGGCTTTCTACTTTCTTATCGGCGCACTGGCCATCTCGGCGCTGCCGCCTTTGAATGGCTTCGTATCAGAATGGCTCACATTCCAGACCGCGCTGCAGGCGCCGGTTCTACAACACGGCGTGGTCAGAAGCCTGGTGCCGCTTTTCGCCGCGATGCTGGCGCTAGCCGGCGCCCTCACGGCAATGTGTTTTGTGAAGGTATATGGGATTGCTTTTCTCGGCCAGCCGCGCAAAGCCGAACATCTCTCACGCTCGCCGGCCGTCGGCCATGACATAGATGCGGGGGAAATGGAACGCTTTGGAATGGCTTGGCTCGCTGCCAGCTGCTTCGTATTGGGACTGTTTCCAACCTCGTTTCTACTGATGCTTAACCGCATTTGTGCCTATCTGACCGGCCGCGGCCTGTCGGAACAGGCATTGGAATCCAGCTGGCTATGGCTGGTTCCTACTTCGAGCGAGCAAGCGAGCTATTCGCCAATAATTTTCCTGGTTGTAATCGTTGCCGTAACTCTGCTCACTTTTTTGCTGGTGCGCCATTTCTACCACGGGAGAGTGCGCTTCTCCGACCCGTGGGACTGCGGCTTTCCCGATCAGACGCCGCGCATGCAGGACACCGCGGACGCGTTCGGCCAACCCATCAGGCATGTGTTCGGTCCGATATATTTGATGGAACGTCACATGCCTGAACCCGACGATCCCGCACCAAGATTCTCGCTCAAGATCGAAGACCGCCATTGGTATTGGTTTTATCTGCCAATAGCAAGGTTCGCAGAATATGTTTCGTCGAAGATTGCGCTGTTGCAGCAAGGCAGGATCAGCATTTACCTGCTCTACAGCTTTTTCACGCTGATTGCACTGCTGGTATTCGTGCGATGACCTATTTACCCGGAATCGCGTTCCAGATCCTACAGTCCGTGTTCGTGGTGCTCGCCGCGCCGGTACTCGTGGGTTGGGTAAACCAATGCCGGGCCTGGCTGCAAAACCGTTCGGCACCGAGCATTCTGCTGCCGTATTACACCTTGGCGAAGCTGTTTCACAAGGACGCAGTTATCGCACAAAATGCATCGCCGTTATTTCGCATAACGCCCTATGTCCTGTTTGGTTGCATGTGGCTCGCTGCAGGAATTGTTCCGGTGCTGGCGACCGACCTGCCATTCGCGCCAGCCGCCGATATCATCGCTTTGGTCGGAGTATTTGCGCTGGCAAGAGTGTTTTCGGCACTGGCTGCGATGGACATCGGCACGTCATTCGGTGGCTTGGGCGCGCGGCGCGAGATGCTGATCGGCTTTTTGGCCGAGCCCGCGATGTTGATGACTCTGTTTACCGCCGCGTTTATCTCCGGCTCGACGCAGCTTACAACCATTGTGGAAACGCTGGCGCACCGGGAGTTTGCGATTTACCCGAGCCTCGCCTTCGCGGCGGTGGCCTTCCTGATGGTACTGCTGGCGGAGAATGCCCGGATTCCGATCGACAATCCCACCACGCATCTCGAGCTCACCATGATCCATGAAGCGACGATCCTGGAGTACTCGGCGCGCCATTTAGCGCTGATCGAGTGGGCCACCGCAATCAAGCTGTTCGCGTATATGACCATCGGCATAGCGCTGTTCCTGCCATGGGGTATCGCCGAGGCCGGAGACTGGGCGGCGCTGCCGCTTGCCTTCACGGTTCTTGCGGTGAAGCTCTTATTCGCCGGAGCCGGGCTCGCCCTAATCGAGACACTGCTCGCCAAATTGCGCTTATTTCTGGCCCCAGAATTTCTTTCCACAGCCTTCCTGCTGGCAGTCCTGGGGATGCTGACCCACTTCCTGATCCGAGGATGAGCCAGACCCTTTCAAGCCAGATCGTGAACCTGCTGGCCGCGTTTTTGCTGCTGCTCGCATTTGCTATGCTTTCGCAGCGGCGCATTTTGACCTTAATCCGCCTGTTCGCGTGGCAGGGCGTGGCACTGGCGCTCTCGACTCTGACCGTCGCCCATTTCACAGGCCAGACCCATCTTTACTACTCGGCGGCGCTGACGGTGCTGCTCAAAGTGATAATGATACCCTGGGTGCTGCACCGCCTGATCGACCGACTTCATGTGCGCTGGGACGTGGAGACCTTGATCAACATACCGGCCACGATGTTGATCGGCATCGGCCTCGCAATCTTCGCATTTGCTCTCGCTGCGCCGATTTCGCAAATGGCCAGCGCACTCACACGCTCGACGCTGGGCATCGCGCTGGCGAGCGTGCTGCTGGCTTTCCTGATGATGATTGTGCGGCGCAAAGCAGTACCCCAGGTTATTGGATTTTTGGCAATGGAGAACGGTCTGTTCTTCGCGGCCACCAGCGCGACATACGGCATGCCCCTGGTAGTGGAACTCGGGGTTGCGCTCGACGTTCTGGTGGGTACGTTTATCTTCGGCATTTTCTTTTTCCATATTCGCGAGCAGTTTGACAGCCTCGACATTCGGCATATGGAAAAGCTCAAAGAGGATTGAGATGGAAATCGTCCCGGTTCTCGGCATTCCACTGGTGGGCGGACTTTTACTGGCACTTCTAGGTCACCGACGCTGGGCTCCGGAGTTGAACTCGCTAATGAGCCTGTTGACCTTCGGGGCAGCTGCGCTGCTTACGGTACGCGTCATCACCGCTGGTCCCATGATGGCGGCCGGTGAGCAGTTTTTTGTTGACTCCTTCAATGTTTTTCTGGTTGCGCTTACTGCTTTCGTTGCTTTTACCACATCTGTGTTCTCGCGCCGGTATATGCGCATCGAGGAGCATCATGGACGCGTGAACCCGCTTCGACTGCGTCTCTATCACAGCATGTACCAGTTGTTCTCCTTCACCATGGTGCTGTGCTTGCTTGCCAACAACGTGGGCATCCTGTGGGTGGCGCTGGAAGGTGCGACTCTTTCCACCGTGCTGCTGGTGAGCCTTTACCGCACTCCCGCGAGCCTGGAAGCAGCGTGGAAGTACTTCATCCTGTGCAGCGTCGGCATCGCGCAAGCGCTGTTCGGAACCATACTGCTTTATTTCGCTGCCGAAAAAGTGCTCGGGCCCGGCGGCACATCGCTTTTGTGGACACACTTGTACGAGGTGCGGAATCAACTTGAGCCTACTGTACTTTCGCTCGCCTTTGTGTTCCTGCTGGTGGGCTTCGGGACCAAGGTCGGGCTGGTCCCGCTTCATAACTGGCTGCCCGATGCGCATGCCGAGGGCCCAACGCCGGTTTCAGCAGTGCTGTCAGGGCTTCTGCTCAACGTCGCCCTGTACGCCGTGGTGCGAAGTAAGGTCCTGGTGGACGGCGCGTTGGGGCGCGGTTTTTCGGGCGGTCTGATGATGAGCTTCGGCTTATTGTCGGTCGTTGTGGCGGCGTTTTTCCTCTCGCGGCAGAAAGATATCAAGCGCATGTTCGCCTATTCTTCGATCGAGCATATGGGCATCATGACTTTTGCCTTCGGCATGGGCGGCCCGGTCGCGGCATTTGCAGGCCTGCTGCACATGACCGTGCACTCTCTCACCAAAAGCGCAATTTTCTTCACTGTCGGGCACGCCGCCCAAAGCACTGGCACTCAGGTGATGGACCAGATCCGCGGTCTGATTGTACAGAGCCCGACCATCGGCTGGGGGCTCGCGTTGGGAAGCCTGGCGATCCTCGGCATGCCGCCGTTCGGGGTATTCACCAGCGAATTCATGATGCTTACTACAGCGATGCACGAACACCCCTGGGCGACACCGTTCCTGCTGATTGCGCTTGGCGCAGCATTCGCAGCAATATTCGGGAAAGTGCAGCCGATGGTATTCGGCGAAACGACCACCGGCCGCTTGCCACATCCGCCGGCACTGGTTCCGGTGTTCGTCCACCTGGCGCTCGTTTTGATGCTCGGCTTGTATATTCCGCCCTACCTCGTGAACTGGTACCGCCAGGCGGCAGCGCTGATCGGCTAGGGAAATAAGCATGCGACTTCCGGAATTTTCGATCGACGCCCAGGTGCTCCCAGGCGCTATGCCCGCATTCCGCGCATCGGTCAATGCTGAGGAACTGCGCGCTCTATGCGAAACCGCGCGTTCGCAGAAAGCGCGGCTGGTCGCCCTGTGGGGCAGCGACGAAATGGAACGCGGGGAAGGATACGCTTTGCATCTTGCGTTCGCCGTTCCTTCCGGATTGCTGTGGCTCACTGTGCCTCTTCCGCGGGAGCATCCAATCTACCCGGGAATCGCCGACATTTGTCCGAGCGCGGACCGCATGCAGCGCGCCGCCTGTGATCTTGTCGGCATCCGTGCGCTGAATAATTCCGATCAACGCAAGTGGCTCCGGCACGGCGCCTGGCCCGACGGCACATTCCCATTACGCAAGGATTTCAAGATCGCTAGCCGCTTCCCGGCAGCGGACGATCGCTATCCATTTATCAAGGTGGAAGGCGAAGGCGTGCACGAGATTCCGGTGGGACCGGTTCACGCCGGAACGATTGAGCCCGGTCATTTCCGCTTTTCCATTGTCGGGGAAAAAATCCTGCGTCTCGAGGAGCGTCTAGGCTACAAGCACAAGGGAATCGAGAAGCGCTTCGAAATCATGACCCTTGAAGAAGGCGCAAGACTTGCCGGGCGAATCAGCGGTGACTCGACCGTCGCCTATGCCTGGGCCTACGCCATGGCAGTCGAAGGAATTAGTGAAGCGACCGAGTTTCCGCCCCGGGCGCTCGCATTGCGCGGCATTTTCCTCGAGCTGGAACGCGTAGCCAATCATCTTGGAGACCTCGGTTACCTGGGTAACGATGTCGGGCTCTCATTCGGCTTTTTCCAGTTCTGGCGCCTTAAGGAAGACGTGTTGCGGCTTAACTCGGAATTGTTCGGTCATCGTTATTTGATGGACCTAGTGGTCCCTGGCGGGGTCGCGCGCGACCTCCCGCGCCGCGAGGCGGTTCTCCTGCTTGATCAGCTGGAAAAAATCCAGCGCGAGGTTGTCACGCTCAAGTCCATTTATGACGAGCATGCCGGTGCCCAGGACCGGTTCATCATGACCGGAAAGGTGTCCCTGGAACTTGCGGAAAAATTGGGGCTGACCGGATTCGCCGGTCGCGCTAGCGGCATTTGTCGTGACCTGCGCATAGATTATCCGATTTCACCCTATCAGGGGCTCGGCGTGCAACTGGCGTCCCACCCACGCGGTGACGTTGCCGCTCGCGTTTCGGTGCGGTTTGACGAGCTCGCCGAATCGATACGGCTCATCCAAACGCTGGTGCAGCAGCTTCCATCAGGAGAGACTAGGATTGCGCTCGCCAATGCGGCTAAGGGCAGGGCTGGAATGGGTTGGGTGGAAGGCTGGCGCGGTGAGATATTGGTCGCTCTGGAGGCTGGCGAAAACAACACAATACACCGTTGTCATGCGCACGACCCTTCGTGGCAAAACTGGCCGGTATTGCAGCACGCGATCATCGGCAACATCGTTCCCGATTTCCCCCTTATTAATAAATCTTTCAACCTGAGTTATAGCGGTCACGACTTGTAAGCATGTACCAGCTCTTGAAACAGATTGCAAAGACGGGCATCAAGACCGAAGCCGCGCCGCAAGCTGACGAGACAATGCGCGTCCTGCAGCAGCGCCTGCAGGAAGGAATTTTGCGATACTTGGGTCGGGCGCTCGCCATCCGGCACGTTGATGCCGGCTCCTGCAACGGCTGCGAGCTTGAAATCCACGCCACCAACAGCCCTTATTACAATCTCGAGCAGCTCGGCATCAAGTTCGTGGCTAGCCCGCGCCATGCAGACATGCTGCTGGTAACCGGGCCGGTATCGCGCCACATGGAAACGGCATTGAAGCGCACCTATGAAGCCACTCCGGATCCCAAGCTGGTGGTCGCAATCGGCGATTGCGGATGCAGCGGCGGAATTTTCGGCGAAAGCTACGCGAGCTGCGGAAGCGTGGCAAATGTAATTCCCGTGGATGTTGCAGTGCTCGGCTGCCCCCCGTCACCCCTCGCCATTATGCAGGGCATACTCACCGCGATCAGCAAATAACGCGGAAAACCAAGAGTTCGATCGTCGATCCTCGTAATTCCGCGTCGCTCTCCTGCAGCGGCCGGAAAACGACTCGGATTCCGCGATCAGGACCGCCATGATTTCTTTCGAGGTGACCTAAGAGAAGCCAAACTCGCGGCGTTATTTAGCAGGAAGTTCGTCGTAACACGGCAAATCCGCTGCCGATTTGTACCATTCCGCTTTTGATGCGAAGAAGATATTCTGGAACGGCTCTATCCCAGGATGCTTATCGAGGGTTCCTGCCGGAACAACGACCACCTTTCCGCGCTTGTCTTTCCAGGGCAACGATGAGCCACATTTTTTGCAGAACGAGGTGGAAAAATATTTGGTTTGTTCGGGAACGTAGACGCCCACAAATTTTTCTCCTTTGGTCCACGAAAACTGTTCTGGCAGGACAAACAGGTTCGCGGAATGGGCGCTGCCGGTGAATTTCCGGCAGCGCGAGCAGTGGCAATATTGAAAGATTCCAATGTTGCCGGCGATTTCGTAGCCGACTTCTCCGCATAGGCAGCTTCCAGTTACATGTTCTTCCTGCATATTTTTTCTCCTAAATACTAACGGCTTGACGTCTCATCGAGGTTGCCTAGATTTAGCCGATGGAGACAGCAAGCGTTCACGCGCTCGGGCTGCTCGCCAGTATGCTCGATCAGTTGCGCGCGCGCCGGCTCCGGCTGCAAACTAGGAAAATGGTCAAACATTTGCGCATTCATGGCCGGGTGCAAGGCGTGTTTTTCCGTGAAACCATGCGGCGTCAGGCGGAAATGCTCGGCATCACCGGTTGGGTACGCAATTGCTTCGATATGAGCGTAGAAGCCATGCTGCAGGGAACCCCGGAAGCGTTGGATACCATCATCGCCTGGGCTCATCATGGGCCTGAATCCGCACAGGTCGAGCGCCTTGAAATAAAGGAAAGCGAAGGAAACTTTACGGGCTTTGAGATTTTGCGCACACGGTAATTCAGTAGATTACCTCCACGTTCTCGGGATTTAGCCATTCGCACAAATCGCGCAGCAAATTATCATCGAGATTGACCCGCCATTCCTCGCCTAATTGCACCTCGCATGCCGCTTGCGCGTTGTGAAAACGTATCGCCACGGGACACGCGCCTTTCCGGTACGGCCCGAGCAGCGTCCGCAGCCTGACTGCGCTTGCTTCTCCGTTGAGACTGATGCGCATCACGCGCGCGTACTGGTTGCGCGCCGCGGTCAAGTCATAGATTCTTTCAGCGGTGACTCGCAGGCCCCCCGAAAAATCGTCGCGGCCAACTTTGCCCTCGACGATGAGCAATTGGTCCTCTTTCAGCAGGTCGCGTTTCGCCTCGAACGATTCACTGAACACTACGCAATCGACCTGGCCGCTGCCGTCATCCAGCGCCACGATTGCCATTCTCCCGCGACGCGTCTGCTGGATGCGCACGTGATGGATGATTCCGGCAAGCAGAACCGGCTGCTGCTGGGGCGTCAGTTCGCTGAGTCGGGTTTTTACGAAACCCTCTATGCTTCTCCGGTAGCCGGCAAACGGGTGGCCGCTGAAATAATAACCCAATGCCATCTTTTCATTTTGCAACCGCGACGGCTCCGGCCATTCCGGCACATCAACCAGTGCTACGTGTTGTGCGGCCGCGGCCTCTTCTATTTCGCCGAATAGGCTTACCTGATTGATTGAACGTTGCGCCTGCTCGGCGTTTTCCATGGCGATGCCTACTGATGCCAGCAGGCTTGCGCGTCGTGGGTTAAGTGAATCAAATGCGCCGGCGCGTATCAGCGATTCAATGGCCCGGCGATTGACGAGGCGCTTGTCTATGCGCCGGCAAAAATCGAACAAGTCGCGGAACGGCCCCGAAGTTTCACGCGCGTGCACGATCGCGGCAACCGCCGCCTCGCCGGTCCCCTTGACCGCGCCGAGCCCGTAGCGGATCTGCCGCTCGCCGACCGGCTCGAAACGATAGCCACTCAAATTGATGTCCGGCGGCAGCAGCTCAAGACCATTCGCAATACAATCCTGGCAGAAAATCTGCACCTTGTCGGTGTCATCCATTTCCGCCGACAAAGTTGCCGCCATGAAAGCGGCAGGGTAATGCGCCTTTAGATAAGCGGTCTGGTACGCAACCATGGCATAGGCCGCAGAGTGCGACTTGTTGAAACCGTACTCGGCAAATTTTTCCATCAGCCCGAAGAGTTGCTCCGCCTGTCGGGTCCGCACCCCGTGCTTGACCGCACCCAGGATAAATATACTGCGGTGTTTGGCCATTTCTTCCGGCTTCTTCTTGCCCATCGCACGGCGCAGCAAGTCGGCCGCGCCCAGGCTGTAGCCGCCCAGCACTTGGGCGATTTGCATGACTTGTTCCTGATAGACGATTACGCCGTAAGTGGGCTTAAGCACCGGCTCCAGCTCGGGGTGAAAATATTCCGGTCTTTCCACGCCGTGCTTGCGCTTGATGAAATCGTCCACCATTCCAGATTGCAGTGGTCCCGGGCGGTTCAGCGCCATTAACGCAATCAGGTCCTCGAAACAATCCGCCTTCAGCCGGCGCTCGAGGTCCTTGGCGCTTTTCGATTCCGATTGGAATACCGCCGTGGTATTCCCCGAAGCAAATATTTCATACGTAGCCTTGTCGTCGAGTGGCAAATTGTCGAGGGAAAAGTCCTTGAGCTCGGGTTTAAGGCGACGCAGGTACCGTACCGCCCAATCCAAAACGGTGAGCGTGGTAAGGCCCAGGAAATCAAATTTGATAAGCCCTATTTGTTCGACGTCGTCCTTGTCAAACTGGCTCACCACCGCGTCCGATCCTTGCGCGACGTAAATTGGGCAATAGTCGGTAAGCTTGCCCGGTGCGATGAGAACGCCGCCCGCGTGCATTCCGACGTTGCGCGTAAGGCCCTCGACGCGCCCGGCAAGCGCAAGGAGTTCGCGCACTTCTTCTTCTTTCTGCTCTCGCTCCCTGAGCTGCGGTTCCATGGCGCGCGCCATCTGCAGGGTGATGGTCTTTCCCGGTTGCACCGGAATGAGTTTTGCCACTTGATCGCAAAAGTTGTAAGGCAAATCCAACACTCGTCCAACATCGCGCACGGCCGCTTTTGCCGCCATGGTACCAAACGTGGCAATCTGCGAAACGCTGTCAGCACCGAACCGTTGCTTTACATACTCGATGACCTTCTCCCGGCCGTCCTGGCAAAAATCCACGTCGAAGTCGGGCATGGACACGCGTTCCGGATTAAGGAAGCGCTCGAACAGAAGGTCGTAGCGCAGCGGGTCCAGATCGGTGATTCCCAGCGCGTAGGCGACCAAGGAACCGGCCCCGGAACCGCGGCCAGGACCAACCGGCACGCCATTTCGCTTGGCCCAGTTGATGAAGTCCGCGACAATCAAAAAGTATCCCGAATAGCCCATCTGCACGACGGTGTGCGTTTCAAAATCAAGCCGCTTTTGATAGAACGGTGCCTGCTTCGCTCGCTCCACGGGGTCGGGAAAAATGGCCTCGAGCCGTTGCTTGAGCCCGGCAAGCGCGCGCTCGCACAGATATTGGTCGAGGCTCAAATTGTTGGGCGTGGGAAATTGCGGAAGCCGGCTCGTTCCCAGCTCCATTTTTAAATTACAGCGCTTGGCGATTTCTACGCTGTTTGTGAGCGCTTCCGGAATATCAGCAAACAGTTCCGCCATCTCGGCCTGTGATTTGAAATATTGCTGCTCGGTAAACAGCCTGGGTCGTCTCGGATCGCCCAGCATATAGCCTTCGGCAATGCATATTCTTGCCTCATGCGCCTTGAAGTCGCCAGCTTCGAGAAACTGTATAGGGTGAGTGGCCACTACCGGCAGGTTCAGGCCGGTTGCAAGTTCCATGGCCTGGTGAACATAGTTTTCGGAATGCGGGGCGCCCGCACGCTGGAGTTCAATGTAAAAGCGCTGCGGGAACAGCGCTGCCCATTCGCTCGCTAATGCTTGCGCGTGCTTGCCATTGCCTTGCAGGATCGCCGCGCCGACATCGCCAAGCTGCGCACCCGAAAGCGCGATCAACCCTTCTGTTCCGTTTTCCGTGAACCAGTGCTTTCTGATTTCTGCGCGGCCGCGGTGCTGATTGCCGCGGTAAGCACGCGAAAGCAACCTGCACAAGTGCAGATACCCTTCGTGCGATTGGCACAACAGCAGCAGGCGGAATAGCTGGTCACGGTCGCTTTCGTCGCTCAACCATACGTCGCAACCGACAATCGGTTTGATTCCGGATTTACGCGTCGCCTGATAAAACTTCACCATGCCAAACAGATTGTTAAGGTCGGTCAGCGCAAGCGCCGGAATACGGTCCTCAGCGGCTTTGCGGACCGCGTCGTCAAGGCGCACGATGCCGTCCACAATTGAATATTCGCTGTGCAAGCGAAGGTGTACGAAGGCAGGCTGAGGCATGATGATATAATGCAGTTTCGTTCGGGATTTTACCACCAACCCGACGCGGCGAAACCCTGCGTATATTTCTCCAGATGAAACAGTCTTGCGCCGTATTGATAGGCTTGCTGCTCGCGGCATGCGCGCATGAGCAGCCCAAGCCGGCGCAAACGCCCAATGTCAATTTGTCGGGTTTTCCCAAGACTTATCAGGACGGATACCGCGACGGCTGCGCTACTGCCCAATCGATGCTCACCACGAAAGACCAAACTCGTTACAAGTCCGATGTGCAATATGCAACCGGCTGGCAGGACGGTTATAGCGTGTGCAGAAACCGATAAATCAATAAATTCGTGTGACCCGGTAACCGCGGCTTTTCAGCAGGCTCAAGACGCCCTTGTCTCCATAGAGGTGCAGCGCACCTACGGCGATGAATGCCGCGCCTTCCGAAAGTCGCGGCTCCATGCGTTCGGCCATGCGCGTGTTCCGGCTGTACAATGCGCGCTGCAGGAATGCGTCATTCAAGGCCTTGTCGGCCTTATTTTCCAGCATAGTGTTGTCGATTTCCCACATTTCACCGAGGTCGCGCCTGAGATAGGCCTGGATGGATTTTTCCACTAACCCGGGTACCAAGTTGCGGTGCTCCACGGCTTGCTTGAGCAGGCCAATTTGGACCTCCATCGGCAGGCCGTCAAATACCGCGATCTGTTCTTCAATACTCTCGAGTTGGTGTACGGGCTTGCGCTGCTCCAGCGCCAGCTGATACAAAACATCATCTACAATTGCGCCCTGGTGCTCCTTGGGCAGAATCAGCGTGAGCATCAGCGCCCAGGGTTTGGATCTCTCGGTGAGCTCGCTCGGCACGCCATACTCAAGCATCGCCTTAGTGGTCTGGGTGTACAAGGGTTCGCCAAGGAGTGTTTTCAGGTCGCTCCCTTCGTCCAGAAACATGGATGCGGCGAATTTCTGGGTGCTCATTTCGTCGATAATCATTTCCATGGTGAAGCTTTTGCTGCGTGCAAAGGTTTTTGCGACCGGCGCCGGCAAATTGGTCAGGCGCGCGTCATCGAGATGGATGGTTCCGAAAATATAGCTCGGCTCAGTACCGGTCTTTTCAATTTTCCAAAGCAGCCCTTTGGAAAATTCTGCAGTTGCATCGCCTGAAAAGGCAGAACCCGCCGCTATGACAAGCAAACAACCGAACGCGACGCCAGCCAGTTTTTTCATGTTGTTGATCACCCTAAGAGAGCTGCGTTACAGTGCACCATTTCCCAAGACCTGATGCAGTAAATAATCTCACATATTCGCGCCATAGCGAAGCCATGAAAGCCAGCGACTTCCGTTACCACAACATCAACGGCACCCGTTACCATGTGCGCATTTGGGGCGAGACCGGCAATCCGCAGCTGTTCCTGCTGCACGGCTGGATGGATCTCTCGGCATCATTTCAGTTTCTGGTCGACGCATTGAGCCAGGACTGGTGGGTCATTGCCCCCGACTGGCGCGGTTTCGGGCTCTCTCAATGGAACCCGGGATGCTACTGGTTTCAGGATTACCTGGCCGATCTCGATGCGCTTGTCAATTGCTACAGCCCGGAAGCGCCAGCTAATTTGGTCGGTCACAGCCTTGGCGGAAGTGTGGCGTGCATTTACGGTGGCGTAAAGCCGCAGCGCGTCCGGCGCATCGTTTCCCTGGAAGGCTTTGGCATCCCGCGCAGCTTCCCAGATGAAGCACCTCAGCATTATGCGAAGTGGCTGGCGGAGCTTGCTAGTCCGCCGCAATTCCAGCCGTACGCTTCGTTTGCCGAAGTCGCGCAGCGCCTGAAGAAAAACCATCCGCGCATTACGGATGACCAGGCAGCTTTTTTGGCTCGGCACTGGGCAAGGCAGAGTAATCCGGGCAAAGTAGAATTGCTGAGTGATCCCAAGCACAAAATCGTCAATGCGGTACTTTACCGACTGGAAGAGGCCATGGCCTGTTGGAAAAAGGTCACGGCGCCGGTGCTTTGGATTGCCGGAAGCGATTCCTGGATCCGGGACTGGCTAAAGGACCGGCCTGAAGAATTCGAGCAGCGTAAACTGGCGTTTAAAAATTTCGCCGAATGCGTAATCGCCGATGCGGGTCACATGCTGCACATCGAGCAGCCTGAACAAGTTGCAAAGCTGATTGAAGATTTTCTCGGCGTCAATCCGTGAGCGGACAATAGCCTCATTTTTGTCCCTGTGTGGCACACCGGGCTCGTTGTCGGCGAGCCCCGCATGTTTGCCGCAAGCACGGGCATTGAAAGGTCCGGATAAGCGATCGCATGAGAATGAATACATATTTCTGGACAATAAAATGCCTATCGGCTAGATTAAAAACATTGGCGGCTCCGGTTCTGCCGCCAGTTCATTACAACAGCTCGCCCAGGAGTATCCAATAAGGAGGAAATCATGAGCCGCTTATCCCGCCTGCTATGCGCTTTCGTTGCCTGCATGGTCTTAGCTGTTCCCACTTTCGCCGAGGAACTTACCGGGACCCTCAAGAAAATCAAGGACACGGGGACCATCGTTTTGGCCCACCGAGAATCATCGATCCCCTTTTCCTATTACGACGACAAGCAGCAGGTTGTCGGCTACTCGTATGAGATCGCGATGAAGATCGTCGACGCAGTCAAGAAAAAGCTCAAGATGCCCAACTTGGAGGTAAAGCTGCTCCCGGTGACCCCGGCAAACCGCATTCAGCTCATTCAGAACGGCACAGTGGACCTGGAGTGCGGTTCGACTACCAATAACTTGGAGCGCCAGAATCAGGTGGACTTTACCGACACGATTTTTGTCATCGGCACGCGGCTCATGACCAAGGTTAATTCCGGCATCAAGGACTTTCCTGACCTTGCCGGAAAGAATGTCGTAACCACGGCCGGAACGACCTCTGAAAAACTGCTGAGCAAGATGAATGAGGATAAGCATATGCAGATGAGCATCATCAGCGCCAAGGATCACGGAGAGTCATTTCTCACACTTGAATCGGGGCGCGCTGTGGCATTCATGATGGATGATGCACTGCTCTATGGCGAGCGCGCGAAGTCCAAGAAGCCCGCCGAGTGGATCGTGGTAGGCACGCCGCAATCCTTTGAGGCCTACGGCTGCATGCTGCGCAAAGGCGATACCGCATTCAAAAAGCTCGCGGACGATACAATTGCGCAATTCGAAACGAGCGGAGCTGCAGAAAAGCTTTACGACAAATGGTTTAGATCACCTATTCCGCCAAAAGGGCTCAACCTGGACTTCCCTTTGAGCGAGGACATGAAGAAGCTCTACAAGAACCCGAACGACAAGGCCTTCCAGTAAATCGGCACACGGGGCAGCGGCGGGGGGTCAAATGGGTTACCACTGGAACTGGGCGATTTTTTTCAGCAAAGTCCCGTCCGGGGAAACCACCTACCTCGGATGGTTTCTCAGTGGCCTGCAATGGACCGTTATTATCTCCCTCTCTTCCTGGGCTCTGGCATTGGTCCTCGGGGCGTTTCTCGGAGTTATGCGCACCGCTCCCAACCGCTGGCTTTCAAGCCTTGCCGCGACCTACGTCGAGATTTTCCGCAATATTCCTTTGCTGGTGCAGCTGTTCATCTGGTATTTCGTAATACCTGAGTTGCTGCCCGTGTCTCTTGGCACTGCCATTAAAAATTCACCGCCGCTGTTGCAGCAGTTCCTGGCCGGCATGCTCTGTCTCGGCCTGTTTACGGCTGCGCGTGTCGCCGAACAGGTGCGCTCTGGCATCGGCTCAATTTCACGCGGACAGAAAAATGCCGGACTAGCGATAGGGCTGACCTTGCCGCAAACCTACCGTTTCGTTTTGCTGCCAATGGCGGGACGATGATGCGGAACGCCATTGGCAGCAAAACGAAACGGTAGGTTTGCGGCAA
>DASPRI010000021.1:0-4524 GCA_035624535.1 Burkholderiales bacterium
TCAGCATTGCGGACCACTCCGCAAACCACCTCAGTTGGGAAGCTCGACCTACCGAAAACTTTGCGCCGCGCCCGGCACCTACGTGCACGAAAGCTGAAATGGCACAGCGAATTTGGGCTCGCAAATTGCCTGCCGGGGCACCTAGGTTTGGGGCTGGACGAGAAATTAGGCTTTTCATTCTTGATTTAGTTTAGGAAACGGCATTCTTGATTCGACGTTGCCGAGAAGGGCGCCCACCCCGGCGTCGGCAGAGAAGCAATTCTAGTTGCATAGAGTCGTTTTTTCGTTTACAAGCGAATTCGTAGCACCGGAATCGCTGTCGCCCGGGCGGCGTGATGGGAAACCACGGGTGCTCGCTATTGCCCCGGTCCGCGAGGCACTACTTGCAACTTTAACGGGGGAATTCCGATGGGAGGATCAGCTGCACATGCTGCGATAATGTTCGCCGACAGCGTGTTGCCGGACGAGGTTAACCCTGCGGCGGCTCCGACCGACCTAGAGAATCGGTCTGTCTTGTTGACGGGCGCTACGGGTTTCCTCGGGGCTCACCTTTTGGCGGTGCTCATGAACTGCGACGGCGTTCTCGTCAACTGCCTCGTGCGGAATGCGGACAAACGCGAGCCTCGACAACGCTTGCAACAAATACTTGCAGATTTCGGACTCACAGGTGAAGTACCTATAGAACGGGTTCGATTTTTTGCAGGAGACATCAGCCAGCCTCGGCTGGGATTAAGCGAGGCTGCATTCGATGGACTCTGCAGCTCGACGGATGCCGTCTATCATTGCGCCGCCAGCGTAAGTTGGACGGTTTCCTACGAGGCTCTGCGCAGGGTAAACGTCCTCCCGGTACTGGAGTTGCTGCGATTGGCCTGTCGCTTCAGAAACAAGCCGTTCCACTTTATTTCCAGTGCTACCGTCTGCTACTCGACCCGCAAGCCCTCGCGGATTTCTGAAGCCGAGGACAGCTTCTCGCTCTTGTCGGGACTTCACCTGGGGTACGCGGAAAGCAAGTGCGTTGCAGAACGGCTGGTTTGTCAGGCCAGCGAACGCGGGCTTCCCGTGACCATCTTTAGGCCGTCTCTCATTACTGGCAGCAGCCGGTCAGGAATTGCCAACGCCACGGACATCCTGTCTCGGATGCTTTGCGGCTGCATTCAGATGGGTTGTGCACCTGACCTGGATATAGAAATAGATTATTGTCCGGTCGACTATGTGGCCTCAGCCATTGCCGAGCTCTCGCAAATCGATAGTCAACGACTACGGATTTTCCATTTACTGAACCCGCAGCCGCGTCATTGGCGCGAGCTGGTACTGTGGTTGAACCTTTTCGGCTACGACGTAGAATTAATTTCCCATGACGCCTGGTTGGCAGAACTGGTTATTGCTACGCGCGATCCATCGCATCCGTTGTGGCCTTTAAGAACGTTCTTTTTTCGGCGCCTGGCAGACATGGACCAACTAACTTTGTTGGAGATCTACGCAAACAACCGAACAAGCAAACCCCGATCTGAACTCACGCACAGCGCGTTGGCAAAACTTGAGCTACCTTGCCCGGTAATCGATGCGCGTCTCATGGAAGATTATGTTTGCTCCTTGGCTCGACGCGGCTACCTTCCTCACGCGCGGCAGCGTGGCGCTGTGTCGAACAACGCGGACGGGCTGGGTGTGGAGTTTTTCGTACCCGTGTTGCGCAACGCCCTTGGTGATGATGCGATCAGTGTGCTACAAGTCGAGCCGGGGCAACAATCTTTCGACCACGGGATCATGACTGCACTTGTGTCATCAAAGTACGGCGCACAAATTGGCTTGCGCAGTTACACCGTCACAGCATCCGGTTCAGACTGTATATCACGCAGGTTTGAATTCGTGGTCAAGATCAAGCCAAAGGCGGAAGAGGTTAGGGCGACGATTGGCGAGGTCGCCGCTTTGTGTAGCCGGCGGCTCGGCAGGGCATATGCCAGCTCAGCACAAATGCCGGGCTTCGACGGAAACGAAGACCGCGAGGCTGCCATTTATAATCAATGCGACCCGCGTTTTACCAGTCACGCACCAATCTGCTACGGCGTGGTGAGGGCCTTGACACCGCAGCGCTCGATTCTTGTGTTGGAGAAACTCCTCGACGTTGACCTAATGGATTCGGCCGATGATACGAGTGCATGGCAGCCGGAACATATCGCGTCGGCAATTCGCGGCATCGCGGAGTTCCATGGTATCTGGTATGGACGCACGAATGCGCTTTTGCATCAGTCTTGGCTTGGTCCGACGTATTCGCTGGAGTGTATGCAATCGTTAACAGAACTCTGGGAGGCGTTGGCGCAGCATGCTCGCGGATATTTTGTCGAGTGGATAGGCGACAAGGTTGCGTCGATACAGCGGGCGTTTGTCGACTCGATTGACAGCTGGTGGCCGCTGCTGGAATCCCAGCCGCAAACACTCATTCACAACGATTTTAACCCGCGCAATATTGCATTCAGGAAATCTCCGTCCGGTCCACAAATGTGCGCGTATGACTGGGACTTTGCGACTTTGGGCGCGCCACAGCATGATCTCGCCGAGCTGCTTTGCTTCGTGCTGTCGCCGGGCGGGGTTTGTGACAGCGCTAGGCAATATATAGAGCTACACCGTTTCGAACTTGAGCAAGTGACCGGGAATTCGATTGACCCCGCGCAGTGGAATCTCGGGTTTCAACTCGCGCTTAGGGACCTATTCATAAACCGCCTGCCAATGTACACGGTAATTCATAAATTTCGGCGCCAGGCTTTTCTGCAACGAGTCGTACGTACGTGGAAGGAGCTATATGGTTTATCGCAGTGCGGATTGGGACCGCGCTTCTGAAATGACGGAACGTGGTGCGGATCGCGTCGGGAAAGAAAAAATCGCGCGGGGTCAGGCCGCGCCAATCGCAGCGCATTCTGCTGGCGATGATCCGTAATATGGACCGGTGGCCGAGTACCAATGACAATGAAACTGCTCGTTCAGGTTTTGTGGCTCGTACTGCCGGTTATTTTGGGTGGCGCCGTGCACATTGCCATTATTAAGCTCAACTGGTTTTCAGGCCTCGCGCGCCTTCCGCTCGACTTCAACGCGACTTTTCGTGGCAGACGAATCTTCGGGGCCAACAAGACCCTAAGAGGTGTAATCATAATGACCGCTGCGACGACATTTTTTGTGTTCGTTCAAGCATGGGTATCGCGTCAGTTTGGCGCGTTATCGTTAATTGATTTCCAACAAATCAATCCCGTGCAATGGGGCGTGCTGATGGGAATTGGTTACCTGTTGGGCGAGCTGCCCAATAGTTTCGCAAAGCGGCAGCTTGATATTCCGCCCGGCAGCGCTGCACCTGGCTCGCTCAGATACGTTTTTTGGGCCGTCGACCAGCTTGACAGCCTTTTGGGTGTCCTTGCGATGATGTGCTTGGTCTGGGTTCCGCCGCTTCAAGTGGTGGTGCTACTCGTAGGGGCGACGCTGCTGATCCATCCTTTAATGGCAGCGGCCATGCTGCTCTTAGGCCTGAAGAGCCGAATCGGATAATTTTTGGGTAACCCGGTGAATATTCCAAATTTCATTTCGAGCATCAGGTTGCTGTTAGTGCCGGTATTATTGGCACTGGCCTGGCAGGGCGCCTCCAAGGCTTTTCTGTTCTGCTTGGTGTTTTCCCTGGTTTCTGACATCGTGGACGGCAAGATCGCTCGCCGGCTCGGGCAGGTGACCGAATCAGGAGCCCGGCTCGACAGCTGGGGAGACTTCTTGACCTATCTGGCTTTGGTGCCAAGCTCATGGTGGCTGCGTCCCGATTTTGTGGGGGACGAATTGGCATTCCTAATCATCGTCGCGGCGAGTTACCTCATTCCGATAGCCTTTGGATTTGTCAAGTATGGGCGACTCACTAGCTATCACACGCGGCTCGCGACATTGGCGGCCTATGTGCTCGGTGCAAGTGTCATCGTGGTATTTGCGGGCGGCCCAACTTTTCTGTTCAGAGTTGCGGTGTTGTTCAGCGTCCTCGCCGAGATTGAAGAGGTCGCGATTACGGCTGTCCTGCCTGCCTGGCAGGCGAACGTGCCATCGCTCAACTATGCACTTCGTAACGAACGATGAAC
This sequence comes from Burkholderiales bacterium, assembly GCA_035624535.1. GTDB lineage: Bacteria > Pseudomonadota > Gammaproteobacteria > Burkholderiales > JAHFRG01 > JAHFRG01. Next base: position 4,101 of record DASPRI010000021.1, read on the forward strand.
GATAGCTTTCTGCGATGCGCTGGGGGCCGATTTCCGCACGGTTTTTGTAGCGAATCAGCAATTTTCGACGACGGTCAGGAATTCGCATTTTCAGCGCGGTAGCATGTATGCGAAATGGAGAGCCAAGAAGCCTTGATCGGTATGTTGGAAGAAAAGGACGATCAGAAGGTAAAAAAACCACAGCGCAATCGTGCAATCATAAAGCAGCGCTACGGTAGGCGAATTGTTGACGAGTAGATGGAATTACGTTGCCATTGGTGATTTTATGAAACAGCTTGCATTGGGTTTGCTGCTGGCATTAATGAGCGGCAGCGCGGCGGCTGGCTGGGAGCGGGTTGGTGGTAAGAATGAAAGGCGTGGATTTTATGCCTACGTTGATCGCGCCACGATCGAGAAATCAGGCAGCATGGCCAAAATGTGGGTT
>DASPRI010000032.1:0-12785 GCA_035624535.1 Burkholderiales bacterium
GGTCGCCAGCAGATTTGCCCGCGCAGCCTCTGTTTGCCGGCGGATGCGGCCCCAGAGATCAATCTCCCAGCTCGCAGTGGCAAGCGCATTTAGATTTGAGAACGGATTGGGCACGCCACGAGACGACTGTACCGCGCCGGGCGTGGCGGCAGCAGAAGCAAAAGCGCTGTTTTCCGATAGGCGCTGACGGCTTGCATCAGCCTGATAGCCGATCTGGGGATATAGTGGCGAGCCCGTAGTGGTGAGCACGCCAGCGGCTTGCTCCACGTTGGCCGCAGCGATCTTTACATTCTTATTATTGGCAAGCGACTCTTCTATAAGTTGGTCCAACACTGGATCGTTGAACTGTTTCCACCATTCGGTGTTGGCTGTTTCAGCCACTTTCTCTGGTTCGTAGCTGTAAGTGTCCGGTGTCTCGACTTGAGGGCGGTGATAATCTGGACCGACCATGCAGCCGGCGAGCAGCCCACAGACCAGTGCCGAAATGCCAGAGCGGCGCATGTCAGTTGCCCTCCCGCTTTTCGTGGTGCGCCCCAGCAGGCGCCGGGCCCGCACCTTTATCGCCCGCGGGTTTTGCAGCTTCAGGCTTTACTTTTCCGCCGAAAACTTTCTCGCTCATGGTTTCCAACAGCCAGAAGAACATCGGGATGAAATAAATCGCGATCACGGTAGCCGCCAGCGTGCCCCCGATCACTCCGGTGCCGATCGAATGCCGGCTGTTTGCGGAAGCACCAGTGGCAATGGCGAGCGGCAGCACACCGAAAACGAAGGCAAAAGAAGTCATGACGATTGGCCGCAGCCGCAGCCGCGCCGCCTCTGCAGCCGCGTCAAAGAAGGACATCCCTTCCTTCCTGTTCTTTTCCACTGCAAATTCTACGATCAGAATCGCATTCTTTGCCGCAAGTCCAATCAGCGTAATCAAACCAATTTGGAAATAGATATCATTGGGAATACGCCGCAGCACGATTGCAACTAAGGCGCCAAGCAAAGCAAATGGCACCGCTGTCATGACACCGAGCGGGAGCGACCAACTTTCATATTGGGCGGCGAGAATCAGAAACACGAAAATCAGGCCGAAGATGAAAGCGATTGCTGAAGTCGAACCCGAAGCAATTTCTTCGCGCGCCTCTCCTGCCCAATCATAGCCGTAGTTCGATGGTAACTCTGCCTCCACGATTTCCCGGATTGCGGCAATCGCATCGCCCGAACTCACGCCGAGGTTGGCGTAGCCGTTGATTGCGACTGCCGGGTAGTTATTGAAACGCGTCACCAGATCCGGGCCGCTGACATAACGGCTCGTGACCAGCGCAGTGAGAGGGATCATCTTCCCGTCGCGGTTCTTCACATAGAACCGGCCAATATCATCGGGTGTCAGCCGGTATTTCGGTTCCGCCTGCAAAATGACCTGCCACAGCCGCGAATCCTTCGGAAACTGGCTTACGTACAAGGAACCAAACATGGTTTGCAGCGTGTTGTAGACATCTGCCACGGGTATTCCAAGCACCTCCGCTTTTTCACGGTCAACGTCGGCGAGCAGCTGCTGGTTGGTGGCGCTGATGGTTGAGCTTACGCCTGCCAGTTCCGGACGTTTCTGTGCCTTTTCGATTATTCGCTTAACAACGTCCACCAGTTGCGCGTAATTACCGCCGCCTTTTTGCTCGATCCATATCTGGAAGCCGGCGACAATGCCGAGGCCCGGAACAGCAGGCGGGTTAAGCGGGATGATTCTGCCGTCCTGTACGTTGGCATAAGCTTTCCGCGCCGCGTCGATTACCGCCGGCGCTTGCAAATCGGGTTTCTTGCGCTCTTCATAATTCTTGAACGCAACAAACAGCACGCCGTAATTGGTCTTGTTCTGGAAATCCAGCAGGCTATAGCCGTCAACTTCGGTCACATTCGCAACCGCCGGATTGTTGCTCATAAATGCCGCCGCCTGGCGCCCGACGGCCCCAGTGCGGTCGAGACTCGCCGCGTCGGGCAGAAAATAAGGCACAAACAAATAGCCTTGGTCTTCCTGAGGCACGAATGCAGTGGGCCAGATTTTGAATAACCATCCGGAAACGCCAAGAACCGCAGCAAAGACAATCAGCGCCAGTCCCCAGCGCCTCGTGACCCACTTTACACCACTCACATAGCCGTCGGTTATGCGCCCGAATGTGTTATCAAACCATTTGAAAAAACCTTTTTTTGGACCGTGGTGGGCTTTGATCAGCAGTGCCGCCATTGCAGGCGAAAGCGTAAGCGCGACTATGCCCGAAAATAGCACCGAGATGGCAATGGTGATAGCAAACTGTTTATAGAGCTGGCCAGTGATTCCGCCGAGGAAAGCTACCGGGATAAACACTGCATTCAGGACTAATACTATGGCGATAACCGGTCCGGTCACCTCGTCCATGGCGCGTTTGGCCGCGTCCTTGGCCGACAGGCCGTGCTCGACCATGTTGCGCTCGGTATTTTCGACAACAACAATTGCATCATCTACCACCAGGCCAATCGCGAGAATCATCCCGAACAGGGTCAGCATATTGATGGAGAAACCGAAAGCCAGCAGACCAATGAGAGCCCCCAGGATTGAAACAGGCACCGCGAGAGTCGGGACCACCGTGAGCCGCAGCGTGTGCAGAAAGATGAACACAACCAGCACCACCAGCACCACCGCCTCGAAGAAAGTGTGGATCACCTCTTTAATAGAAGCTTGCACAAATAGGGTGGTGTCGAGCGCAATGTCATATTTCAGACCGGGTGGAAAGCTTTTCGAAAGTTCTTCGAGCGTCTTGCGCACATTCTTCGAGACTTCAAGAGCGTTTGCACCCGGCTGCTGATACACCGCAATCAACGTCGCAGGCTTGCCTTGATAAAAGGTGCGAATCGAATAATCCTTGCGGCCAAGGTCCGCGTAACCAACATCTTTAACTCGCACGATAGCCGCAGCCTGGTTTTCTGCGCGAAGAATAATGTCTTCGAATTGCGAAGGCTCGGTGAACCTGCTCGTCGTCACCGGGAAGGTTTGCTGCACCGGGAAAGGCGTCGGTGATTGGCCGATACGGCCTACTGCGAACTGCTGATTTTGTTTCGACACCGCATTCTGAATATCGGTTGCGGTAATGCCGAGCTGCGCCATGCGGTCCGGCTTGAGCCAGATGCGCATCGCATAGTCGGGGACGCCGAAGATTGAAGCCTGGTTCGCACCGTCGATACGCTTGATCGCATCAAGAACAAAAATGTTTGTGTAATTGGCGATATAGTCCGCGCTATATCGCCCGTCCGGCGAATACAAAGCGAGCACCATGAGAAAGGTCTGTGTCTTTTGCTGCGTGTTGACGCCTTGACTCGTGACCACCTGAGGTAGCTGCGGCAGCGCCTGGCTTACCCGGTTTTGCACATCCACTTGGGCGAGAGCGGGGATGGTGTCGATAGTAAAGTAAACGGTAAGCGTGTAGTTGCCGGTCGAGGAACTCGTGGAAGACATGTAGAGCATATTGTTGGCGCCGTTTACCTGCTGCTCGATCGGGGCGCCCACGTTTTGGGCGACCAATTCCGCATTCGCGCCGGGATAAGTTGCAGTGACCTGAATCTGCACCGGCGTAATCTGCGGATACTGCGCGATCGGCAGGTTCACCATCGCCACCAAGCCCGCGATCGAGATGACGATTGAAATGACCGCAGCGAAAATAGGTCGGTCGATAAAAAAGTGAGAAAGCATTGGCGCGGGTCCTCGATTACTTCTTTTCCTGTCCGGGACTGGCGGCTTGCGCGGACTTTGCTTCGGCAGCGGTCGCTTTTGCGGCAGGCTCGACGACTTTCACCGTGGCACCCGGCGCGAGCTTTATAAACCCGTCCACTACTGCCGTATCCCCGGTCGCAAGGCCGCTGTTGATAAACCAATCATCTCCATGCCAGGGGCCCACCTCTACGTTTTTGATTTCAGCCTTGCCCTCCTTGTTAACGATCCAAACGAAGTGCCCTTGCGCGCCGTTTAGCACCGCCTTCTGGGGCACGAGTATCGCGTTCGGCCTGATCATTCCTGAGACATGCACTCGCACAAACTGCCCCGCACGGATCTGGGCGATCGGGTTCGGACTGGGGTTCGGAATCGTGGCACGAAGAAGGAATGTTCCGGTCTGCTGGTTATAACTCGCGTTGGTAAAGGTGATTCGGCCTTTCTCGGGGAATAGCGAGCCGTCGGCGAGCACGACTTGTACTTCGTAGTTATCAAGTTTGGGCAGGATGAGCAAGCCTTTTTTCGCGGCCTCTCGATATCCCAGCAACTCATTCTCAGAGATGCTAAAGTTGACCCAAATAGGATTGACTTGTTCAACGTAGGTAAGCAGGCTGTTCGCCGCGCTGACGTACGCGCCATCCTGCACTCGTGCGTAGCTGGAGTAACCGCTAACCGGCGTAGTAATGGTCGTGTAACCGAGATTGAGCTGCGCTTGCAGTACGTTGGCCCTCGCGGTATCCACCGCAGCAGCCGCTGCTTGCTCAGCGCCAGTCGCATCGTCGAGGTCTTTTTGGCTTAACGCATTTTGTGCTACCAGCGGCTTGACCCGCGCAAGATTATCGCGAGCCACCTGCAGCCGGGCTGACTGTTGGGCGAGCGCACCCTTATTGGCTTCGAGCGTCGCCTGAAACGGCTTGGGGTCCTGCTTAAACATTACCTGACCGGCTTTAACAAAGCTGCCTTCGATGTAAACACGCTTATCGAGGAACCCGTCGACTCGCGCACGGATTTCAACTTGGTGCGAGCTTTCGGTCTGACCCACATACTCCAAGGTAACAGCTGTATCGCGCGGGGCGACCTTGACCACCGCCACCTCGGGAAGCGCCGGAGGCTTCGCCTCTTCTTTTTTGCAACCCCCTAACAGCGCGAAGGCCACCAGGATAACGAAAATCCAACGCATGTCAGTCAACCTCCATCTTTCCATCATGAAAAGCAGCTGAGCCAGAGACCAGCCCATTTCGATTATTTGTCCATAATCGTCAAAAGGTGATCGCCATAATCGAGTCCCTGGCGGCGCATGCGAGCGCAATGAAAAAGTCCTTATTTTGGGCCAACGAAATTTTCACGACCCGGATGACAAGACCGCCGCGGTTCCCATGCCTTAGGGAACCACGACCTGCATTATATCCAAAGCAAACTTCAGTAGCTCTAAAAAATGTATTGTTGCTCTACATACCTTTGTTTTTATAATATTTGATGACAAACTGATCGAATTTGATCTAAATCAATTTATTCCTCTTGTTTTTTGACATACTTCCCAAAAATGTAAAGTGCTTACAAATGATATTAGTATTGTTCACGCGTAAATTATTTGAGTCCATCCTCTTGGGGTTCGGTACACTGCGGATAATTTCGCGGGTTGCTTTTTCCATTGAAAAAAGTAAAATGTGCCGTCCGGTCAGCCACCAGAGTCCGGATGTCAGCTGCATAGTAAGCAGTTTTCCGGCTTTTCCTGGTTTCACAATTCACTAGATTGGAGAGAAACATGAAATCCCTGCTTTCCCTGCTGTCGCTGTTCATCGCGTTCGCCTTGGTCACCCCCGTTTACGCCGCGGAAACATCACAGGAAATGAATATGCAAATCCTGCTCGACAAGGTCAAGGCGGACAAGAAGCTGCTGGTCGCGGACAATATGAGCCTGACAGACTCCGAGGCGCAAGCTTTCTGGCCGATTTACGACAGCTATCAAAAAGACTTAGGCGCCATCAATCAGCGAACCATCAAGCTGATCAAAAGCTACGCAGACGCATGGAATAACAACGCGGTCGATGACGCCGTGGCAAAAAAGCTCTTGAACGAATTCGTATCGATTAAAGGAGCGGAAGCAAATCTGGCTAAGGCCTATGCGGCGAAGCTCACCGCGGCGCTGCCGGCGATGAAGGCTGCACGCTATCTGCAGATCGAGAACAAGATCCGCGCTGCGGTCAATTGGGAACTTGCCCAACGGATTCCCCTGATTCCGTGAGCCGGAAATAAAGACGGCAATGACGTATCTAGCTCAAGCTAGGTGACCGTCATAAAGGAGACAAAAATGGTAAAAGGTCTTCGAATTGCATATGTAGCACTGATCCTCGTGATGGTGGCCGCGCCGCTCATGAGCGCGCGTCCCGCCTTGGCTGCCACCGCGGAGGAAATCGACCGTGACTCAGCTGCAATGCTCGGTCGCTTGTACGAAGAGGAGCCCAAGGCTAAAGAACTTGGAGAATTGGCAAAAGGCATCCTTGTCTTCCCGAAAATCTACAAGGCAGGCTTTATTGGCGGCTTACACTTCGGCGAGGGCACTCTACTCGTGAATGGCAAGTCGGTCGGCTATTATAATTCTGTCGAAGGTTCCTACGGCCTGCAGGTGGGAGTACAGAGGTTCGCGTACGTGTTGTTCATCATGAAAGACCATGTGCTTGAAGATTTTCAGAACAGCAGTGGATTTGAGCTCGGTGTAGGCCCGAGCGTAGTCGTCGTGGATGCCGGCGTTGCCAAGTCAATGACGACTACGACCCTCAAATCGGACATCTACGCGTTCATCTTCAACCAAAAAGGGCTGATGGCCGGTCTTGGGGTGAAGGGTTCTAAAATCACTAAAATCAATAAATGACTGGCGCCATATGAAGCGTTGCATCCTGACGCGTCATGTTCGGATCTGTTGATTATCTGAAAGGAATGAAGATGACCAATTATCGAATTGCACTTGCCGCACTTATCTTCGCAGTGATACCGCTCATGAGCGCGCGTCCCGCCATTGCTGCCACTGCGGCGGAAATCGACCGTGATGCAGCCGCTGCGTTGAAGTTTTTGTATGCGGACGACCCCAAGGCCAAAGAGCTTGGAGCAGCAGCGAAAGGCATCCTTGTGTTCCCGAAAGTTTACAAGGCGGGCTTCATTGGCGGCGCGCAGTACGGAGAAGGCGCCCTTCTGGAAGGTGGCAAGACAGTCGGGTATTACAGTACTGCGGAAGGCTCATACGGCCTGCAAGCGGGGGTACAGAAGTTCTCTTATGTGTTGTTCATCATGAAGGACCATGTACTGGAGGACTTCAAGAACAGCAGTGGCTTCGAGCTGGGTATGGGTCCGAGCATCGTGGTTGTGGATGCCGGCGTTGCCAAGACGCTCACAACTACGACCATGAAAGCGGATATCTACGCGTATATCTTCAGCCAGAAAGGGCTGATGGCGGGTCTTGGTGTGAAGGGCGCAAAAATCACCAAGATCGAAAGATAAACCGCCTAACGGACAGCAGCCCTTCGCCGATTTAGCGGTAAGGGCAAAAAGCCGAAATATTTATTGGCGCACTTAAGTTGCGCGCGGCGTTAGCTATTTTTTCAACGGCCTTGCCTGCGCACTCGCGCCATATACTTCTAATAGCGGGTGAACCAACGATATTGGAGGGCGAATGTGTACTCTTCAAAACTGCCCCCTATGCGCGTAGTCAGGCCTTTTGACCAGCTGAACTTTGTAGACCAACCTGAACCCAGCGGAGCTGAGGCTGTGATTCCATAACGCGTGTTCTGTTGCCGGTCCTGACCCTGAACCCCGTTTATGCTCGTCTCCCCGCCGGTGTAATAGGTCCCGTTTGCAGAAATCCAAAGTCCGGGTCGGAGTTCATAGCCCGCATCCAGTTGAAGGCTATAGAGCGGCTCCTGGCTGCGCCTCTTGCCCCCAAAAAAATTGTTATTGTCGGTAAAAACCCAGACACCGGCAATCGCGTCAGTGAACCATTTCCCAATGGGCTGTGACACTCCGATTTCCGGCTTGAACGCCCAGCGATTCTGGCCGATGTTGATGAGTTTTGAGGGGTCGTACTGCCCGGTGGGTGCTCGCACTTTTAGATCGACGCCGACGATGGTGCTGGACTTGTGGCGCGCGAACTCTTCCGGAGTAAGCGCAGGGCCACCGACTAGAAGCATTCCAACCCGAATCCCGATGTCGCCCATTCCCGTAAGGTCCCGTTCCTTCTGACCAACTTCGGCGACATCTCCGGTAACGCCGGCGCGGAAATAAGGAACCGCGATAGCCACGTTTGCTTGGCGCCTCAAGAGTTCGAAAGTGTGCGCGTAGCCGGCTGTATAGACATTGATATTCGCCTGCACGTTGGTAACTGGCACAGATGGGTCGAGGGAAACATCGCCGCTTGCGTGCGTAAAAGCCGCGACCGCGAAATTCGTTCCGATGGGCGAAGGCGAAAAAGCGCGCGGCTCGAGCTCCTGCGCGCTTGCGGGAGCTGACAAAAATGACGCCGTGACCACGCTTCCGCAAAGTAGAAAAGGAACCAGCAGGCGCGCACGGTGCCATCCTTCTCGAAAGACAACCATTGCCCTCTCGAGCATCCTGCTTACTTCAGTCCCAGTTTCCAATTTTGTCATATGACGAAATTGCGTTTACGAAGGCAGTTAGGCAAGCTGATTTCCGCATCGAGGTTTTATGATTAAAGATCGTTTCTGATTTTCCGTTAAGCGCGCGCAACAAGTCAAATGCATGAATTGTTCCCGTCACAGCTCGCTATTTCTAGCGACGAGCAGATCGCTTTCAATTTTTCTTGTTTTGAGATACATTCGCCGGAAAACATATTAAATAGCGCCGACTTCCGATTCACCCTGAAAAACCCGAGGTGCCGACATGCAAACGGAATACAACCCCAAGCGTCTTGCGCAAATTGCCTTTGTTATATTGGTGCTCATCGGCGGGCTGCTGGTTTTGGTGCCATTTCTCGCGACGATTCTGGTTGCGGCGGTAGTATGCATCACAACCTGGCCGCTTTACCGACACCTGTTACGCGCTGTCCGCGGCCGCAACGCACTTGCCGCCTCATTGATGAGCCTTTTGCTGATAGCGATCATCGTCGTGCCAATGGTTTTCCTTGCTGGTAACGTCACTGAAGGCTTCGACACGCTTTTGGAAAGTCTCAAGAACCTGAAACAAGAGGGCATTGCGCCGCACCCACCGGCGTGGATTATGAACATTCCCGTAGTCGGCGAATATGCGGATCGCGCCTGGGGCCGAGTGGCTGAAATGAGCCAGGAAGAATTAAGGAACGCAATGCGACAATTCCTCGGTCCTGCTCGACAAGTTTTGACAGCGATCGCTGGACTAATTGGAGTGGGCATTGTGCAATTGCTCTTAATGGTATTCATCGGATTCTTTTTTTATCGGGACGGAAACATATTAACAACGCGGTTACGCACCGGAGCACAGCTGCTCGGCGGAGATTTCGGCCAGAGATTGCTGAACTTGTCTCACACCACCATCCACGCGGTTATGATGGGACTGGTCGGCAGTGCAGTTGCGCAGGCAGTCGTAGCATTCATTGGATTTCTGATTGCTGGAGTTCCCCACGCGTTCCTGCTCACGGCAGCGACGTTTTTCCTTGCGATGATTCCGTTCGGGCCGGTTTTTATTTGGGGCGGCGCGGCTTACTGGCTTAACTCTCAGGGCGAGACCGGCTGGGCAATCTTCATGGTCCTCTACGGCATATTCGTCATAAGCAGCGTAGATAATTTCGTCAGGCCAATCTTAATCAGTAAAGGTGCCGGCCAGTCATTGCTGCTCGTCGCGCTGGGTGTTGTAGGGGGCGCGATCGCGTTTGGCTTCATCGGCATCTTCCTCGGACCGGTATTGATTGCGCTGTGCCAGGTGCTGATACAAACCTGGACAGAAGAACGGCCGACTACTGTCGGCCGTTGACTGGAGTACCCCAAGCAACACCGCCCGTGGAAAAGCGCCGGACGGTCAATATGAAATATTATTACTTCGCGGGCATCTTGCCGTGGATTTTATCGAGCCTGGCCTTGAAGTCTTCCGCTGCTTTGGTCACACCGACTTTAGCGGAGCCCAGGCTCGATGCCACCTCTGTGTAGTCCAGCGCGCCAGCATACTGTTTGGTCACGAACGCCGCAATGAGATCGCTGGATTGCGAGTCGTAAACTTCCCCCGCAAAGATCACCGAACCCATAAACGATCCCTGGCTCCCTGCGGCACCCTTACCCAGATTCATGACAACTCCTACTGGGAGCAGATGCGTGATTGTCGATCCGGCAGGATGGGTCACTTCCAATCCGGCGAGAGTAAACTTGAGTTCCGCTACGCCCGGCCCGGGCTGAGTAACGACCGGATATCCACCATCATTCAATACCTTTGTAAATTCACTGGTAATGAAGTCCGCTATCTCCTGCCTGTCTTTTTCCGGCACATCGCCAAACTGCGCATCCGACCCGGTATAAATGACAGTAGCCGGGATGATGAATTTGGTGTATTTCTTGAAATCGACTCCCGGCGCCTTATACAAGTATTCTGCAGGACCCTCTTTTTGCTTCTCCAATTTTCCTGCGGCTTGTAATCCCGAATAAGCTTTTGGCTCTTCTGTTGCGCAGCCAGCAACGACCAATAGCAACGGCAATAATGCTGCAAAGCTGACCGCTCTGATATTCAATTCACTTCTCATGGTAATTCCTCCAATTAAAAAATTTGACCTCTCTTAACCACTTGCATCTATTCGTTGCTCCACTGTTCCGCTCCCTGATTTCTAGTCCTGATCAAGCAGGCGTCTCAAAACTTTGCGCTCCAAATAAATGAACCAACATTACTCGACAACAGACACCTACAACTTGATATAAATCAATTTATTTCCTTTTCTTGAAGCACAAAGCAAAAAGCGCAGCGTAGGCCATTTCAGACGAAAGCTTGGGTGATTAATGATAGGAGACCGGCTGCTGCTCCAGCCTATTTGAAAGACTCCAGGAGGCAAAGGGGGCCAATAAGTTACAATTCTCACTTAACCCTAATGGCGTGTCAAATAGATGCTCCCACTTTTTAATTCTAAGAGAACCACTCAGCTCAGTCACGGCGCCGTTCAAATGCCGGAGGGGGATAACATATTTGATCCGCTAAGGACAGCAACGAATCCATGTCCGCGGCGCGGGCGCATCTTGCACAAAGACCCCGGGGGACAGCAATTAAAGGAATCCCGAAGCGGCTAACAAAGGTGGTCGCTTACCAAATGTCTTCGTTGGAGCAATTTTTTTAAAGCGTTTTCCATATGGCTCATGAACTGGTTCAATTAATCGCTGAATACGGGCTATTGTTCGTTTTTGCAAATGTTCTGGCAGAGCAAATTGGGCTGCCGCTTCCATCGGTACCTGCTTTGATTTTCGCTGGGGCCTTGGCTGTGGATGGAAAAATTTCAGCCTTGGATGTATTTGGTGCTGCATTTGTTGCCTCTATTATTGCTGACGGCATTTGGTACGTAGCGGGTCGGTATTATGGTCGCAGTACATTGAAGACCCTGTGCCGCATATCACTTTCGCCTGATTCCTGCGTGCGCCAGACTGAAGTTCGCTTCGAACGATGGGGCGGCCTTACCTTGGTACTGGCGAACTTTGTTCCCGGGTTATCTACCATCGCGCCGCCATTAGCCGGCGCTATGCGCCTCAGTTGGACGCGGTTCTTATTATTGAATACCCTCGGAATAACGATCTGGGCTGGGACAGCAATTGGAGTGGGTATGCTTTTCCATTCCGAAATAGATCGCCTTATTTTGCTAATGGACCAGTTTGAAACGACAGCGGTCGAAATGATTATTGCGCTGTTAGCGCTCTACATTGCTATCAAGTGGTGGAAACGGAGGCAGTTTTACAAGCGATTGCGGGTCGCGCGAATCACAGTCGACGAATTGCACCGTTTGATGGATCAGGGAGAAAGGCCGGTAGTGGTGGACGTGCGGTCACGCGTTTCTCAGGATCATGACCCACGTTTCATTCCAAGTGCTTTGGTAATGGATACCGGAGAGGTAGATAAACATCTTGAACAGTTTCCGAGGGACCGTGACGTTGTTTTTTACTGTACCTGCCCTAACGAGGCATCTTCAGCCTTTGTCGCAAAAAAATTGATAAATCTCGGCTACTCCCGAGTACGCCCACTGCAAGGCGGGTTAGATGCGTGGATTGAAGCCGGTTTTGAGGTCGAAAATCGAACTGGAGCCCCAGCAGATCAGACGGCCATGGCGAATGCGAAATAAATCTGTTTCAGGATAATTCTCCATCAGCAGGATTATAGGATACGATGGCGCCACAAGCGTGGCGGTGAATCTATTCCATGATGGTATTGATCGATACTTTGCGGCGGTCGGAGTTCGAAGACGATTGAGGTGGTGCCGCTTGCTGCGACTCGCAAGCAAGCTGGGTTATTGCTCTAAGTGCAATTACCCGAACGTGAACGCATAGGCTTCCACACCCGAATCTAGAAATTCGATCTCGAACTGCCGATCAGCGATGGGCTTTGGTTGTCGGATGAGCTGATACAGCCGCTGTTCGGTAACTGTGCCGTTGCCTCGGCCGTCAACGTCAGTTCCGTGAGCGGCACCCGAGGGCTGTCCATCGATGAGCACGCGAAATCGCACCGATATTCCTCGGGCCGCCGGTCCCATGACTAGATGAAGATCGCGTGCATGAAAGCGGTACGCGATCCGCCCCTTGGCCTTGTTCAGAACGATGGATCCGCTCTCCATTGTCCAGTCGCCGGCGAGCGCCCAATAGTTGAGCGCGAGGCGCGTCGGGAGGGCATACTCGCGTCGCGCGCCCAAGCCCATGCCACCGGGTGATGCGAAGTTCTCGGTCCGATCCGAGCCGAGGTAGTTTTCCGGAGACTGCAAACTCGCCCAATCCGCGGTTGCCTCAGCGCCACGGCCATCGACCGAGACGAGCGCGCCGCGGACTCCGGCGAATCCGGCCTCGTCCAGCAGTTGCTGAATGACTTGCTCCGAGCGTTCGTAATCTCCTTCGCCGAAGTGATGGTGCCG
>DASPRI010000039.1:0-24130 GCA_035624535.1 Burkholderiales bacterium
CAATACCGGAAAAAAAGCGCCGATGCTGATCAGAAAAAAAGCGGGCGGGTTTCCCAGACCGAACCATAGGATGGCGAGTGGAATATAAGCGATGGGTGGAATGGGACGCAGCACCTGCACCAGCGGATTGAACAAGCCGTAAAAGCGGTTGCTGGTGCCCATCAGCAAACCCAGTGGCAGCGCGAGCAGTGTGCCGATCAGAAACCCGCCCAATACCCGCGAAAGGCTTGCGAAGGCATCATGCGGCAGTTCGCCTGATACGAGCCACGAGGCATAGCTGCCGGTGGTGTAAGGAGCCGTGGGGCTCAGATAATCCCACCACTTGACAGCCACCTGTGAAGGCGCGGGCAATATTTGCGGATTGATCCAGCCGCTCATCGCCAGCAATTGCCACAAAACCACAACGACAACGGGAATGACGATTCCCCTTGCGAGCTTCAGAATGGCGCTTAAAGAACCTGCTCCCATGAGCGGCGCTACTTGACGTGCAATGAAGCCTTGGCTTTATCCAGCAAGTCCAGTTTCACCCAATCCTTCGCCGGCGGCGCACTGGTTCCCAGCTTGCCGACTCCATACTTCAGCATCAGATCAGTGGTGATCTGGACGTGCTCTAACGTAAGATTATAGGTGTAAGGCGAATTGGCGATCGCATCTTTGAAGTCCTGCGAGCTGATCTGGTTCTTGAACATCTGTTCGCGCACATACTTCTCGGCAACATCGGGTTTCGCGATGAAAAGCGCGGTCGCCTCGACGAACACATCGAGCAACTTCTGCGCCACTTCCGGGCGTTCCTTGTAAAGCTTTTCGGTAATGACCAGGGAACGGATCGGCTCGCTCATGGGCGTGTCGTAAGGCTTGATTACTTCTTTGCCAAAGCCCTTGTTGATGGCTTGCGAGGATTGCGGTTCGGACTGGCACATGGCGTCGATGTCTTTGCCGAGCAGCGCCTGGTTGAGATCGGCATAGGCAAGATAGACGATTTGCACATCCTGGCCGGGTTTTTCCGACCAGGTGAGTCCCGCTTTACTTAACTCGGCAAAGAGCAGTAATTCGTGCGCGCCGCCGCGCGCGACCCCCACTTTCTTTCCTTTCAAGTCGGCGACGGTTTTGATCGGAAGGTCGCTTCGGGCGACGATGCGCGCCCCGCCCTTGGCGAATCCGGCAACCGCGTATATCGGAACGCCCTGAGTGCGACCGGCAATCGCTGCATCCAGCGCGCTTGCCGCCGCGTCGATCTCGCCCGCCACAATGGCGGGCAAGATGTCGATTCCCTTCGCGAACATGCGCTCTTCGATCTTGATACCGTATTTGGGCGCGATTTCCTTCATGTAAGAAACTGCGCCGTAGTGAGCAAACTTGAGATTGCCCAGCCGGACTACTTCGTCAGCCGAAACCTTGCTAGCCACGGCGGCGCAGACCAATAGCCCCAGCGCGATATTTTTCAGCATATCTCCTCCTTTGCCTCAAGAGCGCGAGTTTGGGAATATTTTACCGCTTAATTTTCTTTTGACCCCAACTGCCCATTAAAGCGTCGATCAACAAAACGAAACGAAAAAACAATGCTGGCCCGTGCAAATTTCAAAAGCGACGCTTACGCGCCAACTACTTTATCAATCCTTCCGATTTCACCGCGCGCTGCGCTTGCGGCTTGGTGTGCCCTGATACTTCGCTGCCGGCACCGGGCGGGAGCTCCGCGTGTATAAAAAGTGAAGCTGAGGAAATAATTGCGACTGCAAGAAAAGCCGGCCAAAAATCGGACGCAGAAATCGTTTGATGGCCGTGCAGAACGCTTGACAGCTGTAGAGCGTAAGCGCCGACCGCCACACCCAGGCTCTGCGTGAGCTGCTGTGCCATGCTCGAGAAGCTCGTTGCCTGGCTCATCGCTTCCCGGTCGACATCGGCGTAGGAAATCGCGCCAAGCGCGGTAAACTGCAGCGAGCGCAGGCAGCCACCGAAAAGCAGCATGGCGATGATGATGAAATGCGGCGTGGCCGCGGTAAATAATCCGTATGCGGCTAAAACAGCGGAGCTTGCAACGGCATTCAGCGTAAGCACGCTGCGGAATCCGTAGCGTCTGAGGATCGCGGTTGTGAGGGTTTTCATGAATAATGCGCCCGCGGCTGCGGCAGCCGTCAGCAAACCGGAATGCAGCGGATCGAGTCCGAAGCCAATTTGCAGGAGCAGCGGCAACAGAAACGGCGTCGCCCCGACGCCGATGCGAAACAAGCCGCCGCCCACCACACCGGTATGAAACGTGGGAAGCTTTAGCAGCGTAAAGTTAATCAGGGGGTGCGGATTGCGCAGTGCATTCCACACGTAGATCCAAAGTATCAGTGCTCCAAGCCCGATGCAGGAGATCGAGATTTCCCCGGATAACAAATGGCCGCCAAGTGCTGACAGTCCGAGCATCAATACGGACAGCCCGATTCCCGAAAGCAAAAAGCCGCGTACGTCCAGAGGCGGCAGATCCGGCTCGCGGAGATTCGGGATATGGCGCAGCACGAGATAAAGACCGATGACGCTGATCGGAACGTTGATCAAGAATATCCAGCGCCAGTGGAAATACAGCGTGATCATGCCGCCCAGAGGCGGCCCAATGACTGGGCCGAGCAGCGCCGGGATAGTAATGTAGTTTAGCGCGGCGACGAGCTCGTTTTTGGGTATGGAGCGCAGCAACACGAGGCGACCTACCGGCACCATCATCGCGCCGCCCATGCCTTGCAGGAAGCGCGCAACGACGAATTCCGCGAGCGTGCTTGAGCCTGCGCAGAGCAGCGATCCGCCCGTGAATACGATGATTGCGGCCGCGAAGACGCTGCGCGAACCGAAGCGATCGGCCATCCAGCCGCTGATTGGAATAAAAACCGCGAGGCTGACAAGATAAGAAGTGAGCGCAAGCTTGAGCGCCAGCGGATTTTCCCCGATGTCCTTGGCAATGGCAGGCAAGGCGGTTGCGATCACCGTCGAATCCATGTTCTCCATGAACAGGGCACAGGCGACGATGAGCGGAATCAGGATGGCATGCGGTATTGCCCAGGATTTCATGTTAAAAGGGTAACCGTAAAATGAAATGAATCATTGCGTCAGTTTAACGCATTGCGCTCATTTCTAGCCGACAAGCCGGCCGTTTTTGTTCGTGCAATATCCTGTCAAGCGAAACTCGCCCAGGTCGAAGGTTATCCCGGAGAAAGTGAGCTGTTGCGTTGTATTCTCCTTAGGGTCATGTTAGCGTCGGTAAGGTTCGGCAGCGGAGTGGTATTACGTCTAATCCCGGAGATTGGCCTATGAAGCGCAAACTTTTCGTCTTTGCAGTCGCCGCCGGTGTCGCGGCCTGCTCAAGCCTGACGCCGCAGAAAGCGCCGGAACCCGATACGAGCCCGACCCACTCAACCGCAGTTTTCGAAACCCACATTACCAGCGGCGGCGTCATGGGCTATTCGCCTTACGAAGGCACGGGTATGCGCTACGTGCGCACGGATATGCGCCGCAAAGACAGCAACCTGAAAAGCACGGGCACCTTTTCGGTCGTGTCGAATCTTTTTACGGCCGATGACAAGACCGATATTGAACGGCTCGACCGCAATGTGCGCTGGACGCTCAACAACAGCAAGAAGGAATACAGCGAATGCCCGGTGCACGGTTGTCCGGTTCTTGGCGTGAAAGAGCAGAAAGCCGAAGAGAAAAAATCCTCAGAGCCCAAAGCGAAGACCGATTCGGGCTGCAGCATGAAAATCGCGAATACCAGATTCAGCGTGAAGCCCACCGGCGAGAAGCGGGTTATCAACGGTTTCAGTTCCGACAAGTATCAAATTGCCTGGCTGGTCACGCTGCAAGACGCCAGCAGTCGCAAGACGGCAAGCACAGTTAATATCGAACTCTGGACTACTCCAATTACCGCGGAGATGCGCAAGGCTTTAAGCGTTGAAGAAGCTTTCAATAAGGCGTACCTTGCCGGAGCGCCTCGCGCGCAGCGCGCCGCTGCAAAGAAATCGACGGAGGTGTTGCCTCCAGAAGTGTCGCGGATGATCCTGGGCTATCTTTCCAGCACGCTCAGTTCCGCGGACCGCGATGCTTTCGTGAAAGCCGGACGCGAGATGGAGAAAATCAAAGGCCATCCCATTTCGACGCACATCGAATGGAGCATGGAAGGCAATGCCTGCGCAGCCAAGGACAGCCCCAGCGAGTCAACCGGCCCGATCCTGTCCTTCACCACTGAAGTGAAGACGCTCAAGACCGACCAGGTGCACGACAGCCTGTTTTCGGTGCCCAAGGATTACAAACTGGCAAGCGAGCGCTAAGCGGTCAGCGGACCCGCTTTCGGAATTCAAAATCATGGCAGAGGCAGAAGTCCTTACGACCGGGCAAAAACCCAGCGAGGGAATGGTGAAGCTCACCCACGTTATTTACGGGCTGCACGCTTTTAGCGCGCTCATGGGATTGCTCGGCTCGGCGTTTATCGTGATGGCGTTCCTCACCGGCTGGCCTTCCATCATAGCGGTAATCATCAATTACGCGCGTCGCCCGGACGTGCGCGGAACCTACCTCGATTCACACTTCGGCTGGCAAATCCGCACTTTTTGGTACGCGCTGCTGTGGGTGGTGATTATGGCGCTGCTCATCATCAGCGTCTTGGGGATTCCGTTTGCCTGGCTCCTGGGAGTCGTTGTCGGGCTCTGGGTGATTTACCGCATCACCCGCGGCTGGATTGCGCTCGTCAACAGCGAGTCGATGCCCTTGCCAGGCTAGTCATTGCCGCGCGGCGCAGTCCCTGCAATTGGTGTAGACTGTGCAGCGTCCGCTTTACATTTGTGACGGGCTTTTGCTAATCGAAGCACGGAGAACATCATGCGAGCGAGCTATTTGATTCCGGCAATGCTGGCGGCGCTCTTTTTTTCGGGCACCTCTCAAGCCGATTCCAAGGCGCCGGTTGGCAACATAGACCCGATCATCGAGCAACTGCTTCAGCCTGAAAATATCCTGCGCGGTCAGTTCACTGAACAAGACGTGGATGAATTTTTTGCGTTGATTCGCGCCAACTTGGCCGGGAAACGGGTCGAGCCGTCGGAACGGCTGAAAAGGAAGCTGGAAGCTTTTGGCCAGTCGCTGCAAATGCGCGGCGCACTCGTCGGATCGCTGCTCCTCGACGAAATGCAGGAAAACCTGAAACAAATGGTGCGCGAGCTGAACCGTCAGCCCGGCGCCATCTGATTAAACGCCAGGAGTTTTACTTCAGCAGTCCTTCTGCTTTCATTGATTCGCGAACTGCCGGACGATCGATAATGCTTGCCAGGTAGTCCTTGAGCTTGGGCCACTTGCTGATGTCGATTTTGTGATAGCGGGTCCAGCTGAGCACCGTGAACAGGTACGCATCGGCCACGCTGAAGTTGTCTCCCGTCAGGTATTTTTTGCCGTCCAGCGCTGACTCCAGGTAATCAAAGCGTTTGCCAACCAATGCCAACTGCTTTTCTTTCCATTCGGGAGCCTTTTGCGGATGGAAAAATGCACCGACCGATTTGTGAATTTCCGAGGCAATGAAGTTCAACCACTCCATCAGGCGGTAGCGTTCCATGGTGCCGGCCTTGGGTGCGAGCCCCGAGTTCGGTTTTTGGTCGGCGAGGTACTGGAGAATGACAGCGGCCTCACTGAGGATTTGCCCGTCATCGAGTTTGAGCGCCGGCACATAGCCTTTCGGGTTCACTTTCCAGAAATCTTCTCCGCTGGCCGTTTTCATGGCGGAAAGATTCACCTTTTCGAGCTCGAATTTATAGCCTGCTTCGCGCAGGACGATGTGCGGCGCCATCGAGCACGCGCCGGGGTAATAGTAGAGTTTCATGGAAGTTTCCTTACTTTACGGCTTGATTAAGCAATTTTGCGTAAGCGCACTCGCAACACCGAAGGCTCTGATTATACCTTTCACCTTGTTCTCCGCCACAGGAGTGCGCTGCCGACTCGAGCGATTTTCAAAATCCATCACCAAGGCGGTGCTTATTTATATTCGACTCGCGGAACGAAAGGCCCCGCGGTAAACTCTTAGCAAACATGTCCAGCCCGGAGTCTCGCTCATGAACAATCCTGCCAAGTGGGCCATAGCTATTGTGGTGCTGATTGCAGTTGCGGCTTTTGTTTACTATGAATGGTTCAGGGAGGAAGCGGTACCGCAGCCTCCACCCCCCGCGCCGATTGAGACCAAACCCGTGCCGGAGACCAAGCCCGCTCCGAAAATCCAGTATCCAATCGAGGAACCGGCGAGGGAGAAACCGCTACCCACGCTCGGCGAGAGCGATCCGGCGATTCGGGAAGCGCTCGAGGGTCTGTTCGGGAGAATTGCGTTTGCGAAATATTTTTATCTGGACGAAATCATTCGCCGCATAGTCGTCACGGTCGATAATCTTCCCCGTCAAAAAGTTTCTCAGCGGTTGATGCCTGTGAAACCGGTTGCTGGGAAATTTCTGGTGACCGGTGCGGAAGAACACGCGGTCATTAACCCCGCGAATTATGCGCGCTATAAACCGTATGTTGAGTTGGCGGAGACCGTGAATGTCAAAAAGCTGGTCGCGGTCTATGTGCATTTTTATCCGCTGTTCCAACAGGCGTACAGAGACCTAGGATACCCGAACGGGTATTTTAACGACCGCCTGATCGAGGTTATCGATAATCTGCTCGCGGCGCCCGACGCAAAGGGGCCTGTGAAGCTCGTCCAGCCCGGCGTTCTTTATCAATATGCAGATCCGAATCTGGAAGCGCTTTCTGCCGGGCAGAAGATCATGCTCCGGATGGGGGCCGAAAATGCCGCGAGGATAAAAACCAAGCTCAAGGAATACCGGCACGAGCTGACTCGCGAGGAATTTAGGCAATAGCGCGGGGCCCGACAGTTCTCAAATCTTCTGACCAGCCGTTGCGAGTGGGTGGGCTCGCGACGCACGGCTTGTGAAAATATTGGCGAGCAACCACCGGCGCGCTTGTTTATAGCGCCAAGCAAGGCTAAACTCGCGCAGCTCAGTTATCTCGCATATGGACCTGTTGCTCATCAAAGCGTTCATTCTCGGCTTGGTCGAGGGCGCAACCGAATTCCTGCCGGTTTCGAGCACCGGCCACCTGATTCTCGTCGGGGAACTGCTCGATTTCAACGACGAAAAAGGCAAGGTGTTTGAAATTGCCATCCAGCTTGCCGCGATCCTCGCGGTGTGTTGGGAGTACCGCGCCAAGCTCATCGAGGTTTTCGCGGGGCTGTTTTCGAGAGTGGAAGCACAGCGCTTCCTGTTAAATCTTTTCGTCGCTTTTCTTCCCGCGGCTATTCTCGGTTTGCTCTTCATCAAGGGCATCAAGCATTACCTGTTTCACGCGGTGCCTGTGGCTCTGGCATTCATTGTCGGCGGGGTGCTGATACTTTGGGCGGAGCGCAGGAAACACGATATCAGGATTCAGAATGTGGAAGACATGCGCTGGCAAGATGCGCTCAAGGTGGGCCTGGCTCAATGTTTGGCGCTGATTCCCGGAACGTCCCGTTCGGGCGCGACCATCATCGGCGGATTGTTTTTCGGCCTGTCGCGGCGCGCGGCCACCGAATTTTCATTTTTCCTCGCGATCCCCGTTATGTTCGCTGCGACATTTTACGAAATGTACGAGCACCGGGATTTGCTCAACGGCAACGATTTGGCGATGTTCGGGGTGGGCTTTGCGGCGTCTTTCGTCAGCGCGTTCTATGCGGTGCGTGGTCTTTTGCGTTATATCAGCAGCCATGATTTCAGCGCCTTTGCCTGGTACCGGATTGGATTCGGTCTGCTGGTACTGGCGACATCCTATAGCGGCTTGGTGAATTGGTCGGCGGGATAATATGCCGGCACGCCGCGATGCACCACGGCAGAAAGTTTGCGCTTGATTTCGCTGCAGCGTTATCAACAGGTTTTTCGCACGCACCATGTGGGCCACGCCATTCTGGCTTCGCTAATCGGTCGAATTCCCATGAGCATTACCGGGCTGGCGATTTTGCTTTTCGTGCAGTCGAAAGCCGGCTCGTTTACTTTGGCCGGTGCGGTCAGCGCGCTTTATGTTCTGGGGCTCGGGGTGTTGGCGCCGATTCTCGGCCGCCTGATCGACCGCTTGGGGCCGAAGCCGGTATTAAGCATCAGCATGGTAATTTATCCCACGGCGCTTATTGCTCTGGTGCTGCTGGTTGCTCATTCCGCCCCGTCATCGTGGATCGCCGCGTGTTCCGCTGTTGCGGGCGCGGCCATGCCGCCGATCACAGTTTGCATGCGCGCGCTTTATCCGCAATTACTGAAAGACCACAATCTGCTGCAAGCGGCTTATTCACTCGATTCCGCGTTGATCGAAACGATATTTATCCTCGGCCCTAACTTGGTCGCCGTGTTTGTCGCAATACATCACACGGAAGGCGCAGTGCTGCTTGCCGCGGCTTGTGCTGCGCTGGGATGTTTTATTTTCTTGCGTTCGCCGGCGGTGAGGCACTGGACGCTGCACGAAGCCGATTTTGGTCGCAGCCTGCTCGGGCCAGTGCACAACTCGCGGCTTCTCGCCCTGTTTGTCGCCACGGTATTTTATTCCGCCGCCTTTGGCTTGTTTGAAGTCGGTGTTACCGGCTTCGCGACTCATCGCGGTGCGCCTGCTGCGGCAGGCGTAATACTGGGCCTCGCCAGCGTGGGCAGCGCGCTTGGCGTTTTGATATATGGCGGCCGCAATTGGACCACTCCTGTGACCAAGCAGTTACTGCTCGCGCTTGCGGCCATGGCGGCGGGAATTTTATTGGTGGTTCCAGTCGATAATCTCTACTGGTTCGCACTCGTTGCCATAATCGGCTGTGCGCCGATGTCAGTGGTTTTGGCGGCTACGTCCACCCTGATTTCGAGGCTGGCATCGCGGACCATGCTTGCTGAAAGCTTTACCTGGATGTTGACCTGCCTGCTTGCGGGGATCAGCGCCGGCGTGGCCACGGGCGGCGTCTTGGTCGAGCATTTTTCGGCGACAGCAGTATTCCTTGCAGCCGCTACGACGACCGCAATGGCTGGACTGATAACCGGGTTGGCCTTACCTGCCAGATTACTCCAAGCGGCCAGCGACGAAATATAGAACTTTCGGAAATAACTCGAGCCGGTCAAGCTAGCTCTGCACCCAGGGCAGCCCGGCCACGCGCCAGCCGCCCATGGTGTTGCGGTGCTGCGAGTCGTCCTTGGCGCCTTCAAAACCTTCGAGCATGTTAAAGCAGTTCGAGTATCCTGCTTGGGTCGCCAGTATTGCGGCATTGTGGGAACGCTGACCGCTTCGGCACATGAAAATCACCAGCGAGTCTGGTTTGACCTGCTGTTTGAGTTGGCTGAGGAAATTGGGATTGGGTTGCGAGCCAGGGTAAGCGAGCAATTCGAGCTCCACACTTCCGGGAACACGCCCGACCCAGTCCCATTCGGCGCGGGAACGCACATCGACCAACTTGGCGTTCGCCACTTCAGTCATGAGCCGATGAGCTTCGCTGGGGAGCAGCGCGCCTGCGTACGGCAAATTCATTTCCGTTGCGCGTTCTTTGGCCGCTTTGAGTATCTCGTCGACTATTCCCATGAAAGTCCCGGATCGTGGATTCGAGCGCTAAACCATTATAGCCGCAATCTGTTGGCTCCTTTCCGATTTGGGGCCGCAGTCTGCGGGCTTACACGAGTCAAAGAATTCCGGCACAGTAATGGTGCAACCGCAGTTTTTTTGTCCCACTTTTGGTGCGCTTTAATCTGCTATTCAATGATGAATGACTTATGGCACAATACCTTGCGTTTGATTCGCAGTGGCACATTTAATGCTAACTGTTGTCTACCGATTTTTCCGGTATTAAACAATATCCTGCACTTTCAATCTTAGGAGAACAAAATGGCGTCACCCGCTGATGTATTCAAAATAATCAAGGAAAAAGAAGTCAAGTTTGTAGATCTGCGCTTCACCGACACGCGCGGCAAGGAACAGCATGTCACGGTACCCGTAAAGGCTTTCACTGAGCTCAAGTTTACTGACGGACACTATTTCGATGGTTCATCAATCGCCGGATGGCGAAGCATTGAATCCTCCGACATGGTGCTTTTGCCGGACCCTGAAACAGCCCGCATGGACCCATTTACTGACGAGGCGGTTCTCAATATCACCTGCGACGTGATTGAACCTGCGGAGGGTAAAGGCTACGACCGCGATCCTCGGTCAATTGCCAAGCGCGCCGAGGCCTATCTCAAATCAACGGGCATTGCCGATACTGCTTACTTCGGTCCCGAACCGGAATTTTTTATTTTTGACTCGGTGACCTGGAACATCGACATGTCGGGCAGTTTCGTAAAAATCAAATCGGAAGAAGCGCCCTGGTCCTCGGGCGAGGAATTCGAGGGCGGAAACACGGGACACCGGGCTCCGATTAAGGGCGGCTACTTTCCGGTGCCGCCAACCGACAGTCTGCATGATATTCGCAATGCCATGGTGCTCGCGCTGGAAGAACAAGGCGTGGAATGCGAGGTACACCACCACGAGGTGGCCGCAGCCGGGCAAAACGAAATGGGAACCAAATATCAATCTTTGGTAAAGCGCGCCGACTGGATGCAGATCCTCAAATACACGATCTGGAATGTTGCCCACTCATACGGCAAGACGGCGACATTTATGCCCAAGCCCATCGTCGGCGACAACGGCTCGGGGATGCATGTACATCAGTCGCTGGCTAAGGACGGCAAGAATCTTTTTAGCGGCAACGGTTATGCGGGCTTGTCCGAACTGGCGCTTTATTACATTGGCGGGATCATCAAGCACGCCAGGGCGTTGAATGCGATTACCAACCCGGGTACCAACTCCTACAAGCGGCTGGTTCCGGGATTCGAAGCGCCAATCAATTTGGCTTATTCGTCGCGCAACCGTTCTGCGGCGGTGCGCGTGCCGCTGGTTGCAAGTCCAAAATCGCGGCGTATCGAAGTGCGCTTTCCTGATCCGACCACCAACCCGTATCTCGCGTTTAGCGCCATGATGCTGGCCGGCCTCGATGGCATCCAGAAAAAAATTCACCCCGGGGATCCGGTCGACAAGAACCTTTACGATCTGCCCCCGGAAGAAGCAAAGAAGATCACCCATCCCTGTGCCTCTCTCGACGAAGCGCTGGATTGCCTGAATAAGGATCGCGATTTCCTGACCCGCGGTGGCGTGTTCTCCAACGACATGCTCGATGCTTATGTGACGCTCAAGATGGAAGAGGTAACGCGCTTCCGGATGACGACACATCCGGTGGAATTTGACATGTACTACAGCCTGTAAACGCAGCGCTGGTTTCGGAGCACGGGCCAGGGCTTTCTGAACATTCAGGTTGATAAAAGCATTCGCAGACCGGGCGGGTTGATACCCGCCCTTCTTTTTTGCTTGGTCAACAATTGATCTGGCACGTTGATTGCATTGAAAATTTGGCTGGCATGGCATACACTTCAGCTTTGTGCGGAAGAATACGCCAAGAGCGTCAAAATGCTTCGAATCCTCAGTCACCCGGAAAATCGGTGAGGTCATGCGAGCGTTATGCGCGGTGATCCTGATGCTTGGATTCGTAGCTGCCAAGGCCGATATCTACAAGCAGGTGGATGAAAACGGCCGGGTTACCTATTCAAATGTTCCGAGCAAAGGTGCGCAGAAGCTGAACCTTGAGCCCCTCAATACCGTGCCCTCGGGCCAGCCCGGCGCCGCGACCCCGGGCAACTTTCCTAAAGTCGACGCTGAAACGCAAAAGAACCGCGATGATGTACGCCGCCAGATTCTCGAGCAGGAATTGTCGCAGGAAATGGCGCAGCTCGAAGAAGCCAAGAAAAGACTCGCCGAAGCCGAGTCAACGCGTATCGGCGGCGAGCGCAACTATCAGAAATATCTGGACCGCACGCAACCTTTCAGGGATGAGGTTGCCGAGCACCAGAAAAATGTCGATGCATTGAAAGAGGAACTCGCGGGATTAAAATAGGCAATTGGCCAAGGGCCTGGAAATTAATCCAGCGGATTCCATGCAGCAATAATTCCCACGCGTTGGGCGAAACCGGGCACTGGCGCTTCCCTTATTCCCGTTGTTTCCCGCAGCGATTTATCCTGCCCCGAGTTGCCGATACCTTTTCGTGACCGATCCTCAACTTCATGACACCTGCCGCTTTTCACGGTCTTGATCTGCTTGCCGCTGCCGTGATTCTCCTCGACGAGGATTTGCTGATGGAATACGCCAATCCCGCAGCAGAAAATCTTTTCGAAATAAGCAGAAAAAATATGGCTGGGAGATCGCTCGGCGAGATATTTGGCGATACTGGCACCTTATTGACCGCAGTCGATTATGCGCTTGTCAATAATTGCAGTTATATTGAGCACGACCTGCGGCTTGCGGCAATGGGCCGGCCTGAATTGCGATTAAGCTGCGCGGTGACCCCCTTGGAAACCCGGGACGCGCGCGTGCTGCTGGAGTTCAGGCAAATAGATAAGCAGCTGAAAATTGCCGAGGAAGAGCGCATGCTGGATCAGCAACAGGCAAATCGCGAGCTCATGCTTAACCTCGCCCATGAAATAAAGAACCCGCTGGGCGGTATCCGTGGCGCGGCGCAATTGCTTGAGCGTGAGCTGGAGCAGCCTGGACTGTACGAATACACTCAAGTCATTATCAAGGAGGCCGATCGGCTGCAAATGCTTATGGACCGCCTGCTTGCGCCACACCGGCTCCCGCGGCTAGCCGAAATCAACATCCACGAAGTCCTCGAGCAGGTAAAAACCGTGCTACTTGCCGAATATCCGCACGGCATTGAAATTGAGCGCGATTATGATAGCAGCCTGCCGACACTCACCGGCGATCGGGAGGAGTTGATTCAGGCCGCCTTGAATATCATGCGCAACGCGGCGCAGGCGTTGCGGGGCAAGGGTAAAATCACGCTGCGCACGCGGGTGGTGCGCCAGATAACCTTGGCAAGGAAACGCTACCGGCATGCGCTGATGGTGCAGATCATCGACAACGGCCCGGGCGTGCCCGAGGCGATTCGCGAAAAGATTTTTTACCCCCTGGTATCCGGTAGGGAAGGCGGCAGCGGCCTAGGTCTCACCATTGCCCAGACTTTTGTCAATCAGCACCGCGGCATTATCGAATGCGAAAGCCGGCCGGGGTATACCTGCTTCACATTGCTGTTGCCGCTCGCGCAAAAAGGCGCTGAGCGTGCGGAGGCGGCCTCATGAAACCGGTGTGGATCATAGACGATGACCGTTCCATCCGCTGGGTGTTTGAAAAGGCACTCGCGCGCGAAGGCATCGCTTTCAAAACCTTTGCCACGGCACCCGAGGCGATGGCAGCACTGTCCGTCGCTCCGCCGCAAGTCGTTGTGACGGACGTACGCATGCCGGGCTCATCGGGCCTGGAATTGCTGGACAGTCTCAAAGAGCGCTATCCGCAGGTTCCGGTCATCATTATGACCGCCTATTCAGACCTGGACAGCGCGGTGGCGGCGTTCCGCGGCGGCGCTTTCGAATATCTCGCCAAACCCTTCGACGTCGACCACGCTGTGGAGCTGATTCGGCGCGCCATGCACCAAAGCCTGCATGGCGAGGACGAAGCCGAATCTGACAAAGCCACGCCGGAAATCCTGGGACAGGCACCTTCCATGCAGGAAGTTTTTCGGGCCATTGGCAGGCTCAGCCAGTCGCAGGCCACGGTTTTAATTACCGGTGAGTCGGGAACGGGGAAAGAGCTGGTGGCGCGCGCTCTGCACCGCCATAGCCCGCGCGCAACCCGACCATTCATCGCGATAAACACTGCTGCCATTCCCAAGGACCTGCTCGAGTCGGAACTCTTCGGGCATGAACGCGGCGCTTTTACCGGGGCGCAAAGCATGCGCCGCGGCCGTTTCGAGCAGGCTGAAGGCGGCACACTGTTTCTCGATGAAATCGGCGATATGCCGCCTGAGTTGCAAACCCGTTTGCTGCGCGTGCTATCCGAAGGGCAGTTCTATCGCGTCGGCGGCCACCAGCCGATAAAGGCCAATGTGCGAGTCATCGCAGCAACCCATCAGGATCTGGAATCGAAAATCAAGGAGGGACTGTTTCGCGAAGACTTGTTTCACCGCATCAACGTGATCCGGCTGCGCCTGCCATCATTGCGCGAGCGCCGAGAGGACATCCCGTTACTGGCGAAACATTTTCTGCAGAGGAGCGCAAAAGAGTTGGGTGTGGAAACCAAGCGCCTGTCAAACGATGCCATGAAATACCTTTCAGCGCAGGATTTTCCCGGCAATGTGCGGCAATTAGAAAACCTCTGCCACTGGTTGACGGTCATGGCGCCCGGACAAAACATCGAGGTCAGGGATCTTCCTGCCGATTTGCGCGCGGAAACTCCGGCACAGGAGATAGATTGGCTAAGCGCACTGCAAAAGGAAGTAGAGCGCGCCCTCAAGCGCGGCGAGCAGGGTATCATGGACGAGCTTACTCGCCAGTTTGAAAAAGCCCTGATTGGCAGAGCGCTCGCCCATACCGGCGGGCGACGCATCGAGGCGGCGAGCCTTCTCGGGCTAGGCCGCAATACCTTGACTCGCAAGATCCAGGAACTCGGGTTGGACGACCGGCCTGAAAAGGCCGACTAACGATCTGGCTAAATTTCCGCCATTACCGGAGCGTGGTCGGAAGGGCGCTCAGCTTTGCGCGGCTTGATGTCAATAGTGCTGGATTTGCAGCGTTGGGCCAACGCGCTGCTGAGCAAAATGTGGTCGATGCGCAGCCCCAGATTGCGGCGGAATGCGCCAAGGCGGTAATCCCACCAGCTAAATGATTTCTCGGGTTGATCAAAAAGTCGAAAGCTGTCTTTTAGACCCGCTTTGAGGAGCTCGCGAAATGCGTCCCGTTCCTGGGGACTGACCAGGACATTGCCTTCCCAGGCCTTCGGGTCGTAAACATCGCGGTCTTCAGGTGCGATATTCAGATCGCCCAGCACTGCAAGCTGCGGGTGCCGGGCGAGTTCGGCTTTAAGCCAGTCATTAAATTTGGCAAACCATTCCAGCTTGTAGCGGTACTTTTCCGAATCCACGCTTTGTCCATTGGGCGCATAAACGCAAATCACCCGTACATCGTCAATCGTGGCGGCGAGCACGCGTTTTTGGGTGTCATTGAATTCGGGTATCGCGGCGACCGTTTCCTTGCCTTGCTCTTTACTTAGGATGGCGACCCCGTTGTAGGTTTTTTGACCTGAATATACGGCCTGATAGCCGGCGGATTTTATTTCCGTGAGCGGAAACGATTGGTCTTCAATCTTGGTCTCCTGCAAGCACAGCACGTCCGGCCGGGCAATTGCGATCCAGTCCACGAGCTGCGGCAGGCGGATTTTCAGCGAATTGACGTTCCAGGCGGCAAGCCGCATCAAGGCTAATAATTTGATTTCGGCGCAGGAGGCGGCGCGGTCATAACCGGGGCGGGGGGCAAATTTGCCGCCGGAGTGGTTTCCGTCCTTGGTGCTTCCGCGGCGGGAGCCGTAGGTTTGGGATAGCCGGCAGTATCCAAGGCGTTGTTCCACGCGACCTCGTCATAACCCTTGAGAATTTGAGAGTCGCCCACCACCAGTACCGGCACTAGAAGATCTCCACTAATTTTCTTTAATGCATCGGCGTTTTCGCGCTGCTTGCTCGGGTTTTTCTCCTTGTACGGAACAGCGCGTTTTTTCAACAATTGCCGCGCCTTGTTGCAATCGGTACCGCAGTCCGTAGCATAAAGCGTCACAGGGAAATATTTGGCTGCCCTTGCCATTTCGTAGGACTGATTGGCTTCGATTACGTTGGCACCCAGTCTTTTTTCCTGAATATTCTGCGCTGATGACGGCGGCGACTGATCCGAATAGTGCACCGTGCCGTCGCTGTCCACCCAGCGATAAAGAGGTCCGGCCAAGCCGCTGCCGGCGGAAAACAGGAGCGCGCAAATCAAGATTTGCAGTTTCATCGTACGTTTCTACACCGGGAGAACTTGAACGGGTCCTTTATTCAATGGGGAGCGCCTGCCATGCCATTGTGGCGCAGCAGCGCATCGATTTGCGGTCCGCGCCCGCGAAATGCAACAAACGATTCGAGCGCCGGGCGGCTGCCGCCGACACTCAGAATTTCGTCGCGAAAACGGCGTCCTATGTCCTGGTTGACCACGCCATTTTCCTCGAACAGGCTGTAGGCATCTGCCGACAGTACTTCCGCCCACTTGTAGCTGTAGTAGCCGGCTGCATAACCGCCGGCAAAAATATGGGAGAAATTGTTGGGGAAACGGTTGTAATCCGGCGGGATCACTACCGCGACCTGGCGGCGGATTTCATCAAGCAATTGCGACATGCTTTTGTCCCCATGGGGATCGAAGTCATGATGCAGGTGCATATCAAATAGCGCGAATTCCAGCTGGCGCACCGTTTGCATTCCGCTCTGGAAATTTTTGGCCGCAAGTATTTTGTCATATAGCGACCGCGACAGATGCCCGCCACTATCTACATGACGGGTCAAATGCTTCAGGACCTCCCATTCCCAGCAAAAATTCTCCATAAACTGGCTGGGCAATTCCACCGCATCCCACTCCACGCCGTTGATTCCCGAAACACCAAGGTGATCCACGCTGGTGAGCAAGTGATGCAATCCGTGGCCGAATTCATGAAATAGCGTGATCACCTCGTCGTGGGTAAACAGCGCGGGTTTGCCGCCGACCGGGGTAGAAAAATTGCAGTTCAGATATGCCACCGGGGTCTGAATTCCGGAATTCGTGCGCCGGCGCGCGATAGCTTCATCCATCCATGCGCCACTGCGTTTTGAAGGCCGGGCGTAGAGATCTGCGTAAAACTGCCCGATCAGATTACCGCCCATGTCACGGACGTCGTAAAAGCGTACGTCGGCATGCCATACGGGGGCCTGCCCCTGGGTAATGGAAATGCCATATAGCGCTTCAACCAGCTTGAACATGCCGTGCAAAACTTGCGACTCGGGAAAATACTGCTTTATCTCTTGGTCGGAAAATGCATAGCGCTCTGCGCGCAGCTTCTCCGAAGCAAAAGAGACATCCCAAGCCTGAAAATCCTCAATCCCCAGCTCGCTGCGCGCATAATCCCGAAGTTCCCGGTAATCGCGTTCGGCGTGGGGTTTGGCTTTTGACCCGAGTTCGCCGAGAAAATCCAGCACCTTTAGCGGCGACTTCACCATTTTCCGAATAAGTGAGACTTCGGCATAGCAGCGAAAGCCCAGAAGACCGGCTTTCTCTTGCCTCAGCCTGAGGATTTGAGGAATCAACGGGGTATTATCCCATTCGGGCTTCCCGAATTCGGAAGCACGCGTGACATAGGCACGGTATAGGGTTTCGCGCAGCGTACGGTTTTTCGCGTACATCATTGCCGGTATCCAAGAGGGCGCGTGCAAGGTCAGTTTCCAGCCGGATCTAGAATCGAGGGCGGCGGCTTCCTCGGCTACCTGTAGAACATCTTCCGGCAATCCGGCGAGCTCGGCACGGTTCGCGATATAAAATGCAAAATCATTGGTGGCATCGAGCAGATTCTCCTCAAACTTGGCATAGAGCTTCGACAGCTCTTCTTGAATTTGCAAAAAGCGCGCCTTTTTGTCCTGTGGCAATTCGGCCCCGCCTAGGCGTAAATCCCGCAGTTCGTTTTCCACGACTTGCTGCTGTGCGCGGCTCAATCGCACGAATTCACTGTCTGCTTTGATCGCCTTGAATTTTTCGTACAAGCCCTGGTTTTGCGCGAGTTCCGAATGGTACTGGGTGATCTTTGGGCGATTGGCGTTATAGGCTTCCCGCAGCTCCGGGCTGTTCATCACCGCGTTCAAATGGGTCACCTGTCCCCATGCGCGACTCAAGCGCTCATTGGCATCTTCCAGCGGCTGCACGAAATTGTCCCAAGTCGCCGGCCCGCCATGAGCCAGCAACTGGCCGACCAATTCGCGATTTTCCTTTAACAATTCGTCCACCGCGGAGCCCACGTGCTGCGGCAAAATTTCAGAAAACCGGGGAAGGCCCGAAAAATCAAGCAAGGGGTTCATAATGAAAGGGATTCAGGAGCGGCAAGCCCTATTATACAGGCAGCGGGCTAACTTTCGTAGACGACTTGGCCTTCGACCAATGTGTAATTCACCCGCCCCTGCAGTTCTACGCCGAGAAACGGGGTATTTTTTCCTTGACTTTTCAATGCCATAGGCTCGACTTTCCAGCACCTCGTGGGGTTGAATATGCAGATGTCGGCCGCGTGTCCGGGAGTGAGATGGCCGGCATCGACGCCAAGTATCTCCCCGGGAACTTGAGTGATTTTGGCAAGTGCCCTCGAAAGGGAAATTTGGGCTTCGGCGGCCCATTTCAAGGTGAGCGGAAGGAGCAATTCGAGGCCGGTCGCGCCGCTCTCGGCTTCCGCAAAAGGCAGCAGCTTGGCGTCATCGTCAACCGGGGTGTGATCTGAGCACAAGGCGTCTATCGTTCCGTCTTTGAGTCCCAAGCGCAGCGCGTCCCGGTCTCGCTGCGAGCGAAGTGGTGGTATGAGGTTACAATTGGCGTCGAAGAAGCCGAGGTCCATTTCGGTCAGATGTACATGCGTAGCGGCGATGTCGCAGCTTATCGGCAAACCTTGGGCTTTGGCTTGGCGCACCATTTCCACGGCTTCGAAAGTGGAAAGCCTGCACAAGTGAATGCTCGCTCCGGTTTCCTTGGCAAGCAGCAAGATGGTTGAAAGTGCGACGGTTTCCCCGCAAGACGGTATTCCCGGGAGACCAAGCCGCGTGGCCACTATCCCGTCATGGGCGACACCGCCTTGCGCAAGGTAGGCATCCTGCGGGCGCAACCACACCGTGTAACCAAAAGTAGCGGCATATTGCATGGCGCGCATGAGCAGGTTCGTATCGCTGAGCGGCGCGTTGGCTTGAGAGAACGCGACGCATCCGGCGTCATGGAGCTCCGCCATTTCGGTAATGCGCGTGCCGTTGAGTCCTTGGGTCAATGCGCCGAGCGGATAGACACGCGCCTGATTTAGGCTCTTTGCGCGGTGTTTCAGCATTTCCACCAGTCCCGGTTCATCCAGCGGCGGATCGGTGTCGGGCGGGCAGGCGAGGCTGGTGATGCCGCCCGAAACGGCGGCCAACATTTCCGATTCCAAGGTCGCTTTGTATTCAAGACCGGGTTCCCTGAGCCGGGCTGAAAGATCAATTAAACCGGGGCAGACGATGCAATTGCTGGCGTCGATTACGCGATTGGGATGAAAAGGCTCTGGATTACGTCCCACGGCAAGCACTTTGCCTGCCGCGATAAATAGATCCTGCACCGAATCCACGCTATTTTTGGGATCGATGACACGACCGTTTTTTATCTGAATTCTCATTCAATGTCCCGCCAGCATGCTCATTACTGCCATGCGTACCGCGATGCCAAAGGTAACCTGCGGCAAAATTACCGAGCGTGGACCGTCGGCCACGCTGGAATCGATTTCCACGCCGCGGTTCATCGGCCCGTGGTGCATGACAATCGCGTCGCGCTTGGCGGCTGCGAGTTTTTCCGCAGTCAAACCGTAATATTTGAAGAATTCCTGCGCGCTAGGCAGAAGCGGTCCTTGCATGCGCTCACTCTGCAAGCGCAGCATCATTACAACGTCCACATCCTTAAGGCCACGCTGCATGTCGTGGTAAACGTGTACTCCGAGAGTTTCCACGCCCGCAGGCAGCAGGGTTTTGGGCGCTATCACCCGCACTTCTGGCACGCCGAGCGTAGTGAGCGCATGAATTTGCGAGCGGGCGACCCGCGAATGCAGAATATCGCCTACGATCGCGACGCGTAGGTTGTTGAAGTCGCGCTTGTAGTGGCGGATCGTGAACATGTCCAGAAGTGCCTGCGTGGGATGGGCATGTCGACCATCGCCCGCATTAATGACATGCACTTTCGGCGCCACGTGTTGGGCAATGAGGTGCGCCGCTCCGCTTTGCGCGTGCCGCACAATGAACATATCGGCATGCATCGCTTGCAGATTATCAATGGTGTCAAGCAGCGTTTCGCCCTTGCTCTGTGAAGAGGTGCCGACATTGAGATTGATTACGTCGGCGGAAAGCCGCTTGGCGGCGATTTCGAACGTGGTGCGGGTACGCGTGCTCGGTTCAAAAAACAGGTTGAAAATCGCCTTGCCGCGCAGCAGAGGAAGTTTCTTGACTTCGCGCTTGGTGACGCCGATGAACGATTGGGCGGTATCGAGTATTTGCGTCAGAAGCGTTGCAGGCAGCCCTTCGATCGTGAGTAAGTGCTGGAGTTCACCCTTCTTGTCAAGCTGCGGGTTGCTGTGCATGTACGCGAAGCGGATTATAGCATCATGGGTAAAAGCTAACCCACGCTTCCCGTGGGTTCGGCCTACACTTGGTTAAGGTGTAAGCTCAGTCTTCCCTCCTTGTCTTTTTTTAATTCAATGTTCTGGTTTTCCGCGAGCTCTATGGTCGTTCCGGTGTAGCGCGCAAATACCGGTAGTTCGCGCCCGCCACGGTCGATCAGCACGGCAAGCTCAATGCTTGCCGGGCGTCCATAATCGAACAGTTCGTTCATGGCGGCACGCACCGTGCGCCCGGTGTAGAGCACGTCGTCCACAAGAATGATGCGGCGTCCTTCGACATCAAAAGGAATATCGGACGGCTTGACCTGTGGATGCAAGCCGATGCGCGCGAAGTCGTCGCGATAAAACGAAATGTCGAGCAGGCCGAGGGGAGTATTAAGCCCGAGCTGCTGTTGCAGCTTTTGTGCTATCCAGGCTCCGCCCGTGTGTATTCCGATCAGCGCTGTACTGGAATCGAACCGGGGTTTGATTTGCGCGGCAAGCGCGGAAACCAATTGTTCCGCATCAGGAAGTTTCACGATCATCAAAAAAGCTTTGCAGAATGTGTTGCGCCGCCACCTGGTCAATCGCGATTTTGCTGCGCGACATGCCAGCCTTGGCCAGCGATCGCTCGGCTGTGTGCGAGCTCAGGCGCTCGTCGACCAGGAACGTGGGGAGCTTGAAGCGCTGTTGCAGCCGCAGCGCGAAACCGCGGCTCAGTCTGCTCATCTCGTGCTCGCCACCGTTCATGTGAGCCGGGAGCCCGACCACTAGCAGCACTGGTTGCCATTCTTTGATTAATGCGGCAATCGCGTTAAAACGCTGCTCGTTCTGCGCTGACTCAAGCGTGGTCAACGGATGAGCAATGCCCAGCGCTAAATCGCCGACCGCAATGCCAATGCGCTTTGTGCCAAAGTCGAACGCTAAAATTGTGCCTGTCCTGCGGCCGGATGCGTAGCGCGTGGCGTGAGCGCGTTGTTCCCTCATGAACGCCTTATTGTGAATTACGCATGGCCTGCGTCTTCGGATAAGGTGGCGAAGTTGACACCCAGCAAGTCCATCGCTGCGGACAGGCGGTCTTCCGGGGGCAAGTCGAAAATGACATTGCTTTTGGCAGGCACCGAAAGCCAGGCGTTTTGCGCGAGCTCGTTTTCGAGTTGCCCAGGCGCCCAGCCGGCATATCCCAAGGTGACCAGGATTTGGCGCGGCCCATCGCCGCGTCCCACCGCCTGCAGTATATCCTTGGACGTGGTGAGACCGAGCTCCTGGTTGACTGCGAGCGTAGATTGCCAGTCACCCAGGGGTCTGTGCAATACGAACCCGCGGTCGATTTGCACCGGTCCCCCGAAGTGCACCGCGATGCCGCGCAAGCGGGGTTCACCGAGCGGAATGCTGATTTGCTCGAACAGGGCTTGCAGGGTCATGTCAATGGGACGATTGATCACCACTCCGAGCGCGCCTTGCTCGTTGTGCTCACAGATGTAGGTCAAGCTCTTGGCAAAGTAAGGATCCGCCATGTTGGGCATGGCGATCAGAAAGTGGTTAGTCAGGTTGACTGGCTTCATATAGATATTGTAATCGCCTCCCCAAGCCTTCACAAATGCGGCGCAGCGTGCTGCTATGCAGCGATTTAGCTAAGCTGCTTATCTACCGGCGCCGGGAGACGAACAATGGGCAGAAATGCAGTTTGTGGATGGCAAACTACTGCCGTGCGCGCAGCCACGTTTTCCACGCGTGGAACAGAGTTGGGTTCCGGGCCGCGATCACCGAGCGTTTCCATAAATCATCAGCCCAGAAATCATCCGACTTAAGAGAGCACATCATTCCCCCCGCTTCTTCGAGTATCAGCGAACCCGCTGCATAATCCCACAGTCTCTGACCACCGTGCAGATATACGTCAAAACGACCGGCGGCGACATAGCACCATTCCAGCGTACTTGCGCCATAATTGCGCAGTGAGGAATAAGGCGGCGTTCCGACTAGCTGCCGCGCCAGGTTGGTGCTGATGCGCTTAAAATCCACACTCGCCATGCACTGGTGCAATTCCTTTTCTGATTCGTTGATTGGGAGCCGCTCGCCGTTAAGGTAGGCCCCAGCGCCCTTCTCGGCGTAATACATTTCGTGCGATACCGGGTCGTAAATGACCCCAAGGACACTGCGGCCCTTGTTCATCAGCGCGACGGAAACCGCGAAATAGGGCAGACCATTGACGAAATTGGAAGTACCGTCAATCGGGTCAACACACCATAAGCCAGAATCTCCGGCGAGCCATTGTTCAGCTTGCTGCTCACGGCTCATTTCTTCGGCGAGCACCGGGCTTGGGTGAATTTGGCGCAACTTGGCTGCAAGCGCCTCCTGCGCCGCGATATCGGCTTCGGTGTAAAGGCTGCCGTCGGCTTTTCGTTGCTGCGCCACCTGCAAATAACGCGGCATGATTTCGGCCTGCGCTACTTCGCGTACGGCACGAATGACCGACTTAATCAGGGTTTCCATACTTCCACTTGATCGAACAGCCCATGCTGGCAATTTGTTCTTGCGGCCCCCGGCCGGTGCGCGCGACTTGCTGCATGGCCTCAAACAGCTCGCGCCGGGCATTGGGCACGACATTGGTGCGCGAAGCGTCAAGGCGCCCGCGGTATTGCAGCTCAAGTTTGGAATTGAACCCGAAAAAATCCGGCGTACATACCGCGCCGTATGCCTTTGCGATTTCCTGGGTATCGTCGAGCACGTAAGGAAAGGGAAAATTAAATTGACGCGCGACCTTCACCATATTGTCAAACGAATCCTCGGGGTAATCGGTGGGATCGTTGGACATAATGGCAATGCTGCCGATGCCATTTTCCTTGAGTTCTTTGCAATCGCGCACGATGCGCTCGCGCACGGCTTTTACATACGGACAGTGGTTGCAGATGAACATCACCAGCAGGCCTTTCTCACCGCGGACATCCTTTAGACTGTGGCGCTTACCATCGACACCTTGAAGGGCGAAATCCACCGCTTTCCAGCCAAAATTACAAATCGGGGTTTGCAGACTTACCATGGTTTTCTCCATTAATCTCTTGTTCAGTCTTTATATTATCATGCACTTACATCTGAGCATGGACTTCTATGACTACAGCGCGCCTTTTTCATTCCCGAGATCTAGCTCCGCATCGCGAAATTTGTCTTGATGACGCGGCCGCGCATCACGCTGCGAAGGTATTGCGCCTCCGCGAAAAGGAAGCGGTCGTATTGTTTAACGGCCAAGGCGGAGAATATCCGGCCAGGATTGTCCGGATTCTCAAGAACCAAGTGACGGTACTGACCGGCGAACGGCAAAACATCGAGCGGGAATCGGTGCTGCACATCGTTCTGGCGCAAGCACTCCAATCGGCCGAGAAAATGAACCTGACGGTGCAAAAAGCCGTTGAATTGGGCGCGGCCACGATACAACCGCTTGTGAGTCAGCGCAGTTCGGAGCGCACCGGCGCCGCGCAAGCGCGCAAGCGTGTGGAACACTGGCGCAGGGTCGCGATCGCGGCTTGCGAGCAATGCGGGCGCAACCGCATCCCACGGATAGGCGACATGATTACGGTAAATCAGTTCGTCGGCAGCGCGGAGCAGGGTATGCTGCGCTTGATGCTTTGTCCGGAGAGGGGATCGTCCTTCAAGCGGCTCGCATACAAGAGCGGCGGGATAATCGTGCTGGTGGGAGCGGAGGGCGGATTAACGCCAGAGGAAGAACGCTTGGCTCGTGCTGCCGATTTCATTCCGGTCACTTTGGGCGAGCGCGTTTTACGTACCGAAACGGCCGGACTGGCTGCGCTCGCCGCG
>DASPRI010000042.1:0-2243 GCA_035624535.1 Burkholderiales bacterium
CAGGCGTCGTGTTCTGTGCACCGAGCAAGGTTCCAAGCGCTAACACCATGCGCTTGCTATGGCCTTGCGAGTGTCCGCTCCTGGCCAAACGCAACCATTTCGTTTTTTCATGCCCCTCAATTTTATGTTTCAAGGATGAAACATTTACAAGTCTATCGGCCAAAGCATTTAACTCGCCACTGCTTTCTCGACTAATTGATCAATTTCCTTACCCAATACAGACAGTTTCCAATGCATTTTCCGTTCGTCGCAGATTCTAATTCCCCGGCGCTCATTCAATTTCCCCTAGCAACCCTAAATGTGTATCCGAACTGATACATACTCAGCTGAACTGCTCCCCTAGTATTTTTCGATTAATCAAAAGCAAAGAAGCGGTTAATGCGCTGGCATAGCAATTGCTAGATCACGGCAAGAAGATCAAACGATAAAAAATTTCATTGAACCATGCTTGAAGCAGCTTAAAGCTCGAGGAGGGCACTTTGCACCATTCGTTATTAAGCTACCTGGCTGCAGCTTGGGCTGAGCCACGTGGGAGACAAACTATCCCCGTGACACGGGCGATTGCGGGAGACATCTCTGTTCACTTCACGAAAATACAGTTCAACAGGCGCGCCCTGAAGGACCGGCGAAAAAAGGATGTGCGGGGCGTGACCGGCTATGACCGGCGCAAGTGGGCTCGCCGTGTCTCGCTGGATGATCCAATGGTTCTTGCATCAATTGCGCCGTGGTAGCGCGCTGGACCCTAAACAGATGCTCCGGTTTTACAATTCCCAAACGAAAGCAATTCTAGCCATAAACAAAGCAGGAGAATGCTACTGAATCAGGGCGAGCGGTAGCAAAACGGGGCCGGCGCTACCGCTCGGTAAGTCAACGGCACCCACAGAAAACCCGCGTTGCGCAGGTTTTTTGTTTTCCCCAGCGACTGGA
This sequence comes from Burkholderiales bacterium, assembly GCA_035624535.1. Taxonomy (GTDB): domain Bacteria; phylum Pseudomonadota; class Gammaproteobacteria; order Burkholderiales; family JAHFRG01; genus JAHFRG01. Next base: position 928 of record DASPRI010000042.1, read on the forward strand.
TGGGCCGGAATCTGAATGTGTGCTTTTGCCTGAAAGCAGAAGCTTCACACACGGATCGCACGCGTGATGAGATATTCGCGTCCCCAGCGTACCTTGCCATCGGCGGCGCGATAGCCGATGAGAAACGTAAGCATGTCATTACGGAACGCTTCCAATGCAGAACCCTGCAGGCTTGCGACCGCGCGAATAGTTGGCCCGTATCGTGTCGAGAAAAGTTCCCAGATTTCTTCGGGCGAGGCGCCAAACTGGGGACAATCTCCGCGAACAAAGCGGATTTCGCGGAACGCACTGCCGAGCAATGGTTGCACCTTATCAGGATCGCCCCAATTGAAGGGACTGGCCACTCCGGGGGGTGGCGAAAAGTGTTTGTTCGTAATGCGAAACCAGGTGCCGAGGCCGCCCTCGGGAGTCCACGCGAGGAATACGACGCGCCCGCCCGAACGGGTTACGCGGGCGAGTTCGGCCGCAACCTGCGGCTGGTCTGGCGCAAACATGTGACCGCATGTGGAAAGGACGACGTCAAAACTCGCATTATCGAACGGCAGCGCCTCGGCATCGCCTTCGCGAAACTCGATATCTTTAAAACCCTCGGCAGCGGCCTTTGCGCGTGCAACAGTGAGGAGTTCCGGCGTGAGGTCCACGCCGGTCACTTGCGCCCCGCGCTCGCGCGCCGCGATCGCAGTGATGCCGGTACCGGTTGCCAGATCCAGCACGCGTTCGCCGGGTCGAATTTTTGCGACGCGCAAAGTTTCATCCGTCGAGATTTTCAAACCGTCGGCGATACGATCGTATTCACCGAGCGCCCAGGTCGCCCGCTGCTTCTTTTTTAATTCGGTGTAGTCGGTCATGAATTCGCTCACTGCTTAGAGCTTGCAAAGAGCATACTGCAGACATCGCTTAAGCCGCAAACCACAGTGGCTGGGGAGGCTGGATTCGAACCAGCGAATCGCCGCTTCAGAGGCGGGTCCCTTAGACCGCTCGGGCACTCCCCAGTATCGCGCAGATTACTGCCTAATACTTTAGACCAAATCAGTTGCCAAATTACAGCCTATTTATGCGGATTTTGGATCTCCTGCATTATTCCAGGCTGGAATCGACCCGAAACGGTGCGGGCCGTTCGTAGATTCGGGCGAAACGGGATGAAGCGTGCAAACCCATGCGGCATTTTTCCACAAGGCAAATAATTGATATTTTTTTGCCGCCTGAAAGGGGTGCTTGATAAATATCTGCTCCATAGAGAAGCATTCATGCCGGCTGATGTAATTTTGAACGGAACGATTTATCCGATTTAGCAGCTGAGGCGATAAATGCTGCGC
>DASPRI010000069.1:0-2497 GCA_035624535.1 Burkholderiales bacterium
CAATAACGGTCCAGATCAGCTTTGGTCAAAATTCCGAGATCCTCGAGGATCACGTACTGCCATAAGCAGCCGTGGCCCTTTGACATAATAAAACTGTCGACAAAAGCCGGATCGCCCTGCGACGGATCGCAGCGCATGAGACCATGGTAGACAACATCGACCATCTCGAGGCAGGAAAAAGCCGGCGCGACATGCAGTGCGGTGACTTGCTGCGAAATATCCAGGATTCTCCGACGGTAGCGCAAGCAGCGTTGCCGCGCAGCTAAGACATCGAATTCGGTCCGCCCACCGATTACTCTTTTTTTCTCCAGGGTTTTCATCTGTTACGCACGCAACACATAATCCATCGGCCAGTCGCGCAGCTGATCAAGATACTTGCGGCCCCAGGCAACCATCTCGGCGAGCCCTTCTTTCCATCCTATTTGAGGTTCCCAGCCGGCATCCCGCTTGATCGCGCTCGAATCCAGCCAGTAGCGCGCGTCCTGCCCCAGCCGGTCACCCGTCACTTCGCACAGCTTTTCAAAAGGAATGCCTAGCGCTTCGGCAGTCAGCTCAACCACGCGGCGGATCGAAGTCGGCTCTTTGGGGCCGGCGTTATATACCGTCCCGAGCGGCGCTTTTTCCGAGACCAGATGGATAGCGCGGGCAAGATCGCGAGCGTGAATATAGGATTTCTCCGCCCTCCCGCCGCCGTGCAGCGGAAGCGTTCTGCCGGTAAGCCCGCACACAATTGCTTTTGGAATGATCCGGTGCAGAAGTTGCCCCGGGCAATAGGCATTCGACGGCCGTATGATGTTCATCGGAAATTTAAGCACCTTGTGAATGGACATCAGATGCATGTCGAACGCAGCCTTGGACGCAGCGTAGGGGCTGGTGGGCTGTATAGGCGTGGTTTCCTTGGCGGCGAAATCAACTGACCCGTAGAGTTCCGAAGTACCGATCTGGATAAAGCGCTCCAGATAACTGCGCGCCATTAATTCCTCAGTGAGCCGCGCGAGCGCCATTGAGTTTGTTTCGAAAAAACGCCAGGACTTTTTCCAGGATACCGCCCCCTCGCCTTGCGCCGCAAAGTTGATGATGACTTCAGGCTTTTCCTTGTCCAGCAGCTCCATCAACGAGTCGAGCTCATACGTTACGTGGTATGCATGATATTGGTAATGAGGCTGCTTCTCGATGTTGAGCGAAAATGGCTCGGGCCGCAGAGGATTGCGCCCGATGCCGATTACTTTTTTCGGTTTGGCATGGTTTAGCAGATAAAAAGCGGTGTGAATTCCGAACGAGCCACCACCGCCAAGAACTACATAGGTTTTCATAAATTTCCAGATTGTTTCATTGGAATTTTAAACAGTTACTCAATTATCGTCCAATACCAATCGCCGGTGTAGCCCGCTTCCTTGAACAACTTAATCCAGCCATCCGGGTAATCATGAAACTTGGCGCATAGCACCCAGCTCATGAACACATCTCGCTGTTCCGGGGTACGGTAAGAATCCACCTGAATGAAACCATGGCCGGGAGCGAGACGTTCGATTTCACGCACCGCACGCACTGCATCGGCGCGTTCTAAATCATGGATGCAATTGAGCGAGACAACGGCGCTGAAACTGTTATCGGGAAAAGGCAGCTTGTCGGCGCTGCCGAGGTGCAAACGGCCGATCACTTCAGGTTCGCAATGCATCAACGCGTACTCGGAAATATCGAGACCGAACGCCTCAAGCCCCGGGCAGATTTTCATCAGGTCCTTGACCAGAAAACCCTTGGCACAACCTACGTCCAGCACTCGGTCGCCTGGCTTGAGCTTGAAATGGCGCACGATATCTTCGGCAACGGGAATCCAACGGCCATCATAGCGGTAGCCGCCGTAACCCACCTCTCGCGGACCGTCGAAATACGCTTCGCCATGTTGCCGTGCAATTGCAATATTCTCCGGTGTCTGCGCCTCGTGGCGTTTCTGAATGTTGCGCTTGGCCTTAGGCAGGCGCGCCAGTAAATTTACTTCAGCCATGGTTCCTTTTTTCCTCAGCTTGCTTAGCAAGCAAAAGACCTTTATCGAGGGGTGTGTAATGAAAATCGGGAAACGCCTTTATGCAATCAGTAACGTCGAAGAAGCGGTGCGTCAAGTGCGGGCGCGCACCCTGGCGCGGCACGCTTTTGACCACTACCTTGTTGGGAAATAAGGCGGCTGTCATGTGGGCGATGTCGTGAAATGAGGTCGATACTCCTGTTGCCACATTCAGAACTCCCACGCTGCGGTGCTCCAGAACGAGCGCAGCTAGCGTTGCGACATCTTCAATTGCGACATGGTCGCGCTTTTCTTCGCCTTCTCCAAAAAGAGTAATCGGCTCTCCTTTCGCAGCCTGGCGGCGGAAGCGGTTGGGACCGTAGCCGTTATGAGGATCCGCCGCGCCATAAATCAATGTAGGACGCAATGCCGTGAAAGGCGCTTCGGTTGAAGATCTGAGCATCAACTCGCGCGCGGCATGCATCATGCCGTGAA